>JBCDFE010000053.1:0-22458 GCA_039178745.1 Bacteroidota bacterium | reverse complement strand
TGCTCTGGCTTATGACTTCCTGCTTCGATTACTGCGCCATCACTCTGGTTTTACGAATGTCTTAATGAGAAGGTTTTGCCATAGAACAGGAGAGCGGTACCGAAATGCTTCGATACCGCTCTACAGATTTAGAGCTGCCGTCGCCTTGGCCCTATTTACTTTCTGGGCTCAAAGTTCGGGATGACTCATGTGGTTTTACTCTAATACGAGTCGCTTTTGATCGATACGCCCATCGGCATATATTAATTGTAAGATATGGATGCCAGATACAGCATGAGCTGGTCTTGGAAGCTCAATTTGATTCCGACCTGCCGTACTGGCCCAAAACGCCATTTCTCTACCCTGGATGTCGTACAGCTTAATAGACACATCTTGATCAACTGGCGAATGTAGTCGGATGTTGATCTGGTCTTGAACCGGATTAGGGTAGACCATCAAATCACTATCAGATGATACCTGATTGAAATCAGGCGAGGAAATCGGAACGATGCGGGGAGAAGCCTGAGTAAAGCCAATCTCATAAATATTGCTGCCACATCCTGGGAGATTGACTTGCGTATACATGGCATTTATATCCGATGGTAAATTGTTGATAAAACTGACCTGGTTAGTCGTTTGGTTGTAATTAGCTAATACTTGTCCACCCGTTTGAAGTGCTCGCCAGGTAGGTGCTGCAGTCACGTTTGAATTTGGATTTCGCCTGAAAACGTTGTTTCGGAAACTTCCCGAAGTGGGCTGGTAGTCTTGCAGTCTAAGTATTAAAGCTCCATTTGTAAGGTTCATGCTAGTTGCATTCGCCATAGCGTCGTCTCCATCGAAGTATAATCCACTATTTGTGATGTCAAAGGAAGAGTTGGATGATATTTCCCCAGAATAGTGGTTAAACCAGGCTTGTTGATTTTCTAATTGACCAGTAAAGCCAAAGAAGATATCCCCATTTATATTCATGGTGCCACAATCGTCATTTATGAGCTCCGAGCTAGAGAATATTTCAAGTGCTTTGCCTCCTGCTGTATGAGTCAGATCGGTACGACCACCCAGATTGAGGAAATAAGAGCCGGGCCCGTTTATATTTAATAAGGCAATCTGTGGAGCTCCTGTTACTTGTAACTGGTTTGTATTGGACATGGATCCAATTACCTTCACCCCCATATCTCCATTTGCATGTACTTCTACCTGTCCAAAATTATCCAATCTTCCTCCACTAGCCACGACCAAACATTGGTCTAATTGATTATTACTGCTAAATTCTATTCGAGCAGTTGATGTATTTGTCATTCGCCCTCCTAAATCGACCCGCATGCCTGTTCCATTGTTGCCGGTGCCATTAAATTGTAGTTGGCCACGATTGATGAGGTGAGCTTGATAGCCAGTAACGAGCAATAATATGTTGTCGGTATGATTCAGGGTGATAAGACCGCTTTGAGTATTTTCTAACTGGCATCGAATAATCAAGCCAAAATTCTGATTGCCGTTCCCCAACAGTAAGTGCCCTTGGTTGGTAAATGCTGCAGCAGCATCTGTAGATATACCAAGTTCGCGAATAAATCTAAGTCTGACAAAACCGGATGATCTATTTATAAATTGGCTGTTATCAAAAATAACTAAACCTGTTTCTCCTCGATCACAAAATATTCGGCCGTTATTATCTAAAAGCCCATAGTTGTAGATGCCAGTATTAATCTGATTGATAAACAATCTGCCGGAAGTATTGACTGAAATTGTTCCGTTATTTATAATTGCAGTTGCACTGTTGTTGATTGTGCTGTGGCGTATGTCCAATCTGCCACTTATGTTTAGGGTTCCAAAGTTGTTGATCCCGGTATTGCTGGGGCGCCCAATGAATAAGGAACTTGTATTTAGAATATTTAGAGTGGCTAAACTGGAAATTTCAACAGAAGCTGCCCTGGCCTGACCACCGGATATCGCTACGTTAGATCCGTTTGGTATCTCTACATCGTGATTTCCATTGGGCACTTGGTTCAGAGACCATCTTGATGCATCAGTCCATTGACCGGTACCGCCTAGCCAGACATTGGTTTGAGCATGAGTAAAGGATAGGGTAATGGCTGCACCCAGGCAGCAGAAAAGCATGCGAAGCATATCTAAATGGATTTAGGTTCTTCGCAAAATTGCAGCAGTATTCAAGAGCAAACCTCTATGAAAACCTATATTTTTTGCAAAAATTTGGGTGCTATCCGGTGATTATGTCTTCTACAATCTGGCCATAGTGCTCGTGCTCTAGTTTAAGCACTTTGGACGCTATCTCTTCCGGGCCATCTTCGGGAAGTAGCCTTGTGCGGGCCTGAAATATGATATTCCCCTCATCGTATTGTTCGTTGACATAGTGGATGCTCAGGCCACTTTCAGTCTCGCCAGCCTCAGCAACGGCCCGGTGTACATGCATGCCATACATCCCCTTGCCACCGTATTTAGGGAGCAGTGCCGGATGAATATTGACCATCTTTTTAGGATAAGCCCTAATCAAATAAGCAGGTATAAGCCAGAGAAAGCCTGCCAGCACAATAAACTGAATATGGAATCTGCCTAGTTCGTTTAGTAAAAAATCGGGCTGGTCGTAAAATTGGTTTCTACCCACGACTAGGGTAGGCACACCACGTTCGGCAGCCATCATCAAAGCTGGTGCTTTTCGTTTATTACTGACCAGCAGTGCGACCCGAATGCGGTTATGATCTTTAAATCGGTCGATCATCACTCTAGCGTTACTCCCCGTGCCCGATACGAAAATGGCGATGTTTGTTGGGGGCAAGATATCAGTTTCTTGTTCAAAGGCAATGACCTCGTCGAGGGGACGTTCGTGAAATTTTACCCGAAGTCCTTTACCCAGTTTTAGGGAGATACTTGGATTGAATGTAGACTTCCGCAGGTCGGAATTTTCCTCGAATTGCTCCATCTCGCCACTACCTTTAGAAATATCTTTTTTAAGTTTTTCTTGATTTTCAATGGCTAGTAGCTTCTGCTGCCACTCCTCTAGCTTCGACCCGACAACGAACTCCAAATGTTCATAGCCCTCTACATAATGACTGCCCGCTTTTGGGGCTGGCAATTCGAGTAAGGGAATTTCCCGGTTTTGAAAAATGATTGGTGCTGACAGCCGAAAACAACTGATGAGCCGGCCATTCACAACGGACTCATTGATCAATTGATGCCCACTAGCTGCTATAGCTTCACGCAGTTCGAAGTATCTCCGCATACTTTCTACCCGATAGCAAAGATGGTCTACGGAAAGAGCAGATACATCGAGCTTTAGCTCAGCCAGTTGGTCGAAAACCTCCGTCAGGAAAGAAGTGGGGTCGGGTAGAGGATGAATCATGGAGGGCTAAGTTAGGTATCATCGTATGACTCTCGACCTGCGGAAGTCCAAAAAAATTAAGCGACTTCCTTCACTCTTCCCCCCAACCTAAGGGCTACTACGCTCATAAAGATTGCCACATACCCCACCCACTCATAGTGCATGAGACTGCCGTCGGGTGCTTCGGCAATAATAGCACCACTGATGATGCTGCAAAGAAAAAGGCCTGCTTCATTGATAGACTGGCGGATGGTCATGAAACTTCCGCGATTTTGCGGCTCTACGACAGAGGTAATTAGCGTGTTAGCTGGCACATTTCGTCCACTAGCCACAACGAAGTAGCTACTACTGGCTACCAGCGCCATAGGAATGCCGACCTGGGGCAGGTTGGTAATGGTAAATATGGAGAAAACCGCACCAATTGTAGCGTAGGTGAAAATGCGCAAATTGCCATATCGATCTGCTAGCTTGCCAAAGGTGGGCAATAGTACAACGGTCAGCAAGCCACCTACGCCGTAGAGGTATGATAACTGCCCTACTGTAAAGCCGACATTGACCTCCATATAGGTCGCCAGATTGGGAATGACGGTGAAATGGCCCAGCATGAGTGTTATGGAAAAGAGTAGAGCTGCCCGTTGGTTTCGATTGGAGAATACAGATGTAAAAGGCGCAAAGAGATCGGCTTTTGTAGCTTTTGACCCTTCAGGATTAGGCACTAGGTTTGAGTCATCTGGTTTGCTGAGATGTCCTTGCAGCTTGGGTACTAGCTGTGGTATACCAAGAAGTACCAATACTGATAAGCCGCCGATGATGTAAAAAGGCATACGCCATCCACCCAGGGCAGCCAATGCAATTCCAGAGGGAACACCGACTACTGATGCAGCACTGAAGGCCGTCATCACCCAGCCCATGGCTGTTCCCCGCCTTTTGAGTGGAAACACATCGCCGACTATGGCCAGGACCAAGGCTGACAAGATACCACCAAACAAGCCCGTGAGCCCCCTGGCGGCTACTAGCGTAAAATAGGTGGGGGCCAGGCCACATGCGATGGTACCCAAGGTAAAGCCCGTAAATAAAACGACTAGTGCCTGCCTGCGACCAAATTTATCGATAAAAAGGGCCGCGATCAGGCCGCTCACGAATGCAGAGAGCGCGTAGACGGCCACTAAAAGGTTAAACTGCCAGGGCGTTATGTCGAAAGCGTCGATCAGCGTTTTGCCCAGTGGCATGATGATCATAAAATCGACGATGTGACAGAACTGGATGGTCGCTAAAACCAGTATGAGCCTACGCTCCTGCGGACTCATACTGCATTGGCTTCAATAGGTTGGCAAATTTCTACCAGCACACCAGACGTGCTGCGGGGATGCAAAAAAGCGACCCGCATACTATCTGCACCGAGACTCGGATAGCCGGGTAAGACGTCAAACCCCGCCGTTTTCAACCGTTCCAGTTCGGCCTCAATATCATCAACTTTAAAGGCAAGATGGTGCAGTCCCTGCCCACGCTTACCGATGAACTTGTCTATGGCGTTACCCGCTCTTACACCACCTACTAGTTCTATCTTGGCTTCACCGGTTTCTCCGGCGGTAAAGAAAGAGGTGCTTACGCCTTGCTCTTCAACGTTCTCGATTTTGTAGTGTGCTCGTCCCAGTAAGCGCTCGATGAGTTCATTGGTAGCTTCCAGGTCAGCTACCGCTATACCGATATGGTCTAAATGCATGAAGAGGGAACGAGCAGGGTAGTGGGAAGGTTGGGTGATTCTGATGGCTAGGCGGGTTTTCAACCATTTGAGAGCGTCCACGATTTCCAGAATGAAGGAAACTGACGGACAGCCTCAATATCTTTTTCATTGAAAAGGAAAGGGGCTACATCAGCTGCCAGCTGATCGAAGTCGAGTTCAGCCAATCTGGCAGATATGCGATCATTGAGGCTTTTAGCATCAGAAATGTCAAACTTCTGTGTCAGGTAGTCGTAATTGGGAGAAGTGCGCTGAAGCAACCACCACAGATCGTAATAATCTCTGCCTTTTGCCCTTTTTCGACCTAGCGCAGCGCTTATTTTTTGACTACACAGCAAATGGAGAGGGGTGGCAAAAATTTCAGTATCGACTCCGAATTTGCGCAATCGAACAAGTTCTCTGTCATATTCAAAATGCTGCTTTTCCGTATCGAGTTTAATAAGCAATTTGGCTTCTTTATGGCCGCTTAGCTTGTAGTCATATAACAAGCCTGGAAACCGCACATTGCAATGAAAAGCCCCTTTGTAAATAAACCGAATGTCGACTTGGTAACCGAGCAGTTCAAGCCACCGCTTTACAATGGCACCAGTTTCTTCAAACTCTTCTTCGGTAAGTCCCACATTGTCGAAGTCCAGATCTTCGGAAAACCGTTCTGTGCCATAGACTAAATGAAGGCAAGTACCCCCTAGGAAGGTGAACTTTAAGGCGTGTTTACTTTCAAAAATGGCCTTGAGGATTTCGTGTTGCAAGTATTCCCGCAGGGCAAATGCTTTTTTTTGATGTAGGGTTTTAGGAAACTCCTGAAGAATATCTTCCATCTCCATCATAGGTCATAGACATTTAGTAGAAGACCAATACGTTGATCTACAGTTTTTGAATTGAAAGTATGGCTATACAAAAACATCTTACTCCAGTCAATGCTCTCTGCTAGCTCGATCGGATCGAAGCGCATTTCCTCAAGCCATGCTGAATCGGAAAATTGAGGCTCTAAATAGGCGAGGTCTAGTAGTGCTTTCTCTGGCTTCGCCAATCTGTATTTACCCCCTCTAATGTGATATTCTGTGTACCCAAAAAACAATTCAGGTTTAACCTTATGATAGGAAAACCTATCTCTTCTATATGAAAATTTATTGCTTTTACGAGTTGAAATTGATTGAAATTCAACTACATACTCTGGAATAAAGCCATAATGAGAAAGAGCTGTTAGTAGAGAAATATACGAGGGTTCGTAGAGGCGGTTAGCAATTTTAAAAGTGTCTACTTCCGAGTAATGCTCGAATGACGAGGACAAATACAACCCATTCCTGATCTTTTCCACTTTTCCCTCCTCCTGCCAGCGCTTGAATACATTGGGATCATACTTCCCATATCGCTTGCGCAGCTGAAGCGGAGTGATAAAATCACTGCCTTTTGGGACTTTTAAATAGCCCATTTGAATTCTTTTTTTCAGCTAACACCTGAAAAAAAGAATTAGTTTTTGTGTTGCTGTAAATTTGATGGCCTTGTTTACTCTCTTCTTATGCTCGCGCCAATGGCGTTCAATCGCTCATCGATCCGTTGGTAGCCACGGTCTATCTGATGGATATTATCGATCTGACTAGTACCTTCTGCGCTTAGGGCCGCGATAAGTAGGGAAACGCCCGCACGGATATCGGGTGAAGTCATTCGAATGCCGCGCAAGGGCTGCCGTTTGTCCATACCAATGATGGTGGCCCGATGTGGATCACACAATACGATCTGAGCACCCATATCTATAAGCTTGTCTACGAAGAAAAGCCTGCTCTCAAACATCTTTTGGTGTATCAAGACAGAGCCTTTGGCTTGTATGGCTGTAACCAGGCAAATACTAATCAAGTCAGGTGTGAAACCGGGCCAGGGTGCATCGTATATGGTCAGGATGCTACCATCTATGAAAGTCTGAATTTCATAATTATCCTGAGCCGGGATGTAGATATCGTCATCGGGATATTCCATTTGTATACCCATGCGTTCGAAGGTGCGCGGAATAATGCCGAGCATATCGCGACGCACATTCTTGATCCTGATCTCCGAACCGGTCATGGCAGCCAAGCCGATGAAGCTTCCGATCTCGATCATATCGGGTAGCAATCGATGTTCGCAACCACCCAGGCTTTCGACCCCCTGAATGCGCAGTAAATTAGACCCCACGCCTTCAATTTTTGCCCCCATCCGGTTCAGCATCTGACAGAGCTGCTGCACATAGGGCTCGCATGCGGCATTGTATATGGTTGTTTCGCCTTTGGCCAGCACAGCGCCCATTACCACATTGGCAGTACCCGTCACGCTGATTTCGTCCAGGTGCAGATAGGTGCCGGCTAGTCCATCCGTACGAAATGCATAGATATTTAGGTCGGGATCGAAGTCGAAATGAGCGCCTAGCGCTTCGAGGCCGAGTAAGTGAGTATCTAACCTTCTACGTCCGATCTTATCTCCACCGGGCTTGGGAAGACTCGCTCTCCCAAATCGGTTGAGCAGCGGAGCTATAAGCATGACCGAGCCTCTAATACGTTGGGCATCGCGCACATAGTCTTCACTCAGTACATAGTCGATATCGATTCGACTGGCTGTGATCCTGACCGCATCTCCATGGAGCCACTCTACATCGGCTCCCAGGCCCGAAAGCAGGTCCAGTAGTTTGCGCACATCGCGTATATCCGGCAGGTTCGATAGCGTTACCGGCTCTGGTGTCAGCAAGGCTGCGCTGATGACCTGAAGTGCTTCGTTCTTTGCGCCCTGTGGCGTCAGTTCGCCTTGCAGCTTTTTGCCGCCCTCGACGATAAAGGTTCCGTTTGGTGCCATGGGGGCGAAGATATAAATCTTACACCTTACCCTTTCAGCAAGTCCTTCACATTAACTGATTGGCCAGTAACGACATTTTCATTTCCAAATGTGCGGCCAGCCAGCCAGAGTGCTATCAGCCCAAAGAGCAAAGATGTTCCTACAACTATACCTATTAAGCTGAGGTCATAATCGCCTTTAAAGATATCCGCCATACCCAAGGCTACATTATAGATGGGTACAAAAGCAGTTTGAAGGGTCAGCTCCGCGCCGGGCATAGCCGCCAGTCCTGCCGGTATCAAAATCATAAACATCAATGGCGACACATAGCTCTGGGCCTCTTTGTAGGTATTGGCCAATAAGACCACCGCCATGCTGATGGCTGCCATAAAGATCGTAGCCAGGATGACGAGTAGCGTAAGGACTACAAAATCAAAGCCACCCAGACTCAGACCTATGGAAGGCCCTTCGTCGCCCAGTACATAAGCGGATAGCTGCATACTGAGTACGAGGGAGCCCAGATTGGCTAAGGCCGATACAATACCAACAGTGGCTACCGCTCCAAATTTGCCGGCAATGATTTCTTTGGTTGTTGCTGGGCTGGTATATAGTGTCTGTAGTGTTCGCCTCTCCTTTTCTCCGGCAGTAGCATCAATAGCAATATAGATACAGCCTGTAAATATGAAGAGCAGTAGCATCATAGGTATGACCCTGCCAAGGCCTGCACCTGCCGCTGCGCGCTCGCTGGCCGTACTGATATTGGTCACCTGAACGGCCTGATTGAAGTCGCTGGGCAGGTCGGCAGCAGCCAGGCGGGCACTCACAATTTGCTCATTATAGGCGCTTAGCATGCCTTGCACACGCTGTCTGCGCCTACTGACCACATCTTCACTGTTGTCTCCATAGATGGTAAAGGCTACGGCTTCCATACTATCCAGACGAGTCTCGTAATCTGCTGGTGCCTCTATGACGAGTTGATTGCCGCGCAGGCTATCTCTTTCCTCCGTGGGCAGGCTCTTGAATTCCAGTTCTAGGGTAGAGTCAGCAGCCAACATCTGGCTTACTGCCGAGTTTTCCAGGGCCGGATCCATGAATACGGTTACTTCTTTTGTGGCTAGTTTTTCGCCAGCGCTGGCACCTACTTTGCCCATCACGATAAACAAGACCGGGTACAGAAAGAACGGCATCAAGATGACCAGGTACAGCATCTTTTTGTCGCGCAGTACTTCTAGTATTTCCTTGCGGAAAAGAGCAGAAACAATTGACATTCTCATTTTGGGGTGTATTTAAGCGTTGACCAGATTAAAAAAAGCATTGTGCAGATGGCTCTGACCCGTTTGGGCCAGCAAGCCCGGCTGATCGCCCAGATAGGCCATCTTGCCCTGACTGATGATACCCACACGATCGCACAAACGCTCTACCTCCGCTAGGTTATGGGTGCTGAAGAGAACAGTCTTATTGTCTTTCTTGGCCGCATCGCTCATGAAATTCAAGATAAACTCCGCAGCCATAATGTCGAGTCCCGTAGTGGGCTCGTCGAGCACGATAACTTGTGGGTCGTGCACCAGGGTGCGGGCTATTCCGACTTTCTGCTTCTGGCCTGTACTCAGCTTTTCACACTGCCGATCGGCAAATTCGCTGATTCCAAAGAGATCAATCAGATAATCTACGCGCTTTTTCAGGGTGTTCTTTTCCACGCTGTAGAGTTGTCCGAAAAAGGTGAGGACTTCCGCAGGTCGAAGCCTTCTATATAGATCCATGTCTCCGGTCAGAAAACCCAGTTCATTTAAAGCAGCCCGGCTGTCTTTGTGTACGTTCTTGCCCATGATGAAGGCATCTCCGGCAGTAGGGGTCAATAAGCCAGAAAGCATGCGCAAGGTGGTGGTTTTACCAGCGCCGTTGGGCCCTAGTAAACCAAAAATTTCTCCTTTTTCTAATTCAAAGCTGAGGTTATCTACTGCCCTGAAGTCTCCAAAATCTTTAGTGAGCCCACGGGCCTCAATAGTGTTCGACATGTATGCGTTTTGTTTGGCTGCCAATTTTTAGTAAACGAGAGCAAAAGTACAAGGTTCATCGACGAGTTCAAGTAGAAAACGGACATATACACATTCAGAGCAAAGCTTTGTTCTCAGATTTAAGTTGTAGTTGTGCGAGTTGACGGGCATGGGCTTAGTTAGAGACTGGGCGGGACCTTTCTAGAAAGTCATTCGCATTTTCGCGAACACTGAGGTGAATCCTCCTTAGTAAGTCATTCGCATTTTCGCGAACACTGACAGTAAACCCGCAGAGCCTCCGTTTTGAAATCATCCTTGAATGACTAAAAATTGATCTGCTCCTATTTGCCATGCGCATGCAGGCATGGAAGTCCCTATCTTTGCGATTATGCTAGACCAACTCGAATCCATTTATTTCAGATTCAAAGACATCGAAGACCAGATGGCAGACCCCGCTGTGGTGACTGACCAGAATCGATTCGGTAAGCTCGGCAAAGAGTATGGTAAGCTCAAGCCGGTGGCAGAGGTCTATCTGACTTATAAAAATCTGCTCTCCAATATGGAAACGGCAGAGGAAATGACCAAAGACTCCGATCCTGAAATGCGCGAAATGGCTCAGCTCGAGCTAACTGAACTCAAGGAAAAGCGGGCAAAGATGGAGGAAGAGATCAAGATCTTGCTCATCCCCAAAGACATCGAAGATGAAAAAGATGTGCTCGTAGAAATTCGGTCGGGAACCGGAGGCGATGAGGCGAGCATCTTTGCTGGAGATCTCTTCGATATGTACAAGCGATATATCGATAGCCAGGGCTGGTCGTTCGAAGTGTTAGACGAGAATGAAGGTACGGCAGGAGGCTACAACAAAATCATATTCGAGGTCAATGGAACCGACGTTTATGCCAAGCTTAAATTTGAGTCGGGAGCTCACCGGGTGCAGCGAGTCCCCAAGACAGAGACCCAGGGGCGAGTCCATACCTCTGCGGCAACTGTAGCCGTTTTGCCCAGGTTTGAGGAAGAAGACATCGATATCAACAAGGCTGACTTGAGAATCGATACCTACAGATCGAGTGGGGCAGGTGGGCAACACGTCAACAAAACCGAGTCTGCCGTTCGCATTACCCATATTCCTACGGGTATCGTGTCAGAAAGCCAGGATGGAAGGTCTCAGCACAAGAACAAGGAGATCGCGATGAACCAGCTATACCAGCGCATCAAGGAGGCCCAACAATCGGCCAGCCAAAACGAACTGGCTGCCAAACGGAAGTCTCTGGTGGGTACAGGAGATCGCTCAGATAAGATCCGTACCTACAACTACCCCCAGAACCGAGTGACCGATCATCGCATAAATCTGACGCTCTACAATCTGGATAAAATCGTGGCCGGGGCACTCGATCCCGTAATAGAAGGCTTGCAAGTGGCAGAGAATGCAGCCAAGATGGAAGCTGGTGCTGAAGGCTAAATAAAACGATTTAAAATGCCCTTGCTGATCAAAAAATACGGTTTGGGAATAGGGCCGAAACTCCGATAGAACTTCTCGACACCAGGTAGATGGCTACCCTCGAAATCAAAAGTGAGTTGGTGGTCTATAGCCCAGTTAATAGCTTCACAGAGCAGCAGGGTAGTAGCGCCATGCTGCCTGTTCGAAGGATCTGAGGCCAGAATGAACGTGTATAGACATTCGTGGTCGTGAGCAAACCATCCACCTGCGGAAGTCCTACCACTGCTATCCTTTACGGTCCATGAAGCGGAGCAATTTCTATATTGACAAGCTTGGTAGATTTGTCTGAAGGCTAATTCCGGAAATTTTGTTTTGGTGTTTTTTCGATGGGCATAGACCAGGTGCATAAGCCTGATTAGCTCGTCTAAATCTGTACCATTGACTAGCGTTAGATTTTTTTGTGCCAGTCTGAGCTTGTTTCGCACAGAAGCAGCAAATCTCCCTTCTATGTCTGAACGACTCGATATCTGCGTTGGTAGCTGGTAAGAGTAGCGTTTTTCTGCCCGCCAGCCGCTCTGTAGCAGCGGCATAAGGTATTGAGTAGCGTAGGGCGTTTTGGCTTTGAAGTATGGTAGCCTGGGTAGCTGTTTTTCCAGCAGTAGGATATGCTCCCACTGACGATTTAGTACTCGACTCGCACTTGTCTTTGGGGATGGTGGCGCAAGCCAGGGCCCGCTTCTTGGGCAAAATGGAGGAAGGCTACCGAATGAGATAGGTAGGCCATATCGTCTCTTAAGTACGTATGGCCAGTACGCCAAAAGCTTCCCTTCTTGATCGCGGACTTCGGCAGCTTGCCATTGGTCAGTGGTTCCGACGGCAGCATTCCACCACCGGGGCTGTAGGTATAAAGGCAAATTGGCGACCGATGCTTGCATCGGCCGCCAATTTCGGAATTTTCAAACTTGAATCACAAGATAGACCTATTGGCCGCGTCTTTGTCTGCGATCCCAGATGCTAGAGGAGGTTCGGTTACTACGTGCCTCCTGGCGGATCTCTTCTAGTTGTTGCTGCTGCTCATCGGTCAAAACCTCATCGAGTTCTGCTTTGAATGCCTCGGCATAGCTGCGATGAATGTCTGCCTGCTCTTGGCGGGTACTAGCTGCTGCGAGCTCTTCCTGTTTGGCGACTTGTTGGCCTTCTACAAATTCGTTGAGATGAGCACGCTGGTCTTCAGTCAGATCGAGCTCTTCGACCAGCTCAACCAGTTGTTCTTGAGCACGGGCACGAATGGCCTGACGGCGATCCTGAGCTTGCTCCTGACGATCTTCGCGTATGCCTTCCAGCTGCTCTTGCTGCTCGGCGGTAAGTGTCGCATCTACCTCGGCTTGAAATGCCTGCATATAAGAGGCCGCTAGCTCGCGCTTGATTTGACGATCTTCGGTATTGCGCACACGCTCTCTAAGAGCAGCGCCTTCTACCTGGGCAAAATCTTTGAGGTGAGCGACTTGCTCGTCAGTTAGATCGAGTTCTTCATTGAGCTGCTGTAAGCGCTGTTCTATGGTTTGTTGTACATTATTGCGTCGTTCGCCGCGCTGACCTCTTTGGGCATCCACAGTGGCAAAGCTTAGGGCGAAAAGGGCGAATGCAAGAAATAGCTTATTCATGGTAAGTCTTATTGATGATATTTGATGGGTGTTTACCCAAGTTCGTTTCTATGACGAACGTTTATACTACAAGTTTAAGTAGGTGACAGTTCTTTAACTGTTTTTAACAAAAGGATAAAATTATTATTCAGCTTACCATGGTTCCCACTGGTTCGCCGAATATGATTTTGCGTAAATTTTTGGGTTCGTTGATGTCGAAGACAATTATCGGGATGCCGTTTTCTCTACACATAGTGAATGCTGTCTGATCCATAACGCGCAATTGGCGTTTTATGGCATCATCGTAGGTCAGCTGATCGTACTTTACGGCATTGGGATCTTTTTCTGGGTCTGCGGAGTAAATACCATCTACACGGGTACCTTTTAAGATGACCTCAGCCTCGATTTCGTTCGCACGAAGCGCAGCAGCAGAGTCTGTGGTGAAATAGGGATTGCCGGTACCACCCGAAAAAATGAGTACCCGACCCTTCTCCAAATGTCGAACAGCCCTGCGACGAATATAAGGCTCGGCTACACGCTGAATTTCAATAGCAGAGATCAATCTGGTATACAAGCCCATCGATTCCATAGTGCTCTGTAGGGCCATACCGTTAATCACTGTGGCCAACATGCCCATGTAGTCGCCCTGGGTGCGTTCTATTCCCGCCTCGTGGGCACTCAGCCCCCTGAAGATATTGCCGCCGCCAATGACGATAGCTACTTCGACTTTCATGTCTACCAGCTCTTTGATTTGGCGGCCGTAGTAGGCCAGCTGCTCGGCATCGATGCCGTATTGCTGCTTGCCCATGAGCGACTCTCCACTTAGCTTCAACATCACGCGCCTGTACTTCAATGCCATGTTTGTTAGGGATTTTGGCAAAGGTAGTTTTTTGTAGAATGTTTTTGCTACACCTGCTGCGCTAAAATGGCAGGCAGACAGCCGGGTTTGAGATGGCCTCTGATCAGTCGGTCTTTAAAAATTCTTTCAGCGGCGGCTGTTATTTTTAGTTGTCTTAGATTTATACCTCACAAACGGGTAAACCTATGTTATCAAAAGCCACCTTTCTAAGCTTACTTTTTCTTCATATTTCAATACTGAATGCTCAAACACCAGTCAGCATTGGTGAAACCTACGAGATCAGCTCTACCATTTTAGGAGAGGATCGACAGCTCATGGTCGCTCTACCCACTGATTATGAAGAGCGAATGGAGGAGGCATTTCCCGTACTCTATCTATTAGATGCCGAGACCAATTTTCACCACACTACTGCTTGTGTAGCATTTTTGGCCAGGAATCGGCGCATTCCCCAAATGATCGTGGTGGGCTTGGTCAATTCAGAGGGCAACCGAACTAGAGACCTCACGCCAAGTACGGAAGATGCCAACCCAAGGCCCGGCGCTGGTGGGGCTGACAATACCTTCCGATTTATGCAAGAAGAGCTTTTCCCCTGGGTAGAAAATCGATTTAGAACGCTGGAATACCGAACGCTGGTCGGGCATTCATTTGGAGGATTATTTGCCATCCACGGTTTTATTCATCACACGAGTCTATTCAATAGCTATCTGGCCATTAGCCCCAGTCTGTGGTGGGATAGCCAGAAAATGATTAAGTCTCAGATTGAGCCTTTTCTGACCAGTAATAGTGACTTACGGGGCCACTTATATATGACCATGGCAGATGAAGGGGGCCAAATGGCAGGTGGGGGCTGGAAGCTAGCAGCCATGTTGGAAGAAAATGCTGGCCCAAATTTTCTCTGGGATTATGAGATCATGGAAGAGGAGAACCACGGAACCATCCCCTATCGTTCTACCCGCCAGGGCTTGGAGTTCATCTTTGCCCAATGGAACTGGGATGCTAAAAGGCGCGCCCTCCGCGCCAATGGCATATCAGCTATAGACGGCTATGAAGACGAAGTGCAACTACTGTACGGATTCGATACACCCTGGGATAGACAAGACATGATGACCGCCGCACAGCGTCCGTTTGACCGCGGAGAGACCCAAAAGGCGATGGGGATCTATCAATTGGTGACCGATAAGTTCCCCGATTTTGCCCTAGCCTGGCAAATGCTGGGAGAGTGCCAGACAATGGCTGGTAATGAAGGCGAGGCCGTGGCATCTCTTAGAAAAGCCCTGGTAATAGAACCCGATAATTTGGCGGCTACGGTAGCCTTGAGGAAATTGCAGCTAGGAGACGAGGCCTTGCAAGTTCGTGAGCGTGTAGCTCGCCAATACGTTGGGCAATACGAGCTCGACATCGGTATGACCATAGATGTGATGGCAGAAGATGGAAAACTAAGATTTAATACGGCTGAGACCGAGGTCGAAGACCTTTTTCCTTTAGAAGAAGAACATAGTTTTTACCTGACTTCTAGGCAGGCCAAATTTGTTTTTATCCTAGAGAGTGGCAGTGCTCAAACCGTACGAATAGAGACACCAGAAGAATCTATGATAGGTACAAAAAATTAGGGCTACAACCCTCGGTCGTAGCCCTAAAATAAATCGTGAAGGAATCAGAGATTACTTCTCTTCTACTTCTTCGAACTCGACATCTTCTGCCTCGTCTGTACTTGCTGCCTCCTCTGCTGATCCATCAGCTGCGTCGGCACCTGGGTTTGGTCCGGCGGCCTGACCAGCGTCTTGCTGTGCTTGATAGATCTCCTGGCTCGCCTCGTTCCAGGCAGAAGTCAAGGCTTCAGTAGCTGACTTGATGCCGTCCAGATCCTCTGCTTTGTGAGCGGTGCGCAGGGCTTCGAGTTGCGTTTCTATGGCTTGCTTATTACCATCGCTTAGCTTATCACCGAATTCCTTGAGTTGTTTGTCGGTTTGGAAGATGAGCTGATCGGCGGCATTGAGCTGCTCTACGCGCTCGCGGGCTGCCTGGTCGGCATCGGCATTAGCCTCTGCTTCTGCTCTCATCCTTTCGATCTCTTCCTTGCTCAGACCAGTGCTGGCTTCGATGCGAATGGATTGCTCCTTACCCGTACCTTTATCCTTAGCTGATACATTCAGGATACCGTTGGCGTCCATATCGAAAGTAACCTCGATCTGAGGCACACCGCGCGGTGCAGGTGGAATATCGGTTAACTGAAACTTGCCAACTGTTCGGTTGTCGCGAGCCATCGGGCGCTCACCTTGCAAGATGTGGATCTCCACACTCGGTTGGTTGTCGCTGGCTGTAGAATAGATCTTATTCTTTTTGACTGGAATGGTGCTGTTCGATTCGATAACTACATCGTAAACACCGCCCATGGTCTCGATACCTAGTGATAGGGGCGTAACGTCTAGTAGAAGCACATCTTGCACATCGCCACTCAGTACACCACCTTGTATGGCGGCACCAATGGCTACAACTTCGTCTGGGTTGACCCCCTTGTTGGGCTTCTTGCCGAAGAACTTCTCTACGGCTTCCTGTATGGCGGGAATACGCGTAGAGCCTCCTACAAGAATGACCTCGTCAATCTCGCTTTTGCCCATACCGGCATCTTTCAGAGCTTCCTGACAAGGCTTCAATGTGCGCTGTACCAGATCGTCTGCCAGTTGCTCGAACTTAGCGCGGCTTAGCTTCAGTACCAAGTGCTTGGGCACACCATCAACTGCTGTAATATAAGGTAGGTTTATCTCAGCCTCGGAACTACTAGATAGCTCGATCTTAGCTTTCTCGGCGGCCTCTTTCAAGCGCTGGAGGGCCATCGGGTCTTTGCGCAGATCGATGTTTTCCTGCCCTTTGAATTCACTGGCCAGATAATCGATAATGACGCGGTCGAAATCGTCTCCACCCAGGTGTGTGTCGCCATTGGTAGATTTTACTTCGAAAACGCCTTCGCCCAGTTCCAGAATAGAAATATCAAAAGTACCGCCACCCAGGTCATAGACAGCGATGGTCATATCTTGGGTGCGCTTGTCCATACCGTAAGCCAGGGCTGCTGCCGTTGGCTCGTTGATGATGCGGCGTACTTTTAAACCTGCTATCTCGCCAGCTTCCTTGGTGGCTTGGCGCTGGCTGTCATTAAAGTAGGCAGGAACCGTGACCACAGCTTCCGTCACTTCTTGGCCCAGAAAGTCTTCGGCGGTCTTCTTCATTTTCTGAAGAACCATAGCACTGATTTCCTGTGGCGTATACAAACGACCGTCTATGTCTACACGTGCCGTACCGTTGTCGCCTTTGACCACCTTGTACGGGCTATTCTCTACTTCGCCAGCTACTTCATCGTAGCGCTGGCCCATAAATCTTTTGATCGAGGCGACGGTCCGCGTGGGGTTGGTGATCGCTTGCCGTTTGGCCGGATCGCCGATTTTACGTTCGCCGCCGTCCAAAAAAGCTACAACTGACGGGGTGGTGTTGCGACCTTCGTCATTGTAAATCACAGTGGGCTCGTTGCCCTCCATTACTGCCACGCAAGAGTTCGTCGTACCTAGGTCGATACCAATAATCTTGCTCATGTTGGATTGATCTTTTGAGATGTTTGTCGATAATTGACATCACCAGTTGAGCAAGCACCGTGCCATGATGTACGGCAAAAGATAGACAGACACTTTTGTCAGGTGAAGACCTACACAAGTAATTGTCTGTCAGGTTTTTATTTGATTTTTAGACATTTTGGCAGGTCTGTAGTCTATCATGCTACTGATGTGGTGAGTTTCGACCTGCGCAAGTCTAATTACTGAAAATTCAAATTGCTGGTATAGGTACCGTCGCGCAGCTCTTCCCGGCTTTGGGCATTGAGGGGAATATCCCTCAGTACGGCTTTGGTGCGGCTGGTTACTACGCCTAGACCACCCTCTACATTGGTATATAGGGGCGGAGCCTGAGCGCTGGTTATGCCCGAATTGGCATTGGACAAATCTATCAACTCTTCGATTTCAGAACCCACTGCGGTGATCTCGAATTCAAAGCCGTCGAAAATACGGTCTACTGGGGCATCCTCATCGAGGTTGGCGCCTATGAACTGCCATATCGACTCATTGCTGATTTGGAAAGTGATGATGTCGCCATCGTCGGGGCGAATAAACGACCGATTGATGACCTGCTCCAGGCGCACATCGATTACTTCGTTGGTACCATCGTTGGTGATCTCCCTGATGTTGTAGAACAAACGCAAATCGAAAACGCGCGCCTCCGGGCCATTGGCATCCCATCTGAAAGTGGTCATCCGGTTGTAGTCACGTGGGTTGATTCCCTGGTCGGTCTGCGGGTTGCGGATCTCAATTTCGGGCAAAAGTGCTGTAGAGGCTTCTGCCATCGTGCCTTGATCTGTAGTGACGCTAATGGTCGCACTTTCTGCCGTAGTCAGGTTGAGGTCTGATCCGTCGAGGCGATACAATATATTGGGTGAGTTGACGAATGTGCCGGCGTCCCTGCTCAGTCCGAAGTCTTCACCGTTGACCCGGGTCAAAGTGGCCGAATTCCCATTGGGGGTGCTTACCGTAACGGTGGCCGCTTCAGGACCGTAAAATAGAGCATCCGCATCTTGAGCAACCCGATTGGCATCGCCGCCTCCACTGACAAAGATGCGCTCGACACGCAAAAAATTCTGGCTGCTATCGGCATCTATGTAGGCATAGATGAGTGGAATATCCATGGGCGGTGCTTCGAGGCTGAAGTCGTCGCGGCAGGCAGAAAAAGTCAATGAGATGATGCTCAAGGCTATAAAAGATCGCAGCATGCGCTTGTTTTTTTGAGACTGCAAAGTTAGGAATGCTTTCGATATGGCAGAGACTTATGCCCGACGAATAATGTGGATAGGGAAATAAGGCCAAACCAGCAGCATGCAGATCTAAAATTTAAACCTTGCATTTTGAGGGTTTTGTATGTGCAAATTCAAAATTTATATCTTGCCAGTCTATAGAATGATCCACACCATCATCATAGGCGGCGGAGCAGCGGGCTTTTTTGCTGCTATAGCGTTGGCCAAGCGCGAGCCCAAGTCCAAAGTAATCATTTTGGAACGCGGAAAGTCGGTCTTGGAAAAGGTACGCATCAGCGGTGGCGGTCGTTGCAATGTGACTCACGCCTGCTGGACCCCCCGCGAGCTTATCGCTCACTATCCGCGTGGCAGCAAAGAGCTGCTCGGCCCCTTCAATAAGTTTGCTTGTGGTGATACTATGGCTTGGTTCGAAGACCGGGGTGTTGCGCTCAAAATCGAGGAAGACGGACGAGTTTTCCCTACCACCGACGATTCGAGCACCATCATCGACTGCCTTTGGCAGACGGCCAAAGGACTGGGCGTGGAGGTACTCACCCGTCATCGGGTCGACAATATTATTCACCAGCCGAAAGAAGACTTAGCCTGGCGGGTCACTTGCGGAGATCAGCAGTTCAACGCACATAGATTGGTTGTGGCTACGGGCAGTAATCCGGCTGCCTGGCGCTTGCTCGATCAGCTGGGCTTGCGGCTGGTGCCTCCTGTTCCCTCCCTGTTTGCCTTCAATGTGGCCGATAAGGCACTCCGAAATCTGGCGGGCATATCCCTTCCCTGGGCTCAAGTCTGGATCAAAGGCCACCAGCTCAAAGCCGAAGGTCCGCTACTCATTACCCACAAGGGCCTGAGCGGTCCTGCCGTTCTGCGCCTTTCCGCCTGGGGCGCGCGCGAGCTGGCACCGACCCGATATCGATTCCAGCTCGGTGTCAACTGGCTATGCCAGAAAACAGAGCACGTAGAGCAGCAGCTACATTCGCTCCGCCAGGAATTTCCCAAGCAAACGCTGGGTAGCCACGCTCGCTTTGAGCTGCCGCTGCGGCTGTGGCGATTGATTCTGGAACGGGCTTCTTTAAGCTTGGACTTCCGCTGGTCGGAAGCCTCCAACAAACACCTTCGTCAGCTCGCCCATCAGCTCACCCGTGATATGTACCCCGTCGACGGCAAGGCCACCAACAAAGACGAGTTTGTCACTGCTGGCGGGGTTGATCTCAAGGAGATCGATTTCAAAGACTTTTCCGCCAAGCGCTTCCCCAACCTCCACCTGGCCGGAGAAGTGCTCGACATCGACGCCATTACTGGCGGCTTCAACTTTCAGGCGGCCTGGACTGGAGGGTATTTGATCGCAGGTAGTGGGTAGTCATTTTTTAGTATCTTTGAATCTCTAAAGTTATTCTTGGAATTCTTCAAACACGTTAATGGTACCATTAGCCTCTTTTATGATTCTGATTTTAGCATTTTAGTTAACTGATAAAATCAGAATCATTCAATGGCTGACAGCTTCAATAAGAAAGAAAGAGAAAAGAAGAAACAGAAAAGGAAAAAGGAGAAAGCAGAGAAGAAACTGAGGCAAAAGCTAGAAGGTAAGAAGTCTGAAGAGTTTATGTACGTAGATGCAGACGGAAACCTCACGACCGTTAAGCCCGACCCGGCTAAAAAGCGGGAATTCGATATCGAGGATATTCAAATCAGCACGCCTAAGAGCAGCGATACAGACGAGCTTGAGCAAGAGCGTAAAGGGTCGGTCAAATTCTTTAATACCGAAAAAGGTTTTGGATTCGTAATAGATTCTGAGACCAACGAAAGTTACTTCGCTCACGTCAATAACTTGATTGACGAGATAAGAGAAGACGATAAAGTTTTATTTGAAATTGGTGTCGGACCCAAAGGGCCCATAGCGATCAATGTAAAACTAGCTTCATAAACCATCAAAACTTTTAGCAGCTATCAAAGAAATTATAGCTGCTGATTTCTTTTTAAAAAATAAACAATGAATACTGGAACAGTAAAATTCTTCAACGAATCGAAAGGCTATGGATTCATCACTCCCGAAGAAGGAGGTAAAGATGTTTTTGTCCATATAAATGGCCTAGTCGATGACATTCAAGAAGGTGATAAAGTTACCTATGAGGTTGAAGAAGGCCGCAAAGGACCAAATGCAGTTGATGTCAAAGTCGTTGAGTGACCTATCATCATGCCTCAAAAAATGGGCTATATCGAACTTTGAACTCAAACTACAAGTAGGTTCATAATAACGGAAGACCTTAATCCATAGAGCGGTATCGAAATGCTTCGATACCGCTCTATTGTTTTATAGACAAACCTACCTCACCAGTACCACATCACCATACACCCACTCCTTAGTCCCGTCAGCCAGCTGAAGCTCTACTTGCCAGACGAAGACGGCCGGGTTCATGGTGCGGCCATCGAGGGTGCCATCCCAGCCGAAGGCCGGATCATTGGCGGGAATATCCAGCGCTTCGTGTACCAGATTGCCCCACCGATCGAAGATGCGGAAGGTCAGCACGCGCTGAATCTGAGGGCCCGCAAACGGGAAATAGAGATCGTTTTGATTATCTCCATTCGGGCTGAAGGCTGTCGGCATAAAAAGGGACAGATCGTTGATGACCGCAATGCGCATCTGATCTACTGCCCGACAACCATTGGTGTCGACTACAGTGAGTTGATAGACATAGTCGCGTGGCGGACTCACCAGCATGGGCGCCTGGCCGGGGGTTGGTATAGGCCCCTCGCTCATCCAGATGAAGGTGTCTACACTCAGGGCAGTCGTCTGGAAATCGATAAGTACGCTCTCTCCCTGGCGGATGGTCGTGTCGGGACTCAGTTCCAGCAGTATTTCCTGGGCTTGTTCCAGCACGAAGGTCTCCGTTCGGTCGCAGCCGCTGCTGTCTATCACGGTTATGCTGTGCTCGCCTACGGGTAGGTTGCCATACACCAATCGGTCGGTCAGCAGGCCACCATCTATGCGATATCGGAAGGGTGGGGTACCACCGATCTGGCCCAGTACGACCAGCCCCCCCAGCGGATCTTCGACACAGGCCGCTTGCTCCACTTCAAAGTCCAGGCTGGTTATGGCCCGGGCCACCAGCCCCACTTGTACACTATCTAGTGTTGCACAGCCATTGCGGGTGTTGAGCAGCTCGAAGTAGTAAAAGCCGGGTTCGCTGGCAGCAATCAGGTAGGGATCATCTCGCGGCTCGAAACTTCCACCAGGTGCCGCCGACCAGCTGGGTACAAACTCGCCACCACGGTCGCTGCCCCCCGCGCTGATGGGACTAAACACCCGGTCACAGCCCAAAACCGGCGGATCGCTGAGGTCGATAATTGGAGCTACCAGGTCGTCGTCTACAAAAGTGAGCAAACTACGCGGACAGCCGCTTATGGTATCGGTCACGATCAGCTCGTAATTACCCGCTTGGTCCGCCACAGCCGTAGCAGCTTGACTCAGCGTATCGCCAGCTTGATTCAGCCAAATATAGCTGAATGGGCGATCGGGGGCAGCAGTGGTGCTTAACGTTACTTCCGGTCGTGCGCAAGTGATCAACTCTGGAGTGACCAGACTGATCTGAGCTGTCGCAAAGTTGGCCGCCACGCTGAATGGAAGCGTATCGCGGCATCCATTGTCTACATCTTCAACCAGTAGTTGATAGCTACCGGGCTCATCTATGGTCACTGTGTTGGTTATCTGTCCGTTTAGTGGAGTACCCAGTCCTATGGTTCGCCAGCTGTAGCTCAGTTCGCTTTGGTTTGGACTTCCGCTGGTCGAAGCATCCACCGTCAGCTGAGGGTTGTAGCAATTGATCAGCAAAC
>JBCDFE010000052.1:0-22555 GCA_039178745.1 Bacteroidota bacterium | reverse complement strand
CTGGTACAAACCGGCTGTACTGCCATACGGGAGATGTTGTATCTCGCCAGTAGACTCTATAGCCGGCTAGTAGCCCATCATCCATTGTGGGCTTGTCCCAGCGCAGACGGGTCGAAGGCTCTACGGCACCACCAATCTGGACTTGCTCAGGAGCAGGGGGCGCACTGGCCAGGGCTGCTAGCGTAATGGCGTTTACTCCAGTCAGCTTGGCACAGTAGTCAAAATCGACCCCTTCGATGATATCACCGTAATCTATGCCGTTTTCCGTACGCAGATCTTGGTGCTGTCTGATATAATTTTCGTGGGTCTCCATAATGCGCACCCCTGGAAAGCCCGCATCGTTGAAGGGCCGATGGTGGCCTCCTCGCCCAAATCGATCTAAGCGATAAATCATGATGGCACGCAAATTCGTACAGTATTTTTCTGTCAAGCGATGCACGTATCTCGCCAGCTGACGGCTTGGGCCATCGACCTCACCTCCAAAAAATCGTCTCCATATACGCTCACGATCGCCTTCATTTGGATAATTGGGCTCGCTAAACACCCTAAAAGTACTATTGTCTTTTACCCCATCTATGCCTTCGATATTTCCAATCATATCGTTGTTGAGTACACCTATTATATCCCAGCCTTGCTCGGTCGCATATTCGGCCAATCCCTTGCCGCCAAAGAGGCCTTGCTCTTCACCACTGAGGCCAACGTAAATGATAGAGGTTGGAAATCGGTACTTAGATAAAATGCGAGCGGCCTCCAAGGTTCCAGCTAGGCCACTGGCATTATCGTTGGCACCGGGCGAATCACTTATCCCATCCAGGGGATCGCTCACGCGAGAGTCTATATCGCCACTCATGATGACGTACCGATCTGGATAAACCGTTCCACGTTGTACGGCAAGTACATTAACCACCCAGGTATCTTCGCGTATTCGCGTTTCGGGATCACCAGCGACCATGTTGCGTTGGTAGCTTACCTCCAGGCAGCCAGAACACGCTTCACTAATGCGCCTGAACTCCGCATAAAGCCATCTTCTGGCAGCGCCTATTCCCCGCGTATCACTCAAGGTATCGCTCAGCGTATGTCGGGTGCCAAAATCTACCAAGGTCTGTATATCTGCTGCTAATCTTTCAGAAGACGGGGCCTGGGCAATGCGATATAGTTCTGCTTCGATTGTTGCCTGCCCAGAAACTGCTGCTGTCAGACAAAAGAAAATGAATAGAAATAGTATTCTCATCAGGTGGATTAATTGACAAATCCCAAAGTACAAACAAAAAGCCCTAACCCATTTTTCGGGTCAGAGCTTCGAATCATAATCTCACGAAAATACTTAGATCTAATGGATTTACTGTTTTCTGGGCCATACAATGGCTCAGAACTTGCGTGTTTCAACAGCGCCTCCTATATTTGGGACTATCTTTAGTGCTTTATGTTTTAATCCCATGAATGTGTAAGAGGCCGGTTCCCAAGAGGGGGCCGGCTTTTTTGTTTGTAAAAGTGCTTAATTTGGTTAGTGAGGGGAACTAAAGTTGGCCGCTCCTCAGGAGCGACCGACCACTAACAAATTATAATCCCATGAACGTATATCTTGCCGAGACTACTCCCGACAATACAAATGTGCAGCTATAATATGGGGGAACAAACGACAAAATCTATATTTTGTGAAAAAATTCACACCAATAAATCACCTAAAAACCCTTTATAAAAGGGCTTAAAGCCAATAAAAAGTGAGCCAAAAGTCCAATTCCACCCTAACTAAGACCAACTACTAAAAGTCAAACTGCAATCTCAGATTGATTCTACGACCTGTCAGTCGATTTGGTATGGCATACTGCTGCTGGAATACCGTTTTAATCCAGGTGTTTCCAGCCTGGTTGGCGACTTGCATCAAATTGAAAATTTCCAGACTCAGAAAGGTTGATCTCGTAAAGCGAAGTGGGTGGCGAGCTGCGTTTCTGGTTGTACCTCTGTCGAACATGCGCCAACTGAACCCGATATCGATGCGGTGATAGGTATCAAATCGGTATGGATTCCTGAATACTGTGTTGTTGTTTAAAATGCCGAATGGAAGACCTCCACCAACTGTTAGATTGACATGGGTGCGAAGGTTTTCATTGTTCTTTAGATAGTCTTGAAAGAAGAGGCTCAACTGGAAAAACTGATCGGTTGGGCGTGGCACAAAATCGACAGCTGTTCCTTCAGTGGATCCTATTTCTCGCTCCAGGTGCTGAACACCGATGATGCGTTCGCGTGCTTGCAAGAAGCTGAGGTTGATCCAACTCTCCGCACCAGGTACAAACTCTCCATTCACCCTGAAATCGATTCCCGCCACATAGCCCTCGGCATCGTTTACACCACTATACCTGATGCGTACATTTTCTATTTCGTAGCTGACCAAATCCCAGAGTGATTTGTAATAAGCTTCTGCGATGAAGCGGAATTTTTTGGGATTGCGCCTCCCGTAATAAAAATCCCAGGTTAGCCCACCCACCACATGTATGGATTTTTGAGCGCGCAAGCTCGTATTGAGCTCTCCGTTTTCTGGTCGGCGCAACTCCCGGTAAAAAGGCGGTTGCTGATAAAAGCCTGCGGCCAACCGATAGCTGATGTCTGCATTTCCCCTCAGGGGCTTGTATAAAAGCTGTACACGAGGAGAGAATAAGAACTCCTCATTTAGGTCCCAATAGCCTGCTCGCACACCGGCGCTCAAGCGCATCTCAGATCGCCCAGGGCGTCTGATTGTCCAGGTATCTTGTAAAAATGCGCTGAATCTATTGGTGCGTAGTTGATTTTCAGATCGTAGCGTAGCAAATAGTTCTACAGCATCTTCATTAAAGGGCAGACTGAATCCAGCAGAGTCCAATCGTTCCCACTCGTTTATCCGGTCATCTATACGCTCGTGTTGTGCTTTGACACTCCATTGTAAAAAGTGGGTCGAGCTTACCTCGCTCCCCAGTTCGAGCCCTCCGCGCAGTTCTGCATTATAGACTTGTATGTCCAGAAAATTGCGAACAAACTGCTGCTGAACACCATTTCCGAGTTCGGCTATTGGCTCTCCAAACTCTCCACTGCCAAAATCGGTCTCGATTTGTCTGAGGCTGTATGCGCCTCTTATATCAATTCGTTCATTTTCGTCACTTCTGAAAGTAGATGTCAAAAACTTGAGAAAGAACGGGCGCTTGCTCTTTTCTGGCAGATACGTCAGCGATAAGCCTCCCATTTGTTGTAAAAAGTTATCTCTCTCCTGGCCTTGAAACTCGGACCGCAGTTGCAGCGCAAAATTGATCAGCCCTAAAGCGGTAGATCGGGAGGTAGGCGTAAAGTCATAGACCGCACTGTTGTAGTTGGCCAGCAGCCCTAACTGCATGTCCCGGCTCAAATCCATGGTGATGTAGGTCTGCACATCAAAGAAGCTCGGAATGTACTCTCCACGAGTCTCTAGAGTGCCCAGTAAGTAGCGCGTCGTCTTGTACCGTGCTCCAAAAAGGTATCTGATCTTTTTGTAGCCATCGCTGCCCAATGGCAGACTTCCCTCCAAATGTGTAGAACCGCCTAAGAAACTCAATCCCAAACTCGCTCGTGTACTATCTGGTCGCTTGTACTTGATGTCGAGCACACTAGAGAGTTTGTCACCATATCTCGCCTCGAATCCACCTGAGCTGAACGACAAATCCCTGATCAAGTCGATATTAGCGAAGGTCAAACCCTCTTGCTGCCCCGCGCGGATGAGCTGGGGCCGGTAAATTTCAAAATCGTTGACATATACGAGGTTCTCGTCATAGTTGCCGCCCCGCACATTATACTGACTAGTAAGTTCGCCGCCCGATCCGCTACTTACCCCCAACGCAATATGTGGTAGTATACTTTCCAGGTTGCCCGTCGTCGAGGGCAATAACCTCAGCGATCCGGGTTGCTCTCTGACCATACCATCCGCCTCGATCTTGGATTCGCGTACCACCACCTCGATTCCAGAATCGTAGGCGACCATGCTCAAGTCAACTTGCTTGCTGC
Source organism: Bacteroidota bacterium (assembly GCA_039178745.1). GTDB lineage: Bacteria > Bacteroidota > Bacteroidia > Chitinophagales > Saprospiraceae > Neolewinella. The sequence continues at coordinate 18,550 of JBCDFE010000052.1, read as the reverse complement.
TCCCGGCAGGTAGGGGGCCTAATTCGACGCGAACTTCCTGATAGCCCGTACGGCTAAAAACCAGTTCAAAGACCAATTCTGCCGGTACTATAGCCCTGTAGCGTCCATTCACGTCAGTCTCAAAGGCTTGGGTCGTGCCTTGTACATAGATCGTGACCAGCTCTATAGGCCTTTCATTGACGCCATCTACTACCCTGCCCGTTATTCCCGCAGTCTCTACCTGACCGGCAAGCAAAAGAGAAAAACACCACGCTAAAAAAAGAAGAGGTAATCGCAACCGCATACAAACTGGCTTAACAAAATCTGAAACGACAAATGTAGCCCATGGCTTGCGATCTTAAGAAAGGGGAATCAACAATTGTCCTAACTGAGACCGAGCCTAGTTCAGAATGTTAAATATTTAGGACTTCCCTGCATGCTTGGCACCGGCAGGCAGGCGCAGGTCGGGTCATCCCCCTTTAAGGAAGCTAGGCGGAGGCTCAACTCGAAATCATATCCCAACCAGTAGCCTTGAAGATCGAGATGCTGTATGGAAAGTCTACCAGACAAAGTTTTCAGAAAAACCGCAGACTTCCCAGGTATCTCCCACTAGAATCATTTAAGCCGCTATTTGTCTTAGACACTGTTTGCACTTGATAGTATCTGCGACCCACCACATAAGTTTTAGTCCTGATACTCGCTTCTCCATCCAGATAATCAATTCTCCAAAATCTACCAGGATAGCCCTGAAGGGTCTCGTCATTTGCAAATAGTAACTCTCCGTCTACAGTAGCTATGGCCTCCTCCTGAGAGGCTTGAAGAAACTCCAAAACCAGATCGGTACTATCGTGGTGCAAGCTACCTTCAGGATAATCTACATAGCTCAGCATGTAGATTAGATTATCGGCTTCTTCAGTAGGGCTTTGCAAAAAGTAGGTGTGAAACACAAGTTCACCTACTTGGGTGGGTATGGTATCTACCGTTTTTCGGAAAGCAGCCGGAGACAGGATGGCAAAGCGACCATCGATATCTCTTATCTCCTCCCACCGCTGGCTTCTCTCCCAGCTCTGACCGGATGACTCTTCAGTCACACTACCACTTAAAGGAAAGGTCTGGGCAAAAGCGCCACTCGCCACAAACACAAAAAAGTACATCAAGCAAATACGCATATCCTAAGGACATCCAATACGTCAGATCGGTTGGATGCTAAATTCGATACACATATAATATGACAGCAGGTCGTTTCAAAAAAGCGAAAGAATCACCTCCTCAACAAAGACAATTTGAATACGAAACCCGGCAGAACATCCTCTCCACTTAACTCCTGGTCAAATCCGTGTACTTCTTCAACACTCCCATCTTGTCTATACAGGTATACTATTTCAGACATTGGATCGACTAGCCAACCGAGATGCACGCCATTGGCCATCCAGGTATCCGCCATTTTCTTTTTGAGTTGGCTTAAGCGATCAGAGTCTGAGCGAACTTCAACTATAAACTCTGGAACGATATTTGGGAAAGAACTCCATTCTTCTTCACTCATAGCAGCTAGCTTAGCTGCATACACAAATGATGCATCGGGTGCTCTCACAGCTCCATTTGGAAGACTAAAAGCAGCATTGGAATTAAACGCCTCTCCCAAACCTGTCTCTATTCCATATAGAGTTAGATAAGTACTGAATAAATTCTCTTGGCTTGCAGATAATAAGTGTACAGGTGACATAATCGAAATCTTTCCATCGGGTTCCAATTCCGCCCGAAGCTTGGGGTTTTGCGCACAAAACTGATCAAATTCTCTATGGGTATAGGGACCCATCATTTGAATCTCAAATGCTTTTTGATCGGGTATATCTACTATCATCCTGGTCACTACAGCAAGATAAGGGATTCTGAAGATGTCTCAAAACCCAAGCACTACACCATTCATCTTCATCAGAACCTGCTAAGGCCGATTTGTAAAGCTGAATATGGGAACATCAACACTCAGACTAAGCATAAAACGAACAGCGGAAACATCCAGGTCGGGTGAGCCATCTAAATTGATTCGCCTCAGGCTCGGACCGTATTGCACTCCTGCGCCAAGAGAGAAAGGCGATTTAGCAAAATTGTACATAAGGTGTGCCCCTGGAGCAAATACGTTTTGAAAGGTAAACTGAGGTAATCTCTCTATATTCTGACTCTGTCCCAGATCGAACCTATAAGCAGATACTGCACCTAGATCGATGAAGGGAAAAAATAAGGTGTACGAAGATTTCTGGGTGTAGCTACCCTTCCAGCTCAAACTTAAACCAACGGGAACAAACAAAGAAATACTTCCAGATCGATCACTTATTCCAGCTTCGGCTGCATTAAAATCATTGGGCAGATTGAGCTGCTCTTCCGCATAATTAATCCCAAAATAGGCATTCAGCTCCAAGCTAAAAGGTTTGTTGCGCTTTAATTGAGAACTGCCTGGTGGCAACGCTACGGCATCTAGTGCCCCGGCAAAAGCCTCAGGAGATTCTGCCGAAGCCACATCGGCCATAAATGTACCGTACAAGAACAATTGCTGCCTGTTTCGGCTCATACGCGTCGTATCGAGCCGGTCAAGCCGATCTTCAAGCCGATCTATCTCAGATTCCAGATACTGCATACGATCTGGACTGATGGCCTCTCCTGTAGTGAGCGCCAAATCTTCCAGCACCAGATCTGCTGGAGTAGGCTGCGCGTCCCGAAGCTCTTCCAGGTAAGTGTCTCTTTCATCGATCAGCCTCTGCTGCCTGCGATTGGGTTCTGGGATAATGTTGAACAGGTCGACGAGTTTGACCAAATTACTCACCGCATATCGGTAGTCTCCTCTTTGTGTATGTGCAAATAATTCGTCGAGCTGGTCATTTATATCGGGCAAGGAAGAAAAACCCGGCAGATGATTCGCTAGGCTAAAAGCACGACCTGGTACAAGTGGATCGGCTAGTATATCTGCTTCGACTATTGAAGAGACCGTTGATGTGATAAAATGCACTAATCTAATACGACGCTCCACTTTATTCGCAGTGCTATCAGCCTCATAGGCTGCTTTATACTCGTAGAGGCCTTCTGTAAAATCCATCAACAATCTTCCCATAGCTGGTGCATTCAGGCTCCCTAGGCCAGGCACTTTACTAAGGCGCTCATACGCCAGGCCCCTCACCAAAGGGTTAATTGCCGGATCAAGCAAATAGGATGTAAGCTTACCCGTTGGCGCAAAATCTGTTAAATCTGCAGCAGGCGTATTGGCAAATTGTTGCTCCAGTAAAATGGAGGGAGCTACCTCCACTTCACCAGACAAGCTAAAAGCGGGTTCTTCTTGGTCATACAGTAGAAAGAACATCTGTTGTCCCAAGCCAAAAACCGTTTCAAAATTGGCGGCATTTCGATGAGCTCGAATACGATCGCCAGCAAACTCGCGGGAATAGGCTGATAGGCTTTCCTGTAGCTGGTTAAACTCCACTTCTACGCTAGTTAGTAGTGTTTCCAATTCCGGGTAAGAGGCAGGCGGAGGCACCGGTGGATGCATCCTCCTGTAGTTGGGGCTCGGCTCCGCTTTTTCTTCACTGAATGCATCTAAGCGATCGGAAATGGACATCAGCTCTCGACGCACCATATCCTTATCTGTCTGATCTATTAGCGTTTCTGCCAGCAAATTGCGCAGAAACTGAAGTTGCAAACTATCCGCTTCTTTATGGCGGAAATAGGTCTGCTCCAGTACTAGCCGCTCATTTAGCGTTTCCTTTATAGAAAGCAAAGTAGGTTCTGGTCTGTCCTGCAATTCAACGCGTTCTTTCAAATCATCTATGGCCTCTCGTGCAGCCAGCAAATTCAAATACAGTTGGTGAGGTCTATCGCGCATAGCCAGCAACTCACGTACGCCCGTCAGGCCCGCAGCAATGAGATCGCGTTCACTTAGGCTGTCGCGATCTGGCCCAAATAACTGATCGTAGCGAGACAAGGAAGGATTATCGAGGTAGTAATCTAGCGGCTGCTTCCCAAAAAGCCATCCGAATATAACTTCGGGCGCCTTATCGTCAGGGAACAATAAATTAGCGTAGTTGTAATCAATGACAGGTAACAGAATACTATCCAATGGAGCGAGCAGGTCGAAGCCATCCTCTCTATCTTCAATCAGGAGATATTCGTTTTCCAGTTCTAGCTTGGCTTGCTGAAATTCTTCCTCCAAAGCCGCTAGCCTATCGACCTGCCTGCGATAGCTGTCTCTTACCGGGCCAAACCTTTGAGAAGTACGCGCCTGGTCTGCCAGCTGTAAGTCGATACTCCTTCTCAAGTTTCTCCTGGTCTCCGTAAGCTCTCCATAAGTGAAAGCCAATATTTCAGAAAGAGGCACATCTCTCGCTCCGAGATCCAATAAGCGATACACTAAAAATAGATTATAAACGGCCGGATCGGTAAAAGAATCTGCATCTAATGCATAAAGGAAATTCCCCAAATTTAGCGATAATGCATTGAGGTCTCTGGCAAAGGCCAACCTTAGGCTGGGTAAGATTGACTTATAATTGATCAGATTAAGGCTCGGTAGATAATTTGCCGTTTCGGGAAAGAGGTGGTCCAGCTCATTCTCCCGTATTTGCTCACGCAAGCGATTGAGAAAAGTTACGGTTAGCTCCTCCTGCGCCCGTCTGCTTATCCAGTCGGAAAGTCCGGTCAGGGCCGTACTGATATAACTCGCATCTGGCTCTGTAGATAGTGGAGTTGAGGCGTCTTTTGCAGCTAGCCCAAGTGCGTTATCGAGCGGAGGGCGAGGCGCGTTGTAGGTGTTCTGTATTTTGCTCACATCGATCAGTCCGTTTGTCGAGAACAAATCAACTGCCTCTGGCCGCCTTAAAAAGCTTTCGCGTCCTCTGGCACGCAAAAACCCAAAATCTAAAGTATCCGATGGCTCATAATTGCGGAGTAAGGTGTCCAGACCTTGCTCGTTGAAAAATTGCACCATAGCCGGATTATCGGCATAATGAGCAAGCAGTAGCGGACCACTCGCCAGCTTGGCTGCCTCATCAGTATTTGGAGCTGCAGCATAATAAGCCAGTGTGGCAATTAGTTCGTCGAGTGCCTGGCTGTCGCTGGGACTTGCCTGAGCAGTAGCCACGTTCGTAGCCAACCGATTGAGATCATTGCTCAGATACTGAGCCAGTAATGCCGGTTTTCCTATCAAAAAACAGCTGGCCGTAATTAAAACTGTACAAAAAAATCGAGCGAGCATCATGTAAAGGAGCTATTGGGATTGAGAAATGTAGGGTGATTAGACTTCCGCAGGTGCGGATATCTGCTCTAGTATGAAGTCTCTCAAATTGCTCAAACTAGCCACGAAGGTATCTCCTGTGGCCTCTAAAATAGCTGGATGTAGTATTCTTTCAACCTGAGCGATTCCTTCATGAGTTGCTTTCGCCAAATCCATTCGGAGTTGCTCCAGGTAAGTACGTTGCACAAAAAGCAGTTGGTTTCTTGTAGATACATAAGCCTGATGATCGTAGTCTTGACCAGAATCTTTTAGACGCCTTCTTGTAGACCGAATCTTTCCACGGGTCAGGAATAGCTCGTCTCGCATACGTTTATTTAATCCAAGGTCGGTACTACGACTATTTTCCACGGTCTCTTCGCTGAAGTCTTCACCATGGAACTCAGACAACCAACTAATCAGGGAATTGCGCGTATTGCGAAGATCGTCGGTTGTCTGCGTCTGTTCGATCTCCGTCTCCATATCCGTGAATGCCGTTAGCTTTTCATCAGAGATATCTGGCAGCGGCTCTTGAGTAGACACTGCATTTGCGTGCAACAACAACTGAAGATTCTCCCGGCTGGTTGGGGCAGAAACGAGTTGGGCCGATTGCAGTAAATCGAGTTGCCGCTGATAGCTGGCCATACATACGCGATGTATCGTATCTCTGACCTGGGTAGGGGTGTGACTCATAGGTGAGAAAATAAGTAGCGAAGAGGGGATGATCTCTAAACAGCACAAATATAGCAGTAAAATATATTATAGTTTTAGCTATACCCAGTGAAATCCCCTATTCGACGTTCCCCTGATTTTTATTTCGCCAAAAGAAGATAGATTTTTTAAGCTCTCCAGGCTTAAGGATAGAAGCATAGGCCAAGGCCGTGAAAAAGCTAAACATGGCGTATACTAGTGCGGGTTTCAAGAAATTGTCATTGCCGAGCAGTGTAGCCGCAATCAAGAAAGCAAGATTCGTATTCTGAATGCCCACTTCCACCCCAAGGGTGATCTGGTCATTCACTGGCCTTTTAAACACTTTCGCCATTAAAAAGCCACTAAAGAGAGCCAAGAAATTGATCAGTAAGGATACGGGTAGTATCAACCCGACCTCTTGGAGAGTGATGCCGCTGCCACCAGATTCTGTAGGTGCAAAAAATTTAATGAGAAAAAGTAAACCCAGTAAAAATATACTTACTCCCCTAAGTGCTCGCTGCAAGCGCACTGCGATCTTTGGAAGGTAGGCTCTAATCGTTATCCCAATGCATACGGGAACCAAAACAACTAGAAATATCTTCCCCGCTGCCGACCAAAAAGGCAGGTTTAAACTAGCGGTTTCTCCCAAGTGCGTTTTGAGCGCAAGACCTACGTAAAAAGGTACGCTCAGCATGGTGATGGTACTATTGCACATGGTCAAACTCACAGCAAGGGCCGTATTTGCCCGCATAAAAAACGAAATGAAATTTGAGGTCATGCCACCAGGGCAAGAGGCCAGAATGATCACACCTACAGCAAATTCGGGTGGGAGCTTCCAGAAACTCGTAACTATAAAAGCCAAGATCGGAAGAACGAGAATTTGTAGCCCAAGCCCCAAAAACAAGCTTTTCGGCCTGGATAGCAATACTAAAAAATGCCGCTTGGTAAGTGAGAGACCCACCGCAGTCATAATGAAGGCCAGAACCGATGAAATAAGGAGGTCTATAGACGACATGGCAAGGCTTATAACAATAAGGCTACAATTCGAACAGCAGCCAGCTGCGAAGATAAGCGCAAAGAATAGACGTTAAAATTTTGTAATTCTAGTCTCTTCCTACTATTTTTACGCCATGAGTGGTAATTGATGCTCAAGCATTAGTTGTGCAAACATTCCAAGTTAAACCAACTAATTAATCAATTTTTTAAAATCCACTCAAAGAAAATAGCCAATAAGTTTTTCCAAGACTTTATCTGGCCTTAAGAATGTTAATAGGGTTTTAGGTGTTTATTTCGAGACCGAGGCGCTACGCGCCTTGGTCTTCTTGGTTATGGGCTGCTGCACAACAAAGCTCCTCGTACCAGTCTTCTCCATATTTGCGCACTAGAGCCGCATGGGCAAACTCATACAGGCGGACCTTTTCTTTCTCCCCCTTAGTACACGCAGCAGCGCAAATTGACCATCGATCGTAATTGATGGCCTCAAAGCCAACCTCTTCATTCTTTTTGACCCTTATTGGATACAAATGACAACTGATTGGCTTAGGCCAATCGATCTTTCCATCTCTGTAGGCTCGTTCAATCCCACACCAGGCTCTACCCAGCTGATCATAGGTCAAGTATGCACAGGCTTCGTCTGGCATTAATGGAGTGGCATAGCCTTTGTTGTCTGGAGTCCAGGTATACAAACCCTTCTCTTCGATAACATCCCGGCTTTCCCGACTCAAGTATTCAGACACCACTGGATAAATATCTTCCAGTATGTCGAGTTCCTCTCTATCGAGGGGCGCACCATAATCACCTTCCCAGCAGCAAGCTCCTTTACAAGCGTTAAGATCGCAGGCGAAGTGCTCTTCTATCAGCTCGTCGCTAACGAGTACATTTTGTACGACAATCATATCAATGAGAGAATCGTGCAGCCGTAAAAAAGTTGGCGCTAGTTGGCCATATCACTCAAAAATTTGACATGTACGAGCTTGATTTCCTCGATAGTGATGTCGTCCTCCTTGAGCTCGGCGTATGCCAAATCCAGATTATCCGTTTCTGCAGACATGAAATAGTCGTATATATCTTCCCGGCAATATTCATCTACCTCTTCCTCCAGATAGTAATCTATGTTGACGCGGGTTCCCGAATTGACGATGGCGACGAGTTCGTCCATAAAGTCATCCATAGACAGGTCGTTTGCAGATGCGATATCTTCCAACGGTATTTTCCGATCTATGCTTTGGATAATATTGATTTTGGTTTTGGACTTATTTGCCACCTGCTTGACGACAAAGTCAGTCGGGCGATCTATTTCATTTTCTTCCACATACCGCTCTATCAGGCTAAGAAATGGGGCTGCATATCTTTTAGCTTTTCCCATACTTACCCCATTGATGTTTTTTATCTCGTCGAGGGAAATGGGGTATCTAGTAGCCATTTCTTCCAGTGAATTCTCTTGAAAAATCACGAAGGGAGGAATATCAAGCCTTTTAGCTTCCCGACGCCTCAGATCTTTAAGCATATTAAAGAGCTGATCGTCTAGTACAACAGAACCCGCCTGGGTAGCCTCTGCCTGCATGGCTTGTGCAAGTTCCGATTCAAAGTCGTGATCGATAGGAATCTTAAAAGAGGTTGGCTTTTTGAGATATGCTCTGCCCGCATCTGTCATTTTGAGCAGGCCGTAGGTTTCTATGTCTTTGCGTATGAAGTTATTGAGTAAAGCTTGTCGAAATACAGAAGACCAAAAAGTCTCGTCTTTCTCTTTACCAACTCCATAACTAGGCCGCTTGTCGAAACCATAATCTTTGATCTGCTTGGTTTCTGCTCCAGTGACATAGTCTACTAAAGTCTTTAGCGGATAGTTTTCATCGAGCTCTAATATGGCGTTGAGCGCCTGAGTCAGCTCTTTTTTCACCTCGATTCGCTCCTTCGGAAATTTGTGATTGTCACATAAATCGCCACATTGAGATTCGTCGTATTCTTCGCCAAAGTAGTGAAGTAAGAATCTGCGCCTACAGCTGGTAGTCTCTGCATAGGCCATGACCTCTTGCATGAGCTGAGCACCCATTTCACGCTCCATAAGTGGTTTGTCGCGGAGGAATTTTTCGAGTTTGAGTATGTCTTTGTAAGCGTAAAAAGCAATGCAACTGCTCTTAATGCCATCCCTGCCCGCTCTACCAGTTTCCTGGTAATAGTTTTCAATGGATTTTGGAATATCATAATGAATGACAAAACGCACGTCTGGCTTGTCTATACCCATGCCAAATGCGATGGTCGCTACAATTACATCGCACTCTTCCATGAGAAAGTTATCCTGGGTTCTGGAGCGCGTCTTTGGGTCCAAGCCAGCATGATAAGGTGCTGCTCGAATATCATTGACTACTAGTGCCCTCGCTATCTCTTCAGCTGACTTTCGCGATTGTACATATATGATTCCAGATTGTCCAGGAATCTCCTTGATGATCTGAATAATCTGCTTGATGGTATAATCTTTCTTTCCCTTGGGCCGTACCTCGTAGTACAGATTGGTCCGATTGAAAGAAGAAACAAAGGTGTTGTGATCGCGCATGGCCAGGTTCTTGACAATGTCTGACTGAACCTTGGGCGTAGCTGTAGCCGTGAGGGCAATAATGGGGATTTCCGGATTGATGGCATCCAGCATTTCTCGAATACGCCGATACTCTGGCCGAAAGTCGTGCCCCCACTCAGAGATACAGTGAGCCTCGTCTACGGCAACGAAAGAGATATTGGTTTCACTGAAAAAAGTGAGGTTCTCCTCTTTGGTCAGGGTTTCGGGAGCTATGAATAGCAGCTTTGTCTTTCCGTCTTGAATGTCCTCTTTGACCTGCCGCATTTGTGTTTTCGACAGGCTGGAATTTAAAAAGTGAGCAACTTCGTTATAATCACTATATCCCCTTATGCTATCTACTTGATTTTTCATCAATGCAATGAGTGGAGATATAACCAGGGCTGTCCCTTCCATCATCAAGCCAGGCAATTGGTAGCAAAGAGATTTACCACCACCTGTGGGCATGATTACGAAAGTGTCTTTACCGTCTAAAACTGATTGAATGATCGCTTCCTGGTTGCCTTTAAACTGGTCGAAACCAAAGTGGTGATGTAGCGCATCTGCAATACGGGGGGTATGTTGTGCAGTCATGTTGTTATCAGCCCATAGTGGGGCTACTTTTGTGGCCTACATAATGTGAGTGCGGGCAGCGGCTATTCGAAAGTTTGCTCATCTAGTCTGCATTTCGATTCGACCGATTCTGCCAACGACTGGTTAATTTAGTTAATATGGGCTAAATGGCAGTAGTTGTGGTTGAAAAAACAATTTCTCTATTACTCGCTTATCCGATTCATGTATCAACCACGATTTTTCGTAGGGCCACCAAAAATACAACATGTCAACGAATTCTCAAGCGCTAATTCGCCAGGTCGGTAAGCGCACTATAGCGATTGAAACAGAAGCGCTGATGGCCTTGCAATCTGCAATAGACGACACCTTCGTTGCCTGTGTAGAAGCCATATTTCAATCACCCGGCCGCCTGGTCGTTAGCGGTATTGGTAAAACAGCTATCATTGCCCAGAAGATTGTGGCCACTCTAAACAGTACGGGCACACCCGCACTATATCTACATGCGGCTGATGCCATCCACGGTGATCTGGGTATGATACAACAGGACGATAGTGTGATGTTGATCTCTAAGAGCGGAGAAACCGACGAAATCAAGCTACTCAGCGCACTAGTGCGTAAAAATGGACATCGACTGATTGCCATGGTGAGTCGGGCAGACTGCAGCCTTTCCCGCCAGGCCGATTTCATATTGATTACGCCCATCGATCAGGAAGCCGACCCCAACCGATTAGCTCCAACAGCCAGCACAACGGCTCAGATGGCACTGGGTGATGCCATCGCATTAGCGCTCATGGCACTTCGGGGGTTCAGCCCACAAGATTTTGCACAGTATCATCCAGGAGGTACCTTGGGCAAGCAACTCTACATGCGCGTACACGAGTTGTGCACACAGCACGAAACGCCCATCGTGTGGCCAGACACAGATATACAGGCCACTATTCTGGAAATAAGTGGTAAGAGGCTGGGGGCAACGGCAGTGTTAGACCCCGAAACCAGATCTTTGGTCGGAATCATAACCGATGGAGACCTGAGAAGAATGCTCCCCGGCCGAAACGATATAAGTGACATTAAAGCTGCCGATATCATGTCGAGCACTCCCAAAACTATCCTAGCCGATGAGTTGGCTGTACATGCTTTGGCCAAAATGCGAGATCACGGAATCAGCCAGCTTGTTGTACTCGACGAGCAAGGTGAATACCAGGGATTCGTCCACTTACACGATCTGGTTAGAGAAGGGCTAGTATGAATGCTCTGTGCTGCGTCCAAATTCGTAGGCCATAAAAAAACTATAGCCCAGCCCGCGAACAGCAGTACCCGTGCCCAAGTTGAAAACACCTTGCAGACCAAGCCTGACCCGTTTTTCTTCCGAGTCTCCTTGAGGGAGTACGTACCCGAATCGCAAAGCCAGTGTCTGACTCAATCTATAGCTAAAAGCTGCATGGAGCCTGTTTTTCAATAAGGCATCTACACTGAGTTGGGTCTCTCCAGGTGCGCGGTCTGCTATAGAGACCCAGACTTGTGACCGTAGGCGCAATTCGCTACCGGCGTATTGATAGCCCAAAACAAAATTGGCATGAGACTGGCGATTTAACAAACCCGTTATCTCGGCATTGGGCTTAAGCGGCAAGCGTTGGCTCAATATTTGTCGATAAGCAGCTCCTAAAAAGGCATAAGATTGCTTTAATGGTCCCGCAGTTGCTGTTTTGTATATGAAGCCCACATCAAAGTTGGGCGTAGTCAGGCCTACTTCGCCAGCCGGTAAGGCCTGATCTCCACCATCACTGATGACCAACTGGGTAGGATCGAGGAATATCTGTTGAAAATTTGCGCTCAGTCCTATGGATAGCTGGCCTCTGGTGCGTTTGATGTAGGTACGCCGGCCACGCCGGAGTCCGCGCCCATAACCACCGAGATGATAGGCGTATGTAAAGCCCAATGTGTTTTGTCGCAGTGGTAGCACTTGGTCTACTTCCAGAAAGGCTCCGATAGAAAATGGTTGGTTCTTTACGGCCAATTGCCCACCCAACTGAATGGTCTTGGGTGCATCTTCGAAACCACTCCATTCTTGCTGGTAAACGGCATGTATCCTTCCTATTCTGTCCGTTGAAGTCATAGCCGGATTGTACCTGAATTCCTGCCCGCGCCAGCCGCTGAAAGCGGTCATCTGTTGCGCGTGTATCGAGCAAGAAAGGATCACAAACAGTAGTGAAATCAGCTTTTTCATGGTCATCTTACGATAAGAAGCGTTTGTCTGATCGTACCTGTTCTAAATTCGAGTACGTAGTAGTAATTTCCTGCGGGCAGCGGTTCTCCCAGATACATGCCATCGAATCGCTCGTCGTCAGACTGATAGTCGACCTTATTGTAGACCAGCCTACCCCATCTGCTATACACCTGCAAGCTATTCTCACCAAACTTGGAAATGTCGCCGAAGTCAAGCTCGTCATTATCTCCATCATTGTTTGGGGTTATGGTATTGATAGCCAGGATGGTCTCGGCAGGGTTCTCGGCAGTGGCTACGACTACCTCATCGCGGGTAAGACAGCCATTGGCATCTTCGATCAAAACGGCATAGGTAGTCCGTTCGAGGGGGCGAACGAATGGCGTAGGAGAGCTTGGATCATCTACGGGATATGTGCTGTCTTCCCATTCGTAGAATAAGCCCCCCGAGGCCATAAGCTGAATCTCATCGCCTATGACTACGCAGGTATCTTCACCAGCTGTAGCTTCTGTGTCAAGAATTTCCACTTCGAGTGCTATTGTATCGGCAGCACAATCAGTAAATACGGTAACGGTATAAGTTGTACTCGAATCCGGGCGGGCCCAAACCCGCCTGGAAGAGACCGTACTCAGCCCTGCAGTCTGACCGAGCCACTCGAAATCTGTACCACCGCCTATGTCCAGGAGAATAGAATCACCGGGACAGATGGGAAATAACGGACTTAGCAACTCGGCAGATACGGAGGTCTCGTCTACAACCAGCACACTATCTATGGCGGTGCATCCACCGTTATTGGTCACCGTAAGAATATATACACCTGGTTCAGTAACGAGAAGAACCGGCTCATTGCTACCATTCGACCAGCGGAAGTCTACATCTTCAGAAACCTCTGCTTGTAAAAATACTGGCATATCTCCACAAAGACTGCGCAGGCTATCGCCCAGCTCGAGGTTGGGCGATGCGGTCTGTTCAATCTCAAAAGTCGCTTCGATCAGGCAGCCCCGCTCATCTACAATTTGTAGGATGTACTGGTCTGGACCTAGGGTTTCGAAGCTCCCAATGCCCGTGGTATCCTCGCCGAGAATGTATTGATAGGGGGCATCACCGCCTATGGCCTCAACGGATACAGCGCCATCTGGCCCCAGACAGCTACTTGGAGTAGTCTGCAAAGAGGACAACTGCAAGGATAAGCTGGGCTGGGTGATTGACTGAGTTGTACTGAAAACAATATTGCCAGAAGCGTCTGTAATACGCAATTCGTATACTCCTGCAGGCAGCGCGCTAAGGGCCTCATCTGGTATGGGTTGCCCATCTGCATTGAACCAACCGATGGTGTAAAGCGCCGGATCTGCATCAGTTTGATAATTGATCGAGCCGCTGTCTCCTCGACAAATAGGCTCTGTAAATTCTATGTCGACGGCAAAGTCCTGACCTATGCGTACGATTCCCGGATCGAGGGCTGTCTCTACAAAAATGAAGGTGGAATCACCACCATCCCTGAACACCTGAATGTCTAGCGGATTACCACTTATCTCTACCGGACTAGAGTCGCCCTGCTCTCCTATAGCTAAAAATTGGAGGACTATAATTCGACTATCATCTGGCAAGCTGATAGCAGTTCCCTCCGGGCTGAACCAGCTAAATCGCAGGTTGCCATCATCGGCATCTGATTCACCTATTGCTATAGAGCTGAGATCGGCCTCTTGGTGAGAGAGGTATTGAATAACGTTTGCATCCCAGTTGATGGAAAACTGAACGGAAACCAAACTATCAAAACCGTCGACCTCAAGATATATCTCAGCCATTTCACCTGGCTCGACCAAAGCCTCTGGTGCAGAGATGCTCAGGGTATCTGCCTGAGCACAAAGACCCGAAGCGAAACCGAAGAAGCACAACAATATAGATAGGCACTGATGCACGACTGCCTGATCGTATTAGACGTGAGTAAAACGGAAGCTTGCCACTCGTTCACTTTGGCAAGCCTAGCGATCTATGAACGAGTGGCAGGCTCCGAGATTATCGACGTATGGACATGGATTTGGTCACCGTCTGCTGCCCAAAGGTAGCACGGTAGTAGTATTGGCCGGCTGGCAATTGCGTTAAATCCAGAGTAAGTCTATGAAAACCCGCCTCATATTGCTGTGACCGGCTTAACACTTGCCTTCCGAGCTGGTCGAATATCTGCAAAGTCAATTCACCAGAATCAGGCAAGCTCAAGTCTATGAAGGTAGTTTGATCGAATGGATTGGGTGCATTTTGACTGACGCTGAATGCCAGCTGCTGCTGGGGGAATGTCGGAATATTCCAACCCATCTCTAGTGGCTCACCGTCTGCGCGGTAGGCCTCATTTCTAAATACATTTGCCTCCGCATCGAGATAGGCAGCAGGGCTTTGGACATCACTCCGTGCTTTGAATCGCAATTCCAACCACTCATTCAGGTGAGTCTCCCCGTCTCCATACTTGGCAAACCAGCTAAATCGCAGTTCATCGCGTTCTAGTCGACTAAGTCCCATACGTGCATTATCGAGCGGGCTGTTCGCTGCCACAAATTCGAGATGCTGCCCGTCAAAGCCCAGACCAAATTGCAGGCTTCCCAAGTCGACGAAATCATCCGATCTCAAGAAGATGCTAAATATTTCGCCAGCTTTAGCCTGCTCTGGTGCCATTATTGATACTTGCATTTGGCCGAGCCCTCGCTCCTGGCTAGCCTCCTCCCAGATTTGATCGGCATCGGCCTCGCCCAAGATATCGCCGACTTTTACGCCCACAAAGTATGTTGCCGTGTCGCCTGCCAGCATGATGCTCGCATCATTTTGGTAGGGGAATATGTTTTGTGCATTCCAATCTTGGGGCATATCGCTGCTTTCGTGCACAAAGATCCAGCTGGGGCAATTGGGCAACTCTTCTAAATCGCCCAGGATAACGGCTTGTATCAAGAATAAGTCAAGTACGCTGAAGTTATTATCACAATTCGCATCGGCAGCAATAATCTGATACGGACTGGAAATCTGCGGCGTTGGAAGCTCCAGCAAATAGCGCTGACCGAGAAACAAACCGAAGGTCGACAAGCCGTTGTCGTAGGCCCCGTCCTTTTCCAAATCCATGTAGTACATATCCCCAATAGTGGCATTTTGTACGGCAACTTCCCCATTATCGGGAGTAGCTAATTCTAGACTTTCGCTGGTCGATTGATTGACTACGTTGAATACGGCACCTTCCACGCCATCACCCCAGAATGTTTCGACCATGACCGTAATGTCTGCGGTAAGTGTGGAAGACATCACGGTGATCCGACCGTGAACCAATTGTGGGTCGAGTACGACTGGCAGGTTACCTACCATCCCAGACATCTCCAACTGAACGGGCTCATCCGCAAGCTCAATCATGCTGGTACCTGCCTGGGTAGCTGCCTCCATCTCGATGTAAAATAAGATCAACTCTTCTTCCGTGATATTCATACCCCCTTGATCAGCTACGTAGCTAAAGGTTTGGTTGGTGGCATTGAACTGAGGATCGATAGCCGCTGCCTGAAGACCCATGATTTGAGCAATAGCATCGTCTTCTAATTGGAAACTGCCCGACAGGCTGGCTAGGTTAGAGCCATTGCGCAGATAAACTGGAATTAGCGCCTCTTGTCCTTCTCCCACAGTTTGCTCTCCGACTTCTAGCATCAGATTACCACCATCTATCGCCTCTATCGTTTCGCAAAAGGTGTCACTGAAACAACCATTGACCGCGGTCAAACAAATCGTATACACACCAAATTCATCGTAGGTATATTCTGACTGGAAACCACCTACTACCGTACCATCGCCAAAGTCCAATTCAAAAGACTCTGCATTCGTACTCGTATTCATCAATTCTACTTCTACACCATTTACCTCTATAGCAAACCCAGCAGTAGGTGGTGAGCCATTCTGCGAGTAATTGAGCGTCAGGAAGTCTATCTGCATGCAGCCTTCTGCGCTCTCGATCATGATCATATAGTCTCCAGATGGCAGGTTGGTGAACAGGAATGGATCATCGCTAATCCCTGTGACCAGGGTGTCTGCTGTGCCGAAAAGCTCAATACTGTAAGGGGCTGTTCCCAGGGAAAAGTCGAATAAAAAGCCCGGATTTGGACAATCCTCGACAATCGTGATTTCAGCCAGATTCACGCTCGATGCAGCCACCGAAACGACTTCCATATCCATGCAGCCCTCCGTATCGGTCACCTTGATTTTGTAGGTACAGGGATCGAGACCGAAGAGTTCAAAAAACTGATCGCTGGTTTGGAAGGTCGTATCGATCACATTATCGCACAATCTGGTTACCTCGACCGTATAGGGAGGCACACCACCCGTAATGTCGTTCCATATCTGATTGTATTGCTGGCAATCATTGAAAATAAGCGCAACATCGAGGTTGACGTCCGAAATGGGATTATTGATGACAACCTCATCCGTTTCGGAGCAGCCAGCACTATCGGATACCATGACGGTATAGATACCATTAGGCAAATCGCTTATGGTTATACTAGGACCAGTGAAAGTCTGAGTGCCACTGACCGGGCCGCTGTAGTTGAGTACGTAATCTGGGGTACCTCCGGTGACCGTTACCGTAAATTCACCCAATTCCCCACATGCACCCATTGGTGCAACTACGTCAAAAAGATCAATGGGTGTGGGGAAGACCGTTACGGTATCCATCACCATGCATCCTGCCGCATCTACGATAATGACTTTATAGTCACAAGGCTCCAGATTGGGTAGCTCAAAACCGTCGTCGTCTGTAATAAACTCGGTGAGTTGCGTACTATCACATAGCCTGATTACCTCCACAGTATAAGAGGGTGTTCCTCCAAGGATATCGACCCACAACTGATTGTATTGCTCGCATTCATTGAAGATGAGGGCAACGTTGACTTCCAGGTTATTCTCTGTTAGTTCCACCTGCACACTTTGGTACTCTGAACAACCATTGGCGTCGGTAAGCCAGATGAAGTAAGTACCTGCCATAAGGTCGACCAAATTGACCAGATTGCCCGTGACCGTAGAGCTCCCACTTTGCGGCCCGCTATAGACCAACTCGTACGGTCCTTGCCCACCCGTAATATTTATGGTGATTCGACCGAGTTCGCCACAAGGGCCTGGTATTGCTACAGCATTGAAGATGTCTACATCGCCAGGCTCCACTTCGCGTGTTTCCATATCCATGCAGCCATTCGCGTCTGTGACTATGATCTTGTATGTACAAGGTGGCAAATCGATCAGTTCGAAACCTACTTCTGTAGTTATGAAACTACTAAAGACGGTACTGTCACACAGCCTGATAACCTCTACGGTATAGGGGGCTTCTCCTCCTGTGATGTCATTCCACAGCTGATTGTACTGCCCACACTCATCGTAAATCAGGGCCGTTTGCAGATCTAAGTCACTAGGCGTTGTTTCTACTTCGATTATGTCGGTTTCGCTACACCCGCTTTGCTCCGTTACAGTAACGGTATAAATACCGGCTGGCAAATTCGGTATGGTCGTTGTCGGGCTACTGAAGCTTATGCTACCACTCTCTGGGCCCGACCACTCCACAGTGTAGGGTGGTGAAGCGTTGCTATTCATGACCGTGACGGTGATTTCTCCATCCTGCCCACAAAGACCATCTGTAACCGTGGCGATGAATAGCTCATAAGGGAATACGGTGATGGTATTCATATTCATACAGCCGTTGGCATCGGTAACTTTGATTTTGTAATCGCATGGGATGAGATCGAACAGCTCAAATCCATCTTCGCTGGTCACAAACTGGTCAGTCACCCCATCGCATAGCCTGATGACCTCCACTGTGTAAGGCGGTGTACCACCGAATATATCATTCCAGATTTGGTCATAGAGTCCACAATCCGTGAAAACCAGACTGGAAACGAGCTCTAAGTCACCACCATTATTGAGGGTTATGACCTCTGTTTCTGTACAGTGCTCATCATTGGTCACAGTTACTGTATAGGTACCAGCGGGTAGATTGGGAACTACATAGGTCGTTGCCGTTGTGACAAACGAATTGCTCACCGGACCGGAATAGGTGATGGTGTAAGGCGGATTAGAATCTGTGATGTGAATGGTCAAGCCGCCCGTACTGCCGCAAGCTCCGTCATTGGCAACCAGATCAAAAATCTCGGATTCTCCATCATCCGTAACGGTCACTTGTTCTTGATCTGCACAATCGTTGGCATCCTGTACACTTATGATGTAGGTACAAGGATCTAGATTGTCGAAGGTGAACTGGTCATCGAAGAAAGTGAACTCCGTGCTG
>JBCDFE010000051.1:0-22570 GCA_039178745.1 Bacteroidota bacterium | reverse complement strand
GCAGCTGCTGAGACTCAATAGTGCGTACCTTTGCCATATGATCGAACGTCTTGTCAAGCTACATTTTCGATCCGATGCGGTCACTGAGTTTGAGCACATATTTAGATCTGGGCAGCCAACGATTTCCAGCTGGCCCGGCTGCTTGCATGTAGAAGCCTGGCGATCGACCAGTGAAGATGGTGTGTATTTTACCTATAGCCGCTGGATAGATGAAGATGCATTGGAGGACTACCGCAGGTCGGATTTTTTTCGTGCAACCTGGGCAAAAACTAAGCTGCTCTTTCAGGAGAAGCCAAAAGCATGGTCCTCTATTCGACTATCGGGAATTGCGCCACCTGCGCCTGATCATCATCGACTTTCCCTGGATCAGTATCAGATAGATATTGGCCCTCTACATAGGGATCAGTTTCTATGGTTGGCCTCGAAAAAGCATACGGCCTATTTCATCATTGTTGATGAGCATACCGAAAGGTATTGCTGGCCCATTTTCAGAGAGCGCCTAGGGGCCGTGATACCGGCGG
Source organism: Bacteroidota bacterium (assembly GCA_039178745.1). GTDB lineage: Bacteria > Bacteroidota > Bacteroidia > Chitinophagales > Saprospiraceae > Neolewinella. Next base: position 22,049 of record JBCDFE010000051.1, on the reverse strand, counting down.
ATAAATGCCGAGTCATACAAGTCAAACCAGGCGAGAAGTACAAGAACCTCGAAACGACTCAGTATATCTGGGAGCAATTATTCGAGTATGAGGCCGGACGAAAAATCTGTGTGATCAACTTGGGTGGCGGTGTTGTGGGCGATATGGGAGGCTTTGCGGCAGCGACTTACAAGCGAGGTGTCGACTTTGTGCAGGTACCTACTACCTTACTATCTCAAGTCGATGCTTCGGTAGGTGGAAAGCTAGGTGTAGATTTTTTAGATTTAAAGAATAGCATCGGTGTTTTCCGAGATCCTTTGGCGGTTTGGATTGATCCGGTATTTTTGAATACCCTTCCACCAAGGGAGTTGAGGTCTGGCTATGCTGAGGTTGTCAAGCACGCTCTGATTGCAGATGCCGGTCAATGGGCAGACCTTCAGAAGCTCCGCGATTTAAGTGAAGTTGACTGGCAGGAAATAATTCTAAAATCCATTGCTATCAAGCAACGGATAGTAACGCTCGACCCAAAAGAGGCCGACCTGCGGAAGTCCTTAAATTTTGGACACACTATTGGTCATGCCCTGGAAAGTTACTGGCTATATACCAATCAAAGACTCTTGCATGGGGAGGCCATTGCTGCCGGTATGATCTGCGAGGCCTGGCTAAGCCACGAGTTGCTCGGGCTTAGTCTGGAAGCTCTGGAAGACATTGCGAATTACCTGATAGCCATCTATGGCCACCAGCCAATTCCGGAGTCTGCCTTTCCTGAAATTGTATGCACAGCGCGCCAAGACAAGAAAAACGAAGGATCGGAGATCAACTGTAGTTTGCTGGAAGGAATTGGGACTTGCCGTGTAAATGTAGTTGTTGACGAGCAGCTGTTGTTGGCGGCTATTGAATATTATAACAAAAAAATATAAAATTGAAAATTTATTTATATTTGTTTGTAATAAACACAAAACCTATGGCAAAATCAAAGACCTATAGCTTTTCAGAGGATGAACAGAAAACCGCTGCTATTGCACTAGCCATGAGCCATCCAGCTAGGGTAGTGAATTCCCATTACTACTAATCCACCGGCCCAATTTCACCAAATACATCTAATCTGGCCTCGTCGACCTGCTCCTTGAACGGCATGAGATCATCTTGTAAAAAGCGATTAACCCTTTCGATAAAAGACTCCGTTTCGCGCTTGGCTCTGGCCAGGGCTAGTGTAGCCATCTGAGTTGGTTGGCCATCGGTTTGACCTACATAATAGCTCGCCGAGCCAAGTACACCACTCAGATTGTTGGGGTTTCGCTGTATGCCTTTGGTGTCTTCTGGCATACGCACCAACTCACGCAGCATAGCAATGGAATCCAGCAGTTGCTTCGACTGAGTGCTCAGGGTATCGGAAATTTCCTCGGAGGCCAGATCCAACAGACCTTTCACCCTATCGATGCTTTGTTGAGCCGTACGCAGTCGCTCCCAGGCTCGGTCTGATCTGGCGCGCAAGCTGTCTAACTCAGTCAGCAATCTGTCCCTTTGCTGGTACCTTCCTGTCTGATTGGGTAGTCTTGGATCTGCTTCCACGCGAACTTGTGTTTCATCACTGAAGTCGCCATAACGCATAACAACGGTATAAGTACCCGGCAAGACCCTTGATCCACTAGGGATATTCACATCTTCTCTAGGGGGCCTGCGGTTGAAAGTGGACATACCGTCTCTACGCATATTCCAGCTCAAGCGGTTTAGGCCATATCTGGCCGTTTGCTTGTAGGTACGGATGGTGTCGCCTTCGGAATCAACAATTTTGACCTCGATCTTTTCTTTGGGTTCTTCATCTTCGTTTTCTTCTTCGTCTACAGGAGGTTTTAACCAGTAGGTCATTCTGGCCCCACTTCCTCGATTTTCCCCAACATACTCGCCTTGGGCGATAAATCGAATGCCCTGGTAAGATCTGTAATTAGCCTGGTAGGCAGTAGGCGCTGGGAAGGTTGCAAAGTCTGCATCGAGCAACTCTTTGTTTCTGGCCATTTCCCGGAATGGACGCAAGTCGTCCAAAATCCAGGCTGCTCTTCCAAAGGTGCCTATGATGAGATCATGCTCGCGAGGATGAATCTTCAAATCAGTAACAGAGACACTGGGAAATTCTTGATCAAAGTGATTCCAGTTTTGGCCTCCGTCAAAGGTGAAATACAATCCGCGATCAGTACCTAACCAGAGTAAATCAGTGTACTCTGGGTCTTGTACTACAGACAGTGCATGACCCTCGATTTGGCTTTCATCGGCGATGCGCTGCCAAGATTGTCCATAGTCGCTGGTGCGATAAAGAAAGGGTCTAAAATCACTGCGACGGTAGTCATTAGCCACGACATAAGCTCTGCCTGCCTGAGTTGTGCTGAGCTCGATAACGGGCAGATAGGCACCCTCGGGTAGATCGGGCAGTCTGCCAGCTACATCGTTCCAGGTTTCGCCACCGTCTCTGGTGATTTGCAAGCGCCCATCGTCGGTTAATGCCCAAATGGTATTGGCATCTCGGCTGTCCTGTGCTATGGCGATGATGGTGGTGTAATTTTCTGCGTTGGTGGCATCTATGGTCAAACCGCCACTGATATCTTGTTTCTGCTTAGTTGTATCGTTAGTGGTCAGGTCGGGACTGATGATCTCCCAAGACCGGCCATAGTCTGTACTCTTATGGACAAACTGGCTACCAAAGAAAATGGTCCCATCGTCGTGTGGTGATTGAAAAACAGCGGCATTCCAGTTAAATCTGAGGGTTTCTCCGTTGGGATGTACGGGTTTAATGAAAGTTTGATAGCCGGTTTCTGTATCTATATGCGACATGTTTCCCCCTTGAGACATAGCGTATATATATCGGTTGTCGCTTGGTTGGAATACGAGGTCGAAGCCGTCTCCAAAGTAGACTTCCTGCCAGTCGGCTGCGGTTATGCCGCCGCGCTTCCAGACCTGGCTAGGCCCTACCCAGGTGCCATTATCTTGCATGCCTCCACCTACATTATAGGGGATACTCATGTCGTAATTGATGTGGTAAAATTGGGCGAGCGGGAGGTTGGGTGCAAACCTCCAGTTTTCGCCACCATCTCGACTGATGTTCAGACCACCATCATTGCCGTTGATCAGGTAATTAGGATTGTCGGGATCTATCCAGAAGGCATGATGATCTGGGTGGACGTTGTTGCCATAGTCCATTATAGTTCTGAAGGTTTTCCCACCATCTTCGGATTTGGAGACATACGACCAGAGATTGTATATCCGATTTTCATTCTGTGGATCTACATAAATTTCAGCATAGTAAAACGGCCTGTTGCCAATATTTTCCTGGCTGACAAGCGACCAGTTCCTGCCTCCATTAGTGCTTTTATACAGACCATTCTTTTTGGCTTCCACCAAAGCATAAACAATATTGGGCTTAGAAGGCGCGATGGCCAGCCCGATCCGGCCTAGTGGTCCTTCTGGCAGCCCGTCCTTCTTCTCGACCCTGCTCCAGTTCTCACCACCGTCATGGGTTATCCAGATTCCAGAGCCTTCACCACCGCTATGGAAAAACCAAGGATCTCGATCAAAGGTCCAGGTGGCGGCAATCAACTTGTTGGGGTTAGTTGGGTCCATGACCAGGTCGGCTATGCCTGTACCCTCGTCTACAAATAGTACCTGTTCCCAGTTTTCACCACCGTCGGTACTCTTGTACACACCTCTTTCCGGGTGTGGTCCCCATTGGTGCCCTTGAGCACCAGCGTACACGACATCAGGATCATTTGGGTCAATGATTATGCGGTGTATGGTTCTGGTTTCCTCCAGTCCCATCATTGTCCAGGTTTCGCCACCATCCATACTTTTGAATATGCCTCCACCGTAATTGGCAGAGTTTCTCGGATTGCCTTCTCCTGTTCCGGCCCATATAATGGATGGATTGGCATCGCTAACGGCTATAGCGCCTATGCTTAAGATGCGTTGTTCATCGAATATAGGCTCCCAATTGATGCCTCCATTGGTGCTGCGCCAAACACCTCCACTTGCCGTTCCTGCATAAATGATGTCTGTATTGTTGGGATTGACATCTATGGCTGTCACTCTGCCGCTCATACCGGCCGGGCCAATGTTGCGGGGGGTATAATTTTTGAAGATTTCTGTGTCGATGGTTTGCGCGGAGGCAAGGAGAGGGAAAAGTGAAAGAAGTAAAAGGAAATTTCGCATAAACGTGAAGATAATACTACATGAAATCAAATCCCAAAGCCGTTTGTGATAACTCCCAGCGATGGCGGTAGCCGAGCTAATCCCGATCGGCGATAGCCGATTTATCCCTCATTCTTTACTGTACAAATTTACCAACCAAGCAACGGTATCTACCCCATCGGCATAATCCATCAAACCTGGCCTTTGGGCTTCGCCAAAATACTTGGTGTCAAAAGAAAGTAAATTCGGTTTGGCCACAACCAACTGTATTTGATCTCTGTGCTCGTGCAATTCAATCTGCAGATCAGCCAGATCAGTATAATACTCATAATACAAGCCTGCGATATGACTGAGTAGCGCTTTGTCTTCTCGCAAAATCACGGAACCATTGGAGAGGAATTGCTCCCGATTGACGGTAAGCAAGGCGTAGTGGTAGTCAAAATTATTCTTGTATTTCGGGTGGTTTTGCAGTTGGCGCCACTCGTGAAACACATTCAGCATAGGCTCGAAATCATAGCCCTGGGGCACATACAGTTTAGCCACATTTCTACAGCCTAATCCAAAATAGGTGAAGATATCTTCTCCCAAGGCCTTCAGCTCTTCATCGGTCTCCTCACCAGAAAGAACCGCCACTCCATTTCTGTTGCGCCTTATAATATGAGGGTATTTACCAAAGTAAGCTTCGAAGTAGCGCGCACTATTATTGCTACCCGTAGCGATAACGGCTTCAAAGTCAGATAGCTTTTCCGTCAGTTGGAAATACTCGGCAATCGATGCTGTTTTCCCAAATCTGTCTTCACTAAATTGTGTCATTAACTTGAGCAGATACGGAATGACGTAAGGGTCTTTTTCCGATACCTTGATCTGTGCAATATGGCCACTCAAAAACACGCTGATCACATCGTGAAAACCGACCATGGGGATATTTCCGGCAAGGACAAGGCCTATTTTTTTAGACTTCCGCAGGTCGGAGCTTCTCGGAGCCCCTTGAAAATCGGAGTTGGGTGCTTCTGATGAGGGCGCTGTCACGCTAGTACTTTCTCTTAATGCTGGATAATTTGAGACCCATTTGGATAATGCCTGTTCACTTAGCCATTCCGTGGCAACAGACTCGATGGCTCGCCGATAATAATCTACGGTCAACCAACCATTGTTGTAGGCAGTTCGCTTTAGATGGGCTTGCAGCAATTCGTCTTCGTCACGGCGCAGATGCTCGCCGAGCTCAGCTAATATTTGCAGACGATCTTCTAATTTTAATGGCTCCATGGGGCTGCAAAGATGCGGCAAATTCCCGGTCGATTATAGCCTGCCCGTTGCCTTTTTAGCGGCCGTATATTTCCTAAAAGCATCCAGTACATCTTCCATATCTTTGGGTAGTTCGCTCTTGAAGCTCAATCTTTCGCCGGTATGAGGATGGGTAAAGGCCAGGCTACGTGCATGCAGGGCCTGACGAGGGCACAGGCTAAATACCCGATCTACAAAGCTTTTATACTTGCTGTATACGGTCCCTTTTAATATGCGGTCACCACCGTAGTGGCCATCGTTAAACAACGGATGACCAATAGACTTCATGTGTACGCGTATCTGGTGTGTTCTTCCCGTTTCCAGCTTGCATTCTATCAGGCTCAAATAGTACAAGTTCTCTAAAGTCCGATAGTGGGTCTTCGCCCATTTGCCTTGATCGGGCTCATCTGTAGTCGTGTAGTGCTTGCGGTGTCTGGGGTGCCGCATAATATGAGCTTCTATCGAGCCTGATTCGGGATCGGGCTCTCCCCATACTATGGCCTGATAGCTGCGTTCTACTGTGTGGTCAAAGAACTGCTTGGCCAGATGGCTCATGGCGTACTCCTCTTTGGCAATGACCAGTAAGCCACTCGTATCCTTATCTATGCGGTGCACCAAGCCCACACGGTTGGCGTTGTTTCCCGGCAGTAGTGGCATCCCCTCTGTTCCACCCAGATAATACGCCAGTGCGTTGACCAGCGTACCTCTTCTATGACCAACTCCTGGATGCACCACCATCCCAGGTGGTTTATGCACGACTAGTATATAGTCGTCTTCGTACCGTATGTCTAGTGGAATATTGTCGGCTTGTAGGGTCGATTCCTCTCCTGGTGGTCGAGGAACAACTACTGAAATACGCTCGCCGGGCCTTACTTTGTGGTTAGGCTTAACGACTTTGTTGTTGACTGTAACTGAGCCTGCCTTGATGGCATTCTGTATGCGATTGCGGCTGGCTTTTTGCATGCGATCCATCAAAAACTTATCGAGTCGCAGCGGCGTTTGACCGGGGTCAACCACGATATCCATAGTCTCGAAAAGCTCATCTGTGTAGGCTGGCTGCATCCTGCAAAAGTAACCATATAAAATCTTCGAATCTCACTTACATGAAACTCTCCCAAACCAGCACGGCCGTTCGCAACCCACCAGTCAATTACGTAAACGACCCCCACCAGGTACCCATAGTTGCTGCGTCGAGCTTTAGATTCAAAAGCATAGAGCAGAGTATGGCCATATTCGACGGTCAGCAACCCGGACACATGTACAGCCGGTTTGGGAACCCAACCATTGACGCAGCGGCACAGAAAATAGCAGACCTGGAGGCGCATGGTATGAATCGACCTGCCTTTGGCCTATTTTGCTCTAGTGGGATGTCGGCTATAGCTACGGCTATCATAGCTATTCTGGATGGGCCGGGGAAAGTGCTGGCTGCCCCAGACTTATACGGCGGTACAGTCAATTTGCTGGAAGAGATGAACGGGCAAGGCGTAACCTACATACAAGCAGATACTAGAGACCTCAATATGGTAGATCAAGCCCTGGCTGCGCATCCGGATGTGCGCATTATTTACGTAGAAACGCCTGCAAACCCTACACTCAAGATAAGCGACCTAAAAGGACTGGCCGAAAGGGCACACGCTGTCGGTGCCCGATTGGTAGTGGATAATACCTTTGCAACTCCTGTCTTGCAGCAGCCTATTCATTTTGGTGCCGACATTGTGCTACATTCCACAACCAAATTCATGAATGGGCATGGTAGTGGCATGGGCGGTGCTTTGGTTACCCTCGACGAAGAGTTGTTTCACAACAGAATTACGCCCGTTTACCGGCTATATGGTGGTAGTGGAAACGCATTCGATGCCTGGTTGGTGCTCAACGGACTGCGAACACTACCACTGCGCATGGAACGCCAAAGCCAGCATGCGCATGCGGTGGCTTCCTGGCTTTCGGACCACCCTAAGGTCGAGCGAGTCAATTATCCGGGCTTACCAGATTTTCCAGGCTATTCAGACAACCAGCAGCAGATGAAATCAGGTGGAGCTATGTTGAGCTTTGAACTGACCGGCAATGCAGAGACTGCCTATCGGTTCATGAATAGTTTGATTATGATCACGCTTGCACCTACACTGGGCGATCTGGATACGATTGCTTTGCACCCAGCTACACAGAGTCACAGAGGCTTGGATCCAGCAGTTCGCATAGCACAGGGCATACCCGATGGGCTGGTGCGCCTGTCTGTTGGGCTGGAATCCGAATCGGATATCCTGGCAGACCTGGATCAGGCCATCAGGCTCAGCGGAGCCTGAACCTGATGGGTAGTAGTACGATACTCTCTTCTGCTCTGTTACCTCTTCTGGCAGCTTGCCAACCAGGCATACCGTCAATGGCGTTTTTAGCAGCCTCCTCGCAGCCAAATCCTAGCGATTGGACAACCTCAGTATTGGCTATTTGGCCAGCTTTGTCTATAGTAAGGCGCAAAACTACGGTGCCTTCTATGCTATAGTCTACCGCTAACTCAGGATATTGCAGCCTGTCGTGAATGTAAGTGGCCAAAGCATCGGAACCACCTGAATAAGACGGAGCAGAATACGCCTCTTCGATGGCGATATGGACTAGCTCAAATGGCATCTGAGCAAAGAGTGAACTGGCGTGTAGAGCGAAGGCAAATCCTAGTGAGATGAGTATACGCATGGCGGATGAGTTTTGTTGAAGTTTGCCATACAGACGCAGTAATATTCAAGATTCCATAAGGAAGGATGAAAAAAATTGATGCTATCTGAATAGACTGAAAACACTTGGTGTTATCGATCTATGGAGGGGCATGTCTCAGTGTTCGCGAAAATGCGAACACGCATACAGCACACCCACATTTTAATTTTCTTTAAGCAACAGCACTACAAGACGAACCGTTACCTAGTCCGACACGCTTTATTTATCATGAAATTACGCACATTTACCAGCCTGCTGACGGTATTAGCCTTGGCTTATCTCTGTAAACTAGGATTTGAACACCGCCAGGCAGAAGAAGCAGCACGAACGAATACCAATGTTTTCAGCACGGGGCAACCAACAGCGGCAACCAGTAGAGGAGACCGACCCGCAGAAGTCCAAACCCAACCAACAACAAATAGGGAAGATGAAGGCGTCACTGAGCTGGAGCGCGAAGTTCCAACTGCCGTACAAACCTCTGGGGATGAATTAGTTTTTCCAGTAGCCAAGCACGATCTGAGCGATGTCATCTCTGTATTTGGCGATCCCCGAGGACGTAGCAGGTTGCATCAGGGTATAGATGTCAAAGCGCCACGTGGCACCTCAGTACTGGCCGTTGCCGATGGTTTCATAGAGCGATTGAGATATGGTGGAAATGCGGGCAAGAGTATCTACCTGCGTGCAGCAGATGGCAAGCTCTATTTCTACGCACATCTTGATACCTATGAGGTAGAGGAAATGCAGGCCGTGTCGGCAGGGGAGCGGATCGGTACGGTCGGTGATACGGGCAATGCGGCAAATACCACACCGCATTTGCATTTCGAAATACTCATAGGAAAAGATAAAGAGGCGGTAGACCCTTTGCCTTTTTTTCTATCGGCCTAGATCGATAAAACCTGGCCTTTGGTAGAAAGATAGAACCCAGTAGACGGTTTGTACTGTTTAAAGAATACATTCAAAACCAACCGATGAAATTTATCAACCTACTTCTTACCCTATCCCTGGCTTATTTGCTCTTTTCATGCGGCGCGTCTGGCGAGGACTTTACGCTCGAAAGAGATGGCCGTGGAAGTGTGGTCAGCAAAACGGACATGAGCGAAATGTGGGGATTCATGCAAATGGGCCTGCAGCAAGAACTAAACAACGGAGAAGCGCGCGAACCCGGCGAGCAGCAATTTTTGGAATTGCTGGCATCTCCCAACTTCGATACCACTTTCTCTCTGGTAGAATTTGCCAGCAGTATGGCCGAAGCTCAGGGCGGCGGCCCGGTAGGCATAGGCGACCTCATAGCCGAGTTTGAGAACAATTCAGATATGTCGGACGAGCAGAAAGAGGAAATGCGCCCGGCTGTTGAAATGCTGGCATCTAGCGAAATACGCATGTTTGGTGACGAGAGTACAGGCGAATATACTATGGCTTCTATTCAATACTTCGATGATCCGGAGGCCGTGGGGTCTCTCATGTCTGCCATGTCTAATTTAATGGGCCAGGTCCCCGATCTTTCAGCGGATGATCCAGAGGCAGAAGAAGGACTAGCTATGCTTTCTGCCATGGGCGGGCAATCGACCCAATATCGAGTGGATGGCAACACCTTATATGTAAGCCGTGTTGCGGCCGAAGAGGCGGAATTCGATGATCCGCAAGTGGCCATGATGATGTCTATGTTTGGTGGCACCCAAGACGATTATGTCATTAATCTTCAGCTACCTGGTCGCATCAAAAAAGTGAGCCGCGAGGCCGAGATCGACAAAAAGGCCGGCAAAGTAACGGTGGTCATCCCTGCGAGCGAACTGGAATCTGGCTTTGACTTTAGTGTAGACTTTAAGCCGAAAAGGAGATAGGTTTATTGTCTATTCAGGCCAAGCAAGCCAAGAGATTGGCAAAAGTAGATCAGTTTAGATCTTCTCTCAGGCGTTCCAGCTTAGTATCGCCCTTGGGCGTTTGCCGGATCAGTGTCTTTGCCTCTTCGATTTTGCCCTGCTTGATTAGGGCCAGGCACTGGTAAAAAGGGGCTTCGCTTGCGAGCAGGCTTCCGCTTTCTGCCAATGTTTCCAGGCTTTGCATGGCTGTAGAGAAATCTCCGATTTCGATCAGAGAAACGGCATAGATCAACAAGACTTCGCTATTGGGTGCGTCTGTTTGCGAATAGCGCTCCAATAGCGAAGCAACAGTTTGATAGTCTTCCGTTTCATAGGCCTGGGCAGCCTGTTGTAGTAGGTTAGGCCTTATGCTTAAAACGACTTTGTCGGAATTAGTGAGTTCCGGATCAGTTGAATCTGAATTTCGGGTAGTTACATCCCAAACGGGTTGGGTCATGTGGACTGCGTAAAGCTCTTCAGGCGTCAGGTCGGCACTGTCCCATGGTTGCCACCACATAAAAAGCAAAAAGGTGGCCGCTACAGCTGCGGGTATGAAGATGCGCAGTATACGCCCAGAGCTAGCTTTTCTGGATTTGATCTCTTCAGGTCTATCCGTCCGAGCATCTTTGGCCATCGTCTCCAGATCTTCGATCGAAAGTCCGCCACCGGCTCTATAGGCCAGGTACTGATTTTGTTTCCGTAGCAGAGTCAAGTCAGCTTGTAAATCTGGCTCCTTATTCAGTCGCGTTTCTAGCTTTTGTACTTCCGCAGGTGGCAACTCCCCACGCAAATATTGTTCCAGCAAGATCAGATCATCCTCATTCATAGCAGCTGGCTTTTGCAGTAACCCGTGGGGTCGGCAGCCTGTATCAGTACGCCCCAGCGTTTGATGCAGGCGTGTTTTCTGCGATCGAAGGTATGGCGAGAGTTCATATTCATCTGCTCGGTTATCTCGGCAGCAGTACCTCCTTTTTTCAAACGCATTAGCAGCTCACGACAGGTTTCACTCAATTGCTGGTAGCAACTGTCCAGTAAGCGAAAACAGCGGGTGTCTAAGTCTCGATCTATCAAGTGTATGCTTTGGTCTGTAGCCATAGATGCATCTAGGGCATCTAAACTTACCTCTTTTCGCGAATTTCCTTTGCGCAGGGCCGAAAGCCACAGCCGCCTGCACACTTCAGATAGGTAAGCACCCACAGGAGCGGTAAGCACAAATGCTGGATCTGTCGCTTTTTGCATCAGTACGATCATCGCTTCCTGGAAGATGTCTCTGGCTTCGTTCTCCGTAGCACCACTCGACCTCAGCTTTTTGACGAGGCCTGGCCCTACTTCCCGATAAATCCTGGTAATGGGCGCGCTCTGGCCTTGCCGGAAACCCAGTTCTATCACCTGCTGATGGTCAGGATGTGGCTGTTGTGTGTTCACTCTTGGGTGTATATACATGCAAAGTCAGCAAAAAAAGTGATAAAAAGTAATCAGCCAATGGTAAGATAACTCTATGTTGCGCTATCTATCTCGCGAAACCTTATATCAAGACACACCAGAAAGCTCAGGCTACATTTGGGGTGTCTCCACATAAAAACCTTTCGTGAAATGGATTTCAAAAGATCAGCTGTTATTGTTTTAGGTATCATCGCTGGGATAGCCGGATACTATTTTGGGGCATATCTCAGTGGCAATGGAGACGATGATCAGGATACTGAAGATCTCGTGGAAATAACTATCAATAATACCAAAGATGCTTTATTAGGCCCTCTATTTACTGTGGATGAAGGTAGTCTTTTTACTGGTGAAGCTAGTACTAGGCTAATTTCCGAAGCTGATAGAAAAGCAAATCCTTGCTTTTGGTGCATGAAAGTTGAAAATCAAAGCGCAACAGATCCGCTATATGATTGTAGCCTCCCATGCCCATGTGCTAATGCGCCAGTAAAATTAGAAAGTCCAGCAGGGTTTCCTGATCAGTCTATTTTTACGCGACAAGCAATTCCAAATGATTCGCCTAACGATGATGATGAAGGTGGTAGTGTTGCTCATAGAGGAGGAGTAATTATTGATAGTTATTTTGGTCTTTACGACGGATCAGGTATTGGGCAAAATGGTACAAATTTATGCTTGGAAAAAGATGTTGATAATAAAGAAACAGTCGTTGAATTATTTTATGTAGCAGAAGTAGACTGCGATATAATTAATAAAGATTCCTTAGACTTTCTTTCGCTATCATATAAAGTTAATGGGGTAGGGACTTCAAATTTTGTAGATAGTATAGATTTGAAAAATGTTGTTGTGCAGAGTGACCTCTGCTGTCAACGAGATTCAACTTGCACAGTTAGTACTGTTTTTTCCTTAGAGCTTGGCAATGATTTCTTTAGTGACCTCTCAAATAGTATTACATTTGAACTTGAGATTGTTCATCCAAATTTACATGAAGATGGAGATGTCCTTCATCAGCATGTAAATAACCAGGTAGGTTTGCCAACCACAGTTAATTATTTTCCAGTAGGAGTAGATGAGCACAAGGCAATTTATAGCTTTCCAATATCTGTTTGTCCACAATAATTTTAGGATGCGATTACTTGGAGCTTTTGCGCTACATGCTGTTTGTACATCTATGTTTTTGTTGTCAAGTCAAAGTGCTAGTGTTCCTGTTTCGAGGGAGTCTGTTATGGAGAGTTATTTTGATCTTGAAGAGTTTGATGATGAAGATTCTATTTTTATATCTTTTTCTAAAGAACTATTGCCATTTTTAAAGCAATTTGACTTTTGGGATGAATATTTAAAGCTATCGGGAGAAGTAGCAATTTCTTTAGTATACCAAGGAAAGAATATCCATGATTGGAACTCAAATATTTTGTTCACTTTAGACTCAGTATATCCATTGATAGACGATAATACAGCCTATTTGACCTTACAACGGATAGCTACTAGCTATTTTGAATCAGAAGCTGTTGAAGTGTCAATTCAGATTTTTGAAAAGGCAGTCGACTTGTATGATGAGTGTCTTGAAAAGGGTGTATTTTTAAACCCAAGTGTTTTTACTAATTTAGGTGTTATCTTCCGAAAGAAGAATGATTTTCAAAGAGCAATAGAGTATTATAATCGTTTCTTTTTACTTACGCCGGAACTGGATTATGAGAGACGAGCTATTACAATGCATAATCTGGCTCGATGCTATGCTGCTATGGAATCGCGCGATCTAGCATTGTCTAAATTCAGAGAAGCCCTGCAGTTAATTACATACAGTTCTAAACATGGGAGGGCAGAGAAAATAAATAGATTTAGGCTCAATTTGCTAGATCTATTATTAGATATGGAACAGAGGGAAGAAGTCAAAACTGAATTTTCGCTTTTCAATTGCTCCGCCCTCGAACCCACCCAACAAGCCCGCTATGATTTCCTACAGACTCGCTTGCATGTGTTGGAGGGCGATTATGCCACAGCCCTCCGATTGAGCGATCAGACCAGAGCAGCATTTAATAGCCTCTATACACCCGCTACACCCGAACGCACCCGCTGGTACGAAACCCGAATGGCCATTTTTGATTCCCTAGGGCAGAGAGATCGAATATTGCCGCTGATAGATACGGCCATTTCGCTCATATTGACAGATTGGATGGAGAGCAAGCCCGTTCTGGGAAGCATGCCGCCAAGGGCAGATTTTCCGAGAATTCAGCGACTGATGGTCGCGCGGGCCAAGTATTTGACCGATGCCGATGATTTGCCCGAGGCATTCGTTGCCTGGGAAACGGCCCACCACTTACTCGATTCGGTCAGATATCAACTGCAAACGGATGCTTCCAAGCTGTTTTTGCGCAAATCGGCCTCCACAACACTCGATCAAGCTTTGGCCGTTGCGCTCCAGCTATATCGGGAATATCCATTTGAAGATTATGCGCAGCGGGCCTTTAACTTAATCGAGGCGCGCCGTGCAGGCCTGTTGCTGGATGCTGCCCTGGCTGCTGAAGCTCAGGGAATCGATCTGATTCCGCAAGCCATTAGAGATTCGTTGGGACAGCTGAGGGCTTTGATTTATCAGTTGGAGAGTAGACTGGATGAAGCGGATAATGCCGACCGCTTGTACGAGGTGCGCACCGCTTACCAGGATTTACTAGATATCATACAAGCCGAATACCCGGAGTATCACAGGCTTCGATACGCAAAATCGGAATTTGACTTCGATAAAATTCAGGAGAGTATTCGCATTGGTCGTCAAAATCTGCTCACTTTTTATGAGGCGGAAGACTTTTACTACCGCATTTGGTTGGAGCCTTCTGGCGAGTGGCAGTTCGATGCAATAGCGCGAACTCCTGAGTTGCGGGCTGCCATTACAGACTTTATTGTTTTATTCGATTCGCCAATGGGCATTCAGGAGGACTTCTTCAACTATTGCCAGGGTGCTTCGGATTTATATCGAATATTAATTCCCGAATCCAGCGACTCTAATTGGTTGATTGTGCCAGATGGTATGCTGTATCGAATGCCTTTTGGCGCACTCATAGCTGATATGGAGGCCAGAGCCGGCGGAAGCTTCACCTATATGCTGGAGAAAGGTCGCGTCAATTACGGCTACAGCTGTAGAATGTTGTTTCGCAATGCTCGCGATCTGGATTTAGGATCGGGACTCTGGTTTGCACCACTATTTGAATCGGGCGAGCAGGGTTTGCGTCCGCTTCCTCATTCGGCAAGTGAAATGTCCAATATTGATTTTAGCATGGACTATGATACCCTAATGGGAGAGGTGGCCACCCGCGAAAGTCTAATTAAAAATCTGCCCTATGCTGCCTGGGCGCAGCTGTCTACCCACGCTCAGGATTTAAGTGCAGAAGGCGCATTTTTATACACGATCGACAGCAGCCTTAGCTTGGCAGATATATATGGTTTGTCTTTGCAGTCCGATCTGATCGTACTCAGTGCCTGTGAGACCGATCGGGGTGTGTACCAGACCGGGGAAGGTGTGTTTAGTCTGGCCAGAGCATTCCGGCAAGCAGGATCTAATAGTGTCATTGCCAGTCAGTGGTCGGTGCCAGACAGAACGACAGCTTTGCTTTTCCAGGAATTTTACCGACAAATCGGACTTGGTCTCGACAAGTCCGAAGCCTTGCGGCAGGCGCAACTCGCTATACTCGACCACCCTGAGCTATCTGCTGCACAGCGGTCTCCGTATTACTGGGCGGCTTTTAAATTTATTGGCCAGGATGGGGCTTGGGTTGAAAAGAAATGGGGAAGCTGGTATTGTTGGTTATTGCCATTTTTGTTTTTGGGTCTACTTGGAATTCGTAGGATCTCAAGAAAAACCAAAATTTAGGTGTTCCCTTTTTCTTCCGGATAGGCGATCCTGGGCCTATGAACGCTTTTCATCACCTCTATAAAGGTGTCCCGGCAGGTATCTAGCTCTTGAAAGCTAAGTTTAGATTGGGCTAATTGGCCGGAATTGATTTTTCCCTGTACGATTTTGTGGATGAAATCCGTCAGCTCTTTTTCATCGGGCCTGCTCAAGCTCTTACAGGCAGCTTCTACACTATCAGCGAGCATGAGAATACTTTCTTCTCTGGAAATAGGCCTGGGACCGGGATAGTGGAATCGGTCTTCGTCTATTTCGCCGCCGGGATTGTTGTCGAGGTGCTTGTGATAGAAGTAGGCGACTTTGGTATTGCCGTGGTGGGTGCGTATGAAATCGATCAGGCGATTGGGTAAGCCCGCCTTCTTGGCCATTTTTACCCCTTCCGTGACATGACCGATAATGATCTCTGCACTTTCCAGGGGCGTCAGTTGGTCGTGAGGATTTTCGTTGCGCTGGTTCTCGATGAAATAGTTGGGGTTGGCCATTTTGCCGATGTCGTGGTAGAGAGCTGCCGTGTGCAGTAGGAGGGCGTCTGCTCCGATGCGCTGGGCAGCTTGCTCCGCCATGTTGGCAACCGTCAGGGAATGTTGTAAGGTACCTGGGGCCTTGTGAGCCAGGTCGCGTAGCAGCGACCGGTTCATATCACCCAATTCGAGCAGCGTAATCGGTGATAATAGCCCAAAAACCCGCTCCAGTAGCGGAATAAGCGGATAGGCCAGTAAGACCAGGAAAACATTGGCACCTAGCGCCAGCACCGGAACGGGATCTAAATTGCTGAGATTCCCCTGCTTGATGAGCAGCAGGCTGAAGTAGCCACCCACGTAGACCAGCAGCAAATAAATCAATGACCTAAAGTAGCGAGACCAGTCCCTGGTGTCAATGTCCATAACGATGACCACGATGCCAGCCAGGATGTGTAAGAAGGTGAATTCGTATCCCAGCTTGGTCAGGAAACTAGCGATGAGCACAACGACTACATGGACGAAAAAGGCGAGCCGCTCTTTAAAGAAAATGCGAATGACAATGGGTACAATGCAGAATGGAATGACCCAGGAGTTGATGCCTACATTGAGCTCGGTAGCGCGAATGAGTATGGCGTACAATACCGGCCAGAGTACAATGAAGATCAGCTTGGGGAGACGCGCATAGACCACTGGAAAAAAGTAGCGCAGATACAGAAATAGCAATAAGACGATGATACTACTCAGTGCGATATAGCCAATGAGACTCCAATTGAAACCACTTTGCGCATCGTATGCCAGATCATATTGCTGCCGATAACTTTCCAGGCGCTGTGCAATGTCTGCACTGATCAGCGCATTGGCCGCGACGATCAGTTGCCCTTCCTGAACCACACCGGTATATGGGGAGACGGATTCTAATATCCTGCGTTTTTGTTGCTCGGTTTCTTCGGAGCTGTAAAAGAGATTGGCTTTAATCTGAGCTTCCAACTCTGGCAGAATGAAATCTGGTGCTGCCAAATTGGTGTACATGAGGCTATCATTGAGCCAGGCTGCTGCACGCTCGATGGTATAGACGGAGCTCATCGAGGCCTCATGGAGTGTGTTGCCCCGCTTGACATAAATGCGCTGGTATTCAGATGCCCCGGCTATATTTTCGACTATACCTCTATTATACAATCGGTTGAGGATATCGCGACCATAGTCTAAGAGTTGATCGGCTTGCGCAGCAGCTCTTGGATAGCTTCCATCTTGGCGAACTCGAGCAAGCTTCTGGCTGAAGGCGCTTTCGAATTCGGCCAAAGCAGTTTCCAGGGGTTCTGCTCTCGGTAGGAAGACCGGGCTGGTTCTGGCTGAAGCATTGGCTCGATCTTGCTGGTACTGTTGGTCGGTCTTCAGGATGGGAAACTCAAAAGGAGCGCGCAGATCTTCGTATTTCCAGAGGCTATTGAGCTGATAGTCGTACGGGAAGCTCTGTTGGGTTCGCACGGGGTAGAGCAAACAAATGGCGACTACAGCCACTGCGCCGAGCAGAAGACGGGTTAATCTAGGGCGAGTGCCCAGGGAGTTCGGTATCGGACCCAATAAGCGGGACATAGAGACAAAAATAAGCCTAATTATCGCGGCATCTCCTTTCGGAGTAGCGACTTTCTTCCATAAAGGCTACAAATCGGGCAGTCTAGCATACGATGTCCCCTGGCAGGACAGTATTCCCGACCAAAAAAGATGATTTGCAAATGGAGTTTATTCCAGTCTTCGGGCTCGTACAGACGCTTGAGGTCAGCCTCTGTTTTTTCTACGTTTTTTCCTGTACTGAGTGCCCAGCGGTAAGCCAGCCTATGTATGTGGGTGTCTACGGGGAAAGCTGGTACGCCAAACGCCTGAGCCATGACCACACTGGCTGTTTTATGCCCAACACCGGGTAGCGCCTCCAGCGCGTCCCAGTCTTGGGGTACTTGTCCGTCGTATTTATCGATCAGTATTTGGCTCAGTTCGCTTATGGCTTTACTCTTTCGCGGAGATAGACCGCAGGGTCGAATGATGGCTTTGATATCGTCTACGGATTGGGCGGCCATATCGTAGGGATTGTCGGCCAGCTGCCAAAGAGAGGGGGTCACCTGATTGACGCGTTTGTCGGTACACTGAGCAGAGAGCAGCACAGCGACTAAAAGGGTATAGGGGTCTACGTGGTCTAGAGGCACGGGAACTTCCGGGTAGAGCTCGTCGAGTATGTCTTTTATGGCAGTAGCCTTTTCTTTTTTGGTCATGAAAAACTTGAATGTCAATTTTTGCTTCCCTTTCGCTCTGTGGGCGAATGGAAAGCGAAAGTAAGCACAAAAAAAAGACCGCCTCCTCCTGTCGAGAAAGCGGTCTTCGTCAAAACGAACTTTGAGAGAGCAGCCGGCTTTAAAAGAATGTCCGGCCGCAAAAAAATAACTGGCGTTTAGCTTGCCCTACGAGGCCGGACAAGAGTGGCACTAAAACAATAATCGTAATCCCATAAAAACATATATCTTTTCCAAAAAGGAGTGGGGGAAAACCAACAATCCCCCGACTCAGACACGCTTTTTTGGAAAGGTTGCAGTCAAGAGTCATGTTCTTGAGTGCTGTACAAAAGTACGGTTGGGGGTGGGGTGGGGGTACCCCATGTTTGGGGGGTGGGGTGTTGGGCTTTCGCAAAGTCCGAGTCATCGGTTATGATCGCTGATAAGTTCAATAACAACTAATGACTCGGACTTTGCGGCTCAATTAAATGTAGAATAGCCTGATTATACCCTTTAATCCATGTCTGGCCTTATATCTTTCAGCTGCTTCTTTGCTGTCGAAAGGTCCGTACCCAACATGATAAAGCCCAGTATCTGCATAAATATCTGTAACCTTCAAGCCAGATGCCCTCAACTTGGTGAGCTCGTCATCGCGGTTTTTCTCTGTTCCAAACGCACCAGTCTGGATGATGTAAACAGGAACAGCTTGGTATTCTTCGGTCTCGGCTTCTAGATTTTTTTCGAGCTGTTCGAAACTTTCAGAGGTTTCCGACTCGTTTGGCTCTTGACTATTTTCTTGGGAAGAGCCAGGGTAGAAGGTCTCCTGCTCTGTGTTTGAGTTATCCCCTTCATTGGTTGGTGCTTCTTTTTTAGGAAAATTAATCTGCCCCAAGTTGGTGATTCTCAAATCTTCGGGGGCTAGAAAGTAAAGTGCGCCAGCAATGACGGCAAGAATGAACAACCAGCTGAGCGAGCCAGAATCGGACTCTCTATAGCTGTTATCTCCACCGATGGTGACGCGGTTGGCATTGGTACCGCCTTTGAAGCCAATTATGTATACGACCAATAGTGCGATAACTACGAGTAAAGTGAAGGTCATGACGACTAGGTTTTGACTGTGAGCGAGTGTATCGATTACAGGCAAATCTGTAGCTCATCTTGGAAGATTTACTGATTAGTAACTATAGTCGTATCGACGAAAAAGCTAAGTACGCAGATGGTTGGTTTACATCTCCATTTAATAAATAGATAGCATTCTTACCTAGCGATTGATATTACTTATGAAGTACTTACGAGCAGCTTACTTATAGGTCGATTATTTTGGCTAAATGTGAGCGCCTTAGTTGACTTTCTAGGTAGACCTGATGGTCCTCGTTAACAAAGTTCTCGTTTGGCAAAACTGTGTACTGAACTGCTCTTCTAAACCAGTCAGAAAGCATCTGACGCTCGCAGTCTGATAGTCCTTCCCAGAGTTTTCTGGCTTGATCAGTTGTAAGCGCTCCTTTTTCTGGCAAATGAGCTAAAAAGAAGGCATGCCGCAGATAGGTGACGTCACTAGCTGTGTAGTGAATATTGGGGTCTATGTCTGGATCGAAGTGTATTACCATTGATTTGGCTTCGGCATTGGATTCGCCAAGAGCTAAAATCAAACCTGTGACAACTAGCCTACCGAAGATTCGCTCAGTAAATTGATCCAAGGCTCCGGTATGAATCTGACTGATTCTGGAATCATAAGGAAGGCTTCGCTTATAATATAGTATATCTCTCTTTAGTTTTTCTTTCCAATCCGTCAAGTCAGCATGATATGCCTGCTCTATCTGCTGAGCAGACCACAGCAGTAGAGCGCTTGTGAGGAAACTGGTTGATTCCATAATGCGCTGATGCCTCAGTCTACAGGCATCATCGGATAGGTCGCCCATGAAAACACGCTGATATAGCTCATCGGCACTCACAAAGATCCTTGCACTTCTCCATTGGTGTTCTTCTGTACCTCTGCCGGGACGGTGATTAGGCTTAAAGTGCTGTAGAGTATGCCCATCTACAAAATGTCGCATATCCTTGTTGGGAGGTTCGAATCTGCGGCCATGACCTATGATATTGTACTTATTGTAATACTCTTCTAGCTTGGTCTTCTCTAGAAACTTTAGATCCAGACTTGGATGCACCAGATAGTAATCACTAACGGGTAGATTTCGCTCTTGGGCATAGATATGCGCAAGGGGAGGTAAAAATTGCTGTCTTCCACGATCTACATAGCCCAATAAACCCAAGCGATACATATAGTTGATCATATCGGGATTCAACTTTAAGATATCCTCTCGCTCGATCATATTACTTCGAACGCATTCACAAAATTCGTCTAAATAATCTTTGTTGAATATGGGGAAAATTTCGCTTTGATAACTGTCTAGTATCGATTTGTTTGCTTTTTCATTTATGGTGGCCCGCAAACGATATTTTAATTTCTCTGAAGCTGCATCTCTGTTTGCGAGGTCGGAATTATACTTACTGTATATGGCGGCACCAAGCAGAACGACCTCACGTGGCCTGCGAAAAGTATGCCTGATGATCATGTCTATTGGTTTCTCTGACTACTGTTGTCCATTTTTTTCTACAGAGGCAGGATGATTCATATCATTGCAGCCAAAGAATTGATAGATAGATTCTTTCTTTCCCGTGGGTGTCTTGTACAGGTGCCTTTTAGGTGTACGTTCGATATTCTTAATAAATATCTTCTCTAGTTGGTCAACGCTGTATTCGAGGTCTATGCAAAACCCCGAAACATTTATGCTCATTTGGTCATCAATGGCCAGGGCCTCTTTCCGAGCCGTTGCAAAGACTAATAGGCGCCTATTGTGGCTCGATGGAAGACTGTGTAAGGCTAATAGCAAGCCAAACTGAGCGGCCTGCCATACCCGGTAAAGGACCTCTGGGTCATTTTCGCGAATAAACTCGTACTCCGGAGACTTAAGTAAAGGATTTAATGCCTGATCTAAGCCATCAATAAACAGCACATAGCGATCATTAAGCTTATTGATAAAGTTCATTATTAAGGTATTTAACCTAAATAATCCCTCCCTTTTAAAGCGCTCATAATCGTTGAGTATATAGGTGACAATAAACCTTAACTCGGTAAAAGGCTCTAGTTCGGCACATTTTATTCTTGAGCTTTCAGGTAGTTCTATCCCAGCTTTGCGAAGGGTAATCAGACCAACAGAAAACGTCCAAATATCTTTCCATCGATAGTGATCCTTGAGTTCTAGTAGGCTCGATTCTGGAATATCTAAGCCAGGAAAGTCCAAGACTTCCACTATATCGTCGCTAAGTCGTGTAGCTTTGGGTTCGTCGCTTTCCTTTCTTTTCTTGTTGAAGTATTCGTACGCCTTCTTGTGCAGCAAGAGGGTCTTCCCAGAGCCTTTTGACCCGATCAAAAATAATTTACCATAGGATCTGACATCGTAGACAAAACTTCTTATTTCGTCGTTACTAACGAAATCGAAATTTTTAAGCTCTTTATAATCGTATCCTTTAGCCTCAAAAAACCATGCGTCCATTCCATAAGATAATTTAGGCTAGCCGTATCATACTATAAGGGTTACATACGTGATAGCTTAGCCTGGGTTTGTATCTTTACTTGGGTTACTTACTTTGGTCAAAGTAAAAAAAATCTATATTTCAAAAGCTGCATTACCTATAAATAGGGATGGAACACATTCCAATTTTGATAAAACGGTATTCCAATTTGTACTGTGTTAAGAAAAGTGAAATCTATGGCCAAAGTGCCTAAAGGCTAGGACTAATTTAGGTCAACCTCCAACCCATTCTCCTTCCCAACCTTCAGCATCAACGCATACGCTGCCTCATAAGCATTCGGTATCTCTCCTTCCAGTATAGCCTCGCGAATGGCATCTTTGATGATGCCCACCATGCGACCTGGCGGTAGATCAAAGGTCTTCATGATCAGCTGACCATCGACTGGGGG
>JBCDFE010000050.1:0-22962 GCA_039178745.1 Bacteroidota bacterium | reverse complement strand
GTTCAGCTATGGTGATTATGTTCGAGCAGGGGCGGTAGCCAGATTCTCGCCCATCATGCGAGCGGTCAAGGCCCACGCAGATCGCGGAGGCCGCGTGCTCGGAATCTGCAATGGCTTTCAGATTTTGTGCGAAGCTGGCTTATTACCCGGAGCTTTACTGCGAAACGAAAATCAGCGCTTCGTCTGCAAGCACCAGTATTTGAGATGTGAAACGACCGATAGTGCACTCACTAGCGCGCTAACACTTCATCAAGTCGTGAGCGTGCCCATTGCCCATGCAGAGGGTCGCTATCACATCGATGATCAAGGTTTAAATGATCTTTGGAATAACGATCAAGTCCTTTTTCGCTACGCCAACGCAGAAGGAGTAGTAAGCTCGATGGATAATCCCAATGGCAGCCGCGACCACATAGCTGGCATTCGAAATAAAAGAGGTAATGTATTCGGGATGATGCCTCACCCAGAGCGCTCTGCAGAAGATATACTCGGCATCTCAGATGGCAAATTGTTGTTTAAAGGCTTGATATCATCTGTTGAGCAGGCAGCTGTTTAATCCAATATGACGCTAGATCTCGGTATTGTTATTGCCTATTTCGTCTTGGTTATGGCCATGGCGCTGAGGGGGCGTCAACTGGGAAACGATGTTACAGCCGAAGACTATTTTTTGTCGTCCAGGCAACTGAGGTGGCCGTCTATTGCCATATCCACTATAGCAACCAATGTACAAGGCTATCAGTTTCTGGGTATGATGGGTTCGGCCTATCTGTATGGTATGGCTCAGGCCAATTTAGAGATCAATGCTGTACAGGGCATTTTATTGGCGGCCTTGGTTTTTGTGCCACTGTACCTGCGCGATCGCATCATTACGATCACCCAATTTATATCAAAGCGCCTCGGAGAAAAGGTAGCCCTTGCTTATAGTTTAGCCAATATCGGCTTGCTATCTACAGTCGGCCTGGGAGCTGCACTGATGTGGGGAGCCTACGCCGCTGAATCGGTATTTGGTGATAATTTAATTTGGATTTCCGACGATCGATTTACCAGGGCTTCAGTCGTTTTAATCGCCCTGGGTGTTTTTTCTGCGATTTACACTTATCTGGGGGGATTACGGGCAGTCGTTAAAACAGATATTATCCAGTTCGCGATTCTCGTAGCTGGTGGTTTGACCATTACACTAGTTGCTGTACACGAGCTCGGAGGTTGGTCTGAGCTGTACGCGAGCACGCCACCAGCACACATGAGTTTGCACTTACCGGCGGATCATGAAAATTTGCCATGGACCATGCTCTTCGGCCTCTTCTTTTTAAACATCAATTACTGGTGTGGCAACCAGGCTGTAATGCAAAGATCCCTGGCTGCAAAGAACCTTCGTGAAGCACAGCTCGGCTTGATGGTCGGTGGAGTGATGAAGTATTTTATGGCAGTAATAATCATAGTGCCAGGCATCGCCTTGTATGGCTTAATAGGTGACAGACTGGGAGAAGTGGATGCTGCCTTTCCGTATTTGGTGCAGAACTTTTTACCCTCTGGCTTGGCAGGACTTATCCTCTGTGCCTTATTCGCAAGCCTAATGAGTACAGTAGACTCTACCTTCAATTCTTTATCTACATTATGGTCTGTAGATATATACGGTAAATACCTTAAGGCCGATGCATCAGACGCAGAGTTGGTGAGCGCAGGTCGGCAAACTGTTATTGTCTGCTTACTCACCGGCCTGGCTACTGGCTTACTATTGCTGAGCGTGAAATTCAGCGACGGAGGAAAGGCTTTTACTCATTTCTTGAATGAGACGAGGTACTTCGTAAATTGTGGTCTGGTCGTTCTTTTGTTATCGGCGGTTTTGCTCATTAGCCCAAAACCCAAGTATACACTCCTGGCTTTTCTATTTGCAGGCCCTCTTAATTTTGCCCTTAAAGAGGGGTTCAGCTTTTTACACGGAAACTATGGCGTGACCGACTTGAACTATTTTTTGCGCGCGGGCATCGTTATTGTTTTTTCATTTCTATTATTTCAAGTGTTAATAGGCAGAGCGAGGTGGGCACCCACAAAGAATCTGTTTGAGCTAAAAGACAAAGAGGTAAAGTGGTTTGCCGTTGGATTGCTTGTTTCCTTAATCTCACTGCATATTTTATTCCACTAATATTGTCTGCAATAAATCACTTCCTTATATCCAGATGGCAAAGGCTTACAAAATCGTGAATAGTTATATCGAATTAGCTCCCGGAGTGCGTGTGCCAGTCCGCAAGCACTATGAATTCAGGTCCGGTTATCGAGCCACGATTGGTAAAAAAGCGGTGATTTTCCGCATTCCGGTTCTTTCTGGTTCGAGAGTTGGGGCAACGCAAAATTTAGATAAGCAATTAGAATTAAGTCAGCCTGAGCTCGAAATAGAAAAGAAGCTTACGGATTGGGTTCGCGATACCTATCAGAAAAAACCCGAAGCCTTTGCTCGCTTATTGCCGATATCTCTGCCTGACTCAGGCCATATATTGGTCATGGGGCAAAAGTTCAAAATTAATATATCTGGAGGTAGAGCATTTAAAAGCCATAGGGCCGAAATTGATGTCTATAATCCAAACTTAGTACGCGTCGAATTAACTTACTCAGATCATAGGCCAAAAGCAGAAATCGTTGATACTCTTTTGAGCAGGATTTTTGCAGATCGCTTTCATTCTGTAGTGTGGCAGAGATTAGAAGAATTAAACCACCGATTTTTTCAAGTACATGTAGATGGCTTGAGCCTAAAAAATACGACCTCAGTTTGGGGTAGTTGCTCTAGCAAGGGTAATATCAACCTCTCCTCTAGATTATTATTAGTTCCTCAAAAAGCCAGGGATAGTGTGATAATTCACGAGCTGGCACATCGCATAGAAATGAATCATTCTAAAAGGTATTGGAAGCTGGTCTATGATGCTATGCCTGATTATGACGAGGCTCATGAAGTACTCAAAAAATACGGTAGGATACTGAGGTTCATACCTGTAGGATAAAAGTCAGAACAACAAAATATTTCGAAAAAGTAATTTGCTAATTAAATTTTATTATTTTTGCGGCAGAAATATTCCGTACCCCACTAACTTCAGAAAACCAAAAGGATTTTGCGGACTTAGTCCCGCTCTCACCACGAGCACCGCAAATTCACGATGGGCGGCGTAAAAAGCCATTGTTTCTGATATCACATGTTTGCCTAATTTTTGAATGCCAAAGTAAATCTTAATCGGCATTCCTACACTCAAAACGTACATTTTAATGGCCAGTAAAGACAAAGCATTTAAAAAGCTCGCCAAAGACTTTTCCGATCTCAAAAAGAGTTTCAAATCCTTAGAGAAAGCTGCTAAAAAAACAGAAAAGCGTTTAGAAAAAGCGGAGTCTCAAGTAGACGGTTTGAACCAGAAAATACAAGTGCTGGAAGAGCAAAACGCTAAGGCTGCCGAAGCACTAGCGAGCCCAGCAAAGCCAAAAAGGCGTGGTCGTCCACGTAAATCAACAGCCGCTAAGCGCGGTCCAGGTCGTCCACCAAAGTCAGCTTCTTCAGCTACTACAACAGCCAAGCGCGGTCCGGGTCGTCCCAAGAAGTCGACTACTGCTGCGACTCCTGCCAAGCGCGGTCCAGGTCGTCCACCAAAGTCAGCTTCTTCAGCTACTACAACGGCCAAGCGTGGTCCGGGTCGTCCTAAGAAGTCAGCCACTACTTCGACTCCTGCTAAGCGCGGTCCAGGTCGTCCTAAGAAGTCAGCCACCGCCGAGACTCCTGCTAAGCGTGGCCCGGGTCGTCCTAAGAAGTCGACTACTGCTGCGACCACTGCCAAGCGCGGTCCAGGTCGTCCACCAAAGTCAGCTTCTTCAGCTACTACAACGGCCAAGCGTGGTCCGGGTCGTCCAGCGAAGTCGGCTACTGCTGCGGCTCCTGCCAAGCGTGGTCCAGGCCGTCCTAGGAAAACAACCGCTGCTAAGGCTACTAAGCCAGCCACAGGGAAGCGCGGTCGCGGTCGTCCAGCTAAGCAGGTAGAGGGAGACGTACTGACTAAGATTCCAGGATTGGGCGCCAAGCTCGATACGCTCTTCAGGGCAAAAGGCGTAAAAACCTATAAGGGATTAGCCAATATGTCTCAGACAGCAATCAAGGGCGTACTGCAAGAAGCAGGACCTAGATTCCGCAATGCAGACCCTGCAAAATTCCAAGCTGAAGCCAAAAAGCTGGCTTAAGCAATATCATCAACCAGGCAAACATCAGGTGGCCAGTCTTCGTTAGAAGATTGGCCACTTGTTTTTGTGACCTCCGCGGTAGATACTTGTCTCAAGGTCGCTGGTCATTCAAATCAAACTGACTACCATTAACCAACAAAAACTCTGCTAAGCATGAGAAACATTTCCCACCTCTTACTCGCACTCGCTGGCGTGTATCTATTCTTATTCAACACTGGCTGCGGTGAAGACGGCACCGGAGACGGTACAGCCCTTCCACCAGAGATCGAGCTCCAATCTGGAGCTGGCATTGTCGATGGCAATACAGATCTTCCCTTCGGCGATCCCTTCACCGTCAGGCTCGGACTAGACGACGGAGATGCACTGCTGAGAAGTCTGGCGATTACCAGAGACGGTGTCAATGTACCATCTGGAGACCTGGCTTTTGACGGCGGCATAACGTCAAATAATCCGCTGCTGATCACGGGTGGAAACACCAGTGGAGTAGTCTACACCATCACCATCACGCCTTCCAATCCAAGTGTAGGTGCCAATACCTATCTCTTTACGGTCACTGACGAAAACAATCAGTTTGCCAGCGTGGGGTTGACTATCAATTATACCAATGCAGGCGATCCTACTGCTGTCTTAGAGGATGATCCTGGATTCGTATTCGCAGATCAGACACTAACAACACTAAATTCAACATTCGACGTTAAGCTCACCCTGGATGATAACGGTACAAACGATATCGATACCCTCCGAATCTTTGAAGACGGGCTACTACTGGATGCAGCCAATATTGACTTCTTTAATGAGACCTTCGATGCAACAAATCCACTACCACTCGTAGAAAGTGAGGGAATGGGCGTAACTTTTGAAATCAGGATAACACCAACCAGTACCTCAGCAGGAACACGCACCTACACCTTTGAAGTCGAAGACGACCGAGGGGCCACCGGCAGTGTATCTATCAATATCACCTTCGAAGGTACTAGTCTGGATAGCACTCTTATGGGCATACTATTCAACCAAGCTGGCGACGATGGGTTTGGTGGTCTGGATTTGGACAATGGCGTCGGAATGGGTTCTGAGGACCCCGATGCCGAAATTCAAGACGAAGGGATTGATACTGATATAGTTGTAGCCAACAACTGGCGCCGCCAGATTTCAGCGGCCAACAACGCCATACTCCGCGAGGTGAATACGGCCGCCCTGCCCGACGGTTTCTCCTTCGCTACCGTAACTACGCAAGAGCAAATTGTCGGTGCCTATGACTCTGGAGATACACCAGATGGCGACGACACTTTCTGTAATTGTACAGATGAGGTCTTCAATGAAGAGGTATCCGATGTTTCAGTGGGTGATCTTTTCGCTGTCTTCCGCAATGATCGTTATTACCTCATAGAGATCGTCGAGGTCAATAATGTAGTAGATGACCCCATGACCTCAGAAAACGAAAATAATTTTGATAACTACGTCATCAACATCAAGTACTGATTCGTAGATCGCACATTTTATTTCTTACGGAGGGAATGCACTTAGCTTGCATTCCCTCCGTTGTGTTTTATGACCTTATTTTCGCGCTTTCAATTTTCCTCTTTTGTACTTCCGCAGGTAGCGTCTTCTTTAGAAAACGGACTACCTGCGGAAGTACAAAAAATGAAACCTAAGATCCCAAAAAACAAACCTATGATACGCTTTTGCCAGCTGGCCTGCCTTTTTGTTTTGTGGAGCTTTCAGCTTTCGGCCCAGACCGACTCTGTGGCCATAGATGAGGTGCCCATCAATCTACCTCCTTGTGATATTGTCAGTGACTCCATAGATCCCTTCGACTCTTTGAGGACAGTGGAGTCCGGTCAGATGGCCCTGGGCTACCAGATGATATCTCAATACGAAACCATAGACGGCCCAAGGCTGATAGCCGAAGCTAAAGCCGCCGTACTGTACACCGAACTCGATAGTTTGTCGGTACTCTTCCTGGAACTCGAACTTCCCGAGTATGCTCCCCATCAAACCGCCAACGACTACAATGTCAAGCTAAAGATGTCTTCTGACACGATCATTGGTTTTTATACGGTATCGGACCGAGGCACTTTCAGCCGGCAGACCAATATGCAGCACTATCAGCACATTGCGCTGGTGCCGACAGATCTATACTATATGCTCACCTATGAGCAAGTCGAGTTGATCAGAATCGAGTACAAATCAGGCCATAGACGAACATTGGCTCTGACCCCTGAACAACAACTACAACTGCGCGAACACTTTCGATGTGTGGGTGAGCGGGTAGGCTACTATCCGGTCAGCCCATAAGTTGGCAGTAATTTGTTCGGAACAAATCTTCAGTTGGCGTACCTTTGTTTATAAATTTGGGCAAGCCATCGGGTTTTTGGATTCTCCGATATGCTGTCCAATTTTGCTTGCCTCTTTTAATCGAGCTGACCACCATCTTTAACCATGAGTGATTTTTCGCACGTAGCAAATGCCCACCCGGCCTATATTTCTTCGCTTTACGATCAGTTTTTGCAAGATCCTGAAAGTGTCGACACGAGTTGGCGAGACTTTTTTTCTGGTTTCGACTACGCCCAGAAAAACAGCAATGGAAGCCATACGACTAAAGCTGGAACTATTGATGTAGACCATATTGTCAATGAATTGCGGGTTTTCTCCCTCATCAAGGCCTATCGAACCAGGGGGCACATGGATGCCCTATACGATCCCGTTGGGGAGTTTGAAGATCCAGATGCCAAGCTGAATCTGGCAGATTACAGCCTTACGGAGGCTGATCTGGATACGACCTTTCAAGTAGCTAGAGAACTTTTTCTGCCGCCCAGCACTTTGCGCGAGATCATTGCTCATTTGCAGCTCATCTACTGCTCGTCTATTGGTTTTGAGTATCACCATATTGCCAATCGAGTAAAGCGCCGCTGGCTGCGCGAGCGCATCGAACAATCGAAGCCCGGTCAAGCTTATGAGCTCAATTTGGACGAAAAGCGGCGCATACTGGAAAAGCTGAACGGAGCTGTTGGCTTTGAGGACTTTTTGAAAAAGAAGTACATCGCCCAAAAGCGTTTTGGTTTGGAGGGTGGCGAGTCGACTATAGTGGGCCTGGATGCCATCATAAACCGGGCCGCGGATATAGGTGCGGAAGAGGTGGTCATTGGTATGGCACATAGGGGCCGTCTCAATGTGCTGGTCAATATTATGGGAAAGACCTACGAGACCATATTCAACGAGTTTGAGGGGGCCATGCCAGACGAAGTACTCGGCGATGGCGACGTAAAATATCACCTTGGTTTCAGCTCTATGCACACTACGCCTGCTGAAAAAAATCTGCACCTCAAGCTGGTGCCCAATCCCAGCCACCTGGAGGCCGTAGATCCCGTTGTACAGGGTTTTACCAGGGCTAAGGCCGATATGCTCTACGACAACGACTACGATAAGATCTTGCCCATTCTCATTCACGGCGATGCAGCAGTAGCTGGTCAGGGCGTTGTATATGAAACCGTACAGATGAGTGGTCTGGAAGGCTATACAACGGGCGGTACCATTCATTTTATCATCAATAATCAAATCGGATTTACGACCGATTATCGCGATGCACGTACAAGCTTGTATGCCTCTGGTGTAGCCGGTGTTGTGGAGGCGCCCGTTTTTCATGTAAACGGAGACGATCCCGAAGCAGTAACCTACGCCTGCCGACTGGCTATAGACTACAGGCAAGAGTTCAATAGCGATGTATTCATCGATATGCTTTGCTACCGCAAGCACGGGCACAATGAAGGGGACGATCCTTCATACACCCAGCCGGATATGTACGAAAGGATCAGAAAGCACGATGATCCCAGGAAGGTATATACGGATAAATTGGTCAAGCGCGGGGAATTGGAGCGCAAGCTGGCCAAAGAGATGGAGGATGAGTTCAATGCCATGCTCCAGAACAAGTACGAGTCTGTCAAAAAGACAAGTGTCAAATATAAATATCAAGATCCCGAGCGGGCCTGGAAGAAGTTGAATCGCGATCCCAGAACAGTCAATGATTTTCAAAATTCTCCGGTCACCGGTGTAGATCAAGGCAAGCTCAACCTGATGCTCGATCATTTAGCAAGTATTCCCGATGACTTTGCGCCTATTAAAAAGGTCGACCGCCTGTTTAAGAATTACGCCAAGCTGCGCGAATCCGACACCTTAGACTGGGCTATGGGTGAGCTGCTCGCTTATGGTAGCTTGTTGCTGGAAGGCACTAATATTCGGATGAGTGGTCAGGATGTGCGCAGGGGCACCTTCAGCCATAGGCATGCCGTACTGTACGGAGCAGACGGAGAGTCTACCTACAATCGCCTGGATGGCTTGTCTAAAGAGCAAGGTCAGTTTCAGATTTACAATTCTTTGCTGAGTGAATTTGCCGTTTTGGGTTTTGAGTATGGTTATGCCATGGCCAGTCCTGAAAATATGGTGCTTTGGGAAGCCCAGTTCGGTGACTTTGCTAATGGAGCGAGCACCATTTTTGATCAGTTTATCAGTGCGGGTGAAAGTAAGTGGCAGCGCATGGCAGGCCTAACGGTCTTGTTGCCGCATGGTCAGGAAGGGCAGGGCCCTGAACACAGCTCGGCGAGACTCGAACGTTTCCTACAATTGTGTGCAGAGTACAATATGGTGGTAGCGAATACGACTCAACCCGCCAATTTCTTTCATTTGCTCAGGCGGCAGATGACCTGGGACTTCCGGGTTCCGCTCATTCACATGTCGCCAAAATCCGGTCTTCGCCACCCTGGTGTAGTCAGTCCGTTGGCCGACTTTGGGCCAGATACTAAGTTTCAGGAAATCATTGATGATGCCCGTATTTCTGCAAAGGACGCCAAGAAAACAAAGCGGGTGCTTTTGTGTAGTGGAAAAATTTATTTTGAGCTCGACCAGTATCGCCGCGATAACCAAGTAGAAGATGTCGCCATCGTTAGATTCGAGCAGGTGTATCCACTGGCGGAAGCTCAGATCAAAAAGCTGGCTAAGCGATATGCAAAAGCCGAAATGGTATGGGTGCAGGAAGAGCCTAGAAATATGGGGGTCTGGACATCCATCAGTGATCAGTTTTTACACAGTGAACTACTGGGTCTGCACCGTAAGCTGCGCTACGTAGGTCGAGATGCAGCTGCGTCACCTGCTACGGGCTACAAAGGCATATTTGAAGCCCAGCAGAAAAAGCTGATCGAGCAGGCGTTCGCAGATCTTTAATCGGAGTAGATTATGGCTGGGCCAAAAAATCCACACTATATCGAAGATGTATACGCCGTAGTGCAGTCCATTCCTGAAGGGCGTGTGACGACCTATGGCGCTATAGCTGACTTTCTGACTTTGGGTTCGGCGAGGATGGTGGGTTGGGCTTTGTTTAATTCGCTTGCCGGCGATCAAATTCCAGCCCATCGGGTGGTCAATAGGAAAGGAGAACTCAGTGGCCGCAATCACTTTGCTACGCCAACGCTCATGCAGGAAAGATTGGAAGCGGAAGGCGTAAAAGTCGTCAAAGACCGCATTCAGGATTTTGATCAATTTTTCTGGTCACCAACAGAGTTACTGCCGTGACGGCACTTCTCATAGAAACGGCCACGGAAATATGCTCGGTTGCCGTATGGAGGGATGGAGTTGCTTTGTCTGCCAAGTCTGCTAGCGAGCCTTTCCGGCATGCAGCTATGCTCAACGTTTATATTCAAGAAGCCTTAGAGGCGGCTAGTGTTGAAACGACAGAACTGGAAGTGATCGGACTCAGCGAAGGTCCGGGTAGTTACACCAGTCTTCGCGTTGGAGCAGCTATGGCCAAGGGTATTGCCTTTGCCTTACCCGCCATTAGGTTATATCCACTGTCTAGCCTACGGGCGTTGGCGAGGTCGGCCTATGCAAGAGGATGGTCGGGACCATTGATATCGAGTCAGGGCTCCAGAAGAGATGAAGTCTACGCCTGCTGGTACGCGCATGAAAATGATCTGAAGCAAGAGGATATACGCCCCGTGGCCATATCGGTACACGACCCTGCTTTAAAAGCGTTTGTAGCGGGACAAGAAAAGGTGCATATCTGCGGTAGCGGGAGCCTTAAAATAGCCGATGCCTTGGCCAGCCCTGCTATGGTTTTACACGAAGAACATTTGCCGACTGCGGCTTATCTTGGACCAGAGCTTGAAGCAGCTTTGACTGCAAACAGACAAGCAGCGGATGTAGCTAGCTTTGAGCCTTTGTATTTGAAGCCACCATTTGTGACGGTCCCCAAAAAGCGGTCGCTTTTATGACTCCGAGGCGCTACATGCTAGAACTGGCATATAACGGTGCCTCTTTTCACGGATGGCAGCGCCAGCCGGTTGCTCCCAGCGTACAACAAGCTATAGAAGAAAAGATTTCGCTACTACTCAGAGTCCCTATTCAAATACTGGGATGCGGTCGTACAGATACGGGCGTTCATGCCTCTGCCTACTTTGCACATTTTGATACAAATATTGATCTTCCGGCTGATTTTTTGAGGCGGCTCAACAAGCTGCTGCCCAGTAGCATCATCATCAGGCAGCTGTATG
The DNA here is from genome assembly GCA_039178745.1 of Bacteroidota bacterium. Taxonomy (GTDB): domain Bacteria; phylum Bacteroidota; class Bacteroidia; order Chitinophagales; family Saprospiraceae; genus Neolewinella. Next base: position 12,217 of record JBCDFE010000050.1, on the reverse strand, counting down.
TGGTATCGCCAGATACGCATGCTCGGTTTAGTGCCATCGAGCGGGCATATCGATATGACATCAGCCCACACAAAGATCCATTTAAACCCGATACCATAACGGTTTACCCCTTGCTGGGTCAGCTTAACATGGATTTAGTTCATGCTACGGCTGCTCTCCTATTGGAGTACGAAGCGTTTCTACCTTTTTGCAAGACGCATTCTGATGCGAAGACCATGCGATGCGATTTGAGGCGGGCACAGTGGGTAATGCACGAGCACAGATGGTCTTTTCATATTAGTGCAGATCGATTTTTGCGTGGTATGGTTCGGCTGATTGTAGGAGCTTGCCTGCGGGTTGGTAAAGGTCAAATCGAATTAGGGGAAGTGGATGCTGCACTGAGAGAACAGAGGCCAATGATCGGGGCTTGGAGTGCGCCACCAAATGGCTTATTCTTGTCAAAAGTGAATTATTCAGACCGTTCTGACTGGGAAATCCTTTTTTAGTCGTAACCTTATGATAAAGTTTGCCGGTATGTGGACAGATTTGTCCGGTACTAGGTTTTTTAGCGCTTGTCAGATCACACTTCTTAAGCCAGTACCGATGCATATTTGCAGGGAATTGCTATCTGCGCTTAAATGAGAACTCTCATCTACAGTTGTTGTTTGGCCTTTGCTATAACATTTATAGCGATGCCTTATGTCATTAGACTGGCGCATAAACGGGGACTCGTAGACCACCCTCAAGACCGATCGAGCCATACGCTGGCTACGCCATCTCTGGGCGGGATACCGATATTTTTTGCTACAGTAATACCCGCGTTATTGTTTTCACCGGGAGGAGAATTCGTGCATTTGCCATTCGTTTTTCTGGCTCTTTTTCTTGTATTTGTCTTGGGGGCACTCGACGATGTGCGTACTCTTTCCGCCAGGGCTAAACTACCCGGACAAATAATCGTTGCAGCGGTATTGGTCTTAGGAGCCGAAGTCAGGTTGGAGAGTATGTATGGTCTACTGGGTTTTCAGGGTGATTTTCCATGGTTATTATCGGTGTTTATCAGCATGTTTACCATTTTGGTCATCATGAATGCCTTTAACCTCATAGACGGCATAAACGGCCTGGCAGCGAGTCTAGGCTGTTTGATTAATATTTGCCTGGGCTGTTGGTTCTATCTAAACGATTTGCCCGTTTTGGGCTTGCTGGCTTTGTCGTTGGCTGGGGCGCTATTGGCATTTTTGCGCTTCAATGTCACGCCGGCTCGCATATTTATGGGTGATACAGGCTCATTGCTCATTGGTACACTTACCGCTATGCTGGTCATACGTTTTATAGATTTATGTGCCAGAGACTATACTACGGGGGGCAGTTTCTGTTTCAATAATCCGGTTGCCATAGCGATTGCACTGCTCATTGTTCCATTATTCGACACTTTGCGCGTGTTTATTACGCGTATGCTGAGGGGGAAGTCTCCTTTTACGGCAGACCGCAGGCATATTCATCATTTGCTCATAGACTGCGGACTGTCGCACATGACGGCTACGTCTATACTAATGCTGGTCAATATGAGTTTCATTAGCATGGCTTTTATGCTCGATGCCATATGGGGGTTGCACAGGCTGCTGACTTTGGAAATCGGGATTGCCTTGAGCCTAACCTACATCTTGCACAGAATGGTGTATCAAAGGGGTGGTCGAGGGCACTTGGTCGAACGAAAATTGTCTGGAAAATCGAGTTGAATATTGGCTTATCTGATTATTTTTTTTGGTGGTGGACTAGGAAGCGTTTGCCGGTATATTTTAGACCGGTGGCTTAACGCTGGTGTGTCTGAAGGTGATATGCCTTGGGGGACGCTACTGGCCAATATCGTGGCTTGCATTTTGCTGGGTTTGGGGTTTGCATTGATCAGCCAGGGGCGAATGACCGAAGAAGCCCGCCTGCTTGTGCTAACCGGATTTTGTGGAGGCTTTTCGACTTTTTCAACCTTTAGCCTTGAAGTGCTCGAAATAGGTACGAGTACAGGCCGACCTGCTACGGCCCTTCTTTATGTAGCGCTAAGCTTGGCTGGCGGCTTGCTGGCTATCTGGATCGGCAAGACCCTCGTTGCCTAAATGACTCGTGAAGTTGGTGATAATGGCCAGGTTTAGCCAGAAGAGGGATCCCATTTTGTCTGTTTCCAGCATATCGTTTATGAGCTGAAAAGCGATGATGATGATCTGACTCAAGATGGCTGCCATAAGGATAGCATTGTATTCGATGGGGCTGCTTTTGCTGTTCCATTTAGCAGCCATTTTCTGTATCCAGTGCTTCCTGTTTTTATAGGCTTCTTGCCCCCAGCTAATGGGTAGCAACAGCAGGCCAAACAGAATGAGCAGTCCTGGAAAGCCCTGTTCGACCAGGGTCATCAGGTAGTAGTTGTGGATGCCCGACTGTTCGGGGTTCTCGCTGACGTACGTCCTGAAGCTAGTCACGGTAAACCCCTTGTAGTAGAATCGGAAATTGCCAGGTCCCCAGCCTACCCAGGGGTGATATGGTACCATGTGCCCTGCTGCAACCCATCTGTAGGCGCGCTCCATGGTCGAAATATCTTCGAGTTTGTAGGTGGCGGAAATAAGATTGTCGAAGCGATCGTGAGAAATGGTCGTTTCGTAGTTTGGGGCATACTCCAGGTAATTGTGGTCCTTGACCATATATATACTACCTGCAATCAGACCCGCCAAACCCATAACCATAAGTGGTTTCAACCAGGCTTTTTTTACTATCCAAAAGGCGCCTATAGCTAGAAATAATGCGACGTAAGCTGCCCTGGTATAACTGAAGTAGAGGGCGACTACCCAAATAATGGCAGCGAATAGTAGTTTTCTACTGCCTTTTCTTTGCCAAATCAGATATGCCAGCCAGGGAGCAAAAGCAACCATCATGCCTGCGTAGTTGACATGGTTGCGCATAAATGGACTCATCGTTTTGTACTGATCGGCAAAGCTGAATCCATACAGACTGTGCCTGATCAGAGTTTGTACGGCAACGAATAGTAGCGGTATAAAGATGATCCATACCATTTTTCTAACTTGCTCTGGACGATTGATAATTCGGCCTGCCAAAAAATAGAACGGAATGATATACCATGCCTTAGCGAGTACAAATTTCCAGCTGACGATGGCATCTTGGGCATATATAGCAGAAAAGGCGATCCATCCAATATGTGCGAGTATGAGTAAGCTGATAGGGTGCCTGTAGAAGTTGGTGTCGTATCTGCGCCAATAACAAATGGCATGGATCAGAAAATACAAGCTCAATAAGATCATCAGTGGCTCGGTAGGTAAATCTGTACCAAAGCTGCCGAAGTAAAACTCGATACTGAGCGGCAGGCAGGCCAAAAGCATCCAGAAGAAGAAAAGTGGCCTGGTGATCAAAACGAAGGCTGCCAAGAACGGTAGAACGCCCAAAGCCAACCAGTAGGCATCTAATAGTATACCGGCTAGGGCTAGCAGGAGGCTACCACCTGCGGAAGTCCAAAATAAAATATCTGTACGACTGGTAGATCCGATGGATTTACTCATCTTCTGCTAACCATTCTTGCCAAGGATAATGCTTCCCGCTGTCGATGACCAGGATAGTCAGCACGGCTATAAAAAGCACCAGAAGGGTAGTGCCACCGACAATTACAGAGCGTCTGGGCCACGACTTGATGACCGGTACGTCTGCTTGCTGAATAATAGCCAGTCCTTTTTGATCGGACTCGTAGGCCGTTTGTACCTGTTTCATCCGATCTCGGTCTCTATTGATTTGGCTGTTTAGATCGGACCGGTCGCGGTTTAGGTTTTCGATTGCAGACATAGCCTGGTTGAGTAGAACCAGTTGGCTGTCTAATACAATTTGACTTTGCAAGATCCCTTGTAGGGCTGCATTGAATTTGATCACGCTATCTCTGGAAGCTCTGGTGTTAATTTCTTCGTACGCGGCTATTCGCGCCCGCAGACTGGTGATTTGCTGATCTTGCTCGCTGACTTTGCCACCCAGTATTTCAGACTGTGTCACATGGTTGTAGATGCCGGTATTCTCTCTGATGGTAGCCAGGCTGTCATTCAGGTCTTGTAGTAGTTGGTTTTTCAGGTTGATTTGATCGCTCAGGGTTTCTATGGTTATGCGCTGTGAATTTCGCTGAAGGTTGCGACCGAGGAAGCCGATGCGCTCTCTTGCTGCATTGGCCATGCGCGCTGCCAGCTGGGGAGAAGTATCTGAGACGCTGATCTCTATGGCGTCTCTTGGCGTTTTTGTAACCTCGTAAAGAGAGAAGAACTCGCGCCGCACCTTGACCGGGGCCTTTTTATTGGTGCTGTCTATACCATAATGGGCATACAGATCGAAGGTGTCGATCATGTAATCGACCAGTTGATTGCTCTCGGAGATGGTGAGCAGCCTATCTATATCGTTGGAGTTGCCATAAATCTGAGGTTTGCTCTGGCTACCGTAAAATATTTCTGGCGAAGACTGATCTGGGCTGAGAGCTATGAATGCAGTCGTCGATTCGTAGTAGTCGGGGATGAACAGCTTCGTAATGGCGAAGGTCAGGACAAAAGTGCCGATGGCCAGGAACAGGAGTTGTTTCCGTTTATTGTAGATGCTGCGCAATGGGCCGAGCAAATGTTCGGGTGGTCGCTTAGATGAACGCGGTGGTCGATTCATGGACGCAAAGGTCTGTTTTCAACTTGATACTTGAAAGGAAAGAGCCTTTTTGATACATCTTTGTGGCCTGGACATGATTAGATTTATAATTTTAACAGCTCTCACACAATAGTATTTACCCAAGCAAGGTTATGGTTCATGCAACTACTCCAAGCCGTTTGTGCTATATAACAGTACATTGGCTACCGACAACCGCCAAGTAGCCCTATATTTGGCCCTTCAAATTCGCAAACTCAATTCGGTTAAGGGAAGATGAATTATACTTTTAAAGCGCTTACCATTCTAACATTTGCGCTCATACTAACTTCTTGTGGAAAGAAGGATCGCTCAGCAACTACAGGCTGGGCCTACAACGACGCCGACTGGGGCGGATTCGAAAAAGTAGATAACTACGAAGGTCAGGAGACACCACCTAACATGGTGCTCGTGCCCGGTGGTACATTCGTAATGGGATATACCGAAGAAGATGTAACCTACGACTGGGACAATGTGCCCCGTCGTGTGACGGTTTCTTCATTCTACATGGATGAGACGGAAATGTCTAACCTCGACTACAGAGAATATCTATACTGGATTAAGCGCGTATACGGTGATAGCTATCCAGAGGTGTATCGCGATGCATTGCCCGATACGCTGGTCTGGAGAGAAGAACTGGCTTTTAACGAGCCACTGGTGGAAACTTACTTCCGCCACCCCTCTTACGATTTCTTCCCCGTGGTGGGCGTGACCTGGGTACAAGCGAATGAGTATGCCAGCTGGCGCTCGGACCGGGTCAATGAAGCGATCCTGATTGATCGCGGCATTCTGAATCCTTCGCCTGAGCAGAAGGATGACAATGTATTCAATACAGAGGCGTATCTGGTTGGTCAGTATCAAGGAGACGTACGCAAGGGCTTGCGTTCTGCACGCACCGGAGAAGAGCGTCCTGTTCGCTTTGAAGACGGTATTCTACAGCCCAGCTTCCGCCTGCCAACTGAAGCGGAGTGGGAGTACGCAGCTCTGGCTCTTCAAGGGCTACAAGAAAATGAGCAAGACGAGAACTACACAGACCGCCGCATATACCCATGGAGTGGAACAAGCATGCGCTACCAGCGCCGCGACCGTGATCAAGGGCAGATGTATGCCAACTTCAAGCGTGGCCGTGGTGACTATATGGGTATAGCCGGGCGCCCGAATGACCAAGCGCCTTTCCCGATTGATGTACGCAACAACTATCCCAATGATTTTGGCCTGTACAATATGGCAGGCAATGTCAATGAGTGGGTACTTGACGTATACCGCCCATTGACGACTATGACCCTCAGCGATGTACAGAACCATGACCTCAACCCATTCCGTGGTAATGAATTCCAGGATCTGGTTCGCGATGAGGACGGCCGTGCTGCACCAAAAGATAGCCTTGGGCGCTTGCGCTACGAGTATGTGACAGATGAAGAGGCTGCACTTCGCGATAACTATCGCACTGGCCGCCCATTGGATTACCTCGATGGTGACCAGGAAAGTGAAGCTTTCTACGACACAGATAACCATACCCTAATCAGTAACGATAGCCGTGTCTTCAAAGGCGGTGGCTGGTCTGATCGCGCTTACTGGTTGTCTCCCGGTACGCGTCGCTACATGGATCAGAACAGGTCTAGCCGCGATATTGGCTTCCGTTGTGCTATGATCAGAGTTGGTGCCTCCGAGGGTAATGAGCAAACCGGTGAAAACCGATTTAAGACCCTGCGCAACAATCGTCGAAGATCTAGAAGACGTTAATCGAGCTTTTAGCCGAACTTCAAAATCCGCTTTGGTCACTCTTAGATCAAAGCGGATTTTTAATTTTGAGGCTATCTTACAACCAGGTATCTGATGACGAATCTATTACTGACTCACTTTCTATGCCATAGAAGCGTTACAGCGGATAGCCGTTCTGTAGCTAAAAATGATTTGTTTTTTGCGCTCAGAGGAGATCGATTCAATGGCAATGAATATGCTTCTGCTGCGATAGATCGTGGGGCTTCTTTAGTTGTCATTGATGATGAGGCCGTATTTCATGCACTCGATCTGACTGTCTTAGATGTGCACAATGCTGGTCAGCCAGGCCCATTTAAGCACAAAGTCGACAGCGGACTAGTGGCCCTTCAGCAACTGGCTACAGCTTATCGAAGAACATGGCAGATGCCAGTAGTCGCCATAACCGGATCAAACGGCAAAACGACGACCAAAGAGCTCATCACTTCCGTACTGGCTATGCGATATGATACTCATGCCACCCAAGGCAATTACAACAACCACATTGGTGTGCCACTCACCATGCTATCGACACCCTCAGATGCGGATATATGTATCTTGGAAATGGGTGCCAATCATCAGGGAGAGATAGCCCTGCTTTGCCGAATTGGGGAACCGACACACGGATTGATTACCAATATCGGTCAGGCTCATCTCGAAGGATTCGGCGGGCGAGAAGGCATCAAGAAAGGCAAAGGAGAGATGTTTGATTGGTTGGGTCGTAATGGTGGCGTGGGTTTTGTGAACCAAGATCAGGCCGAATTAGTAGAACTGAGTCAAAAGCTTGGCCAGGCCATCGTATTCTGCGAAAGCGAGACTCCTAGTATGGAAGTCAAATATATTGAAGTCGGCTTACTACAGACCCATCCAAATTGTAGCATTGCATTTCTAGATGAGCAAGGGGAGTATTTGACAGCAGACACCCATTTGCCGGGAAAGCACAATTTTGAAAACATAAAAGCAGCTGTAGCTATTGGCAAGTATTTCAAAGTGCCTGGGCACTCCATTGTCAGTGCCATTGAAAGCTACAGGCCTGAAAATGGGCGCTCACAGATGATGACCCATCGGGCTGTAGACTTTTTCTGGGATGCATACAACGCCAATCCGACAAGCGTAAAAGCTGCCCTCGATGCTTTTGTCCAATCGGCTCATTCAAAAAAAGTAGCTATTCTGGGTGAGATGCTCGAATTGGGAGAAGAGACCGCTCATCTTCACAAGGAAGTGGCAGAGTATGCTAAAGACTTAGCCATCAATGAGATCGTTTTAGTTGGTGGTGCTTATCAAGCGGTTGCGACGGCACTTGGTATACGCCATTTTGCAGATAGTGAATTGCTGAGTGCGTGGTTCTGGACACAAGATTGGGATACCAGTTTGGTTTTTGTGAAGGGATCTCGGTCAGTGGCCTTGGAAAATATACTCAAATAGAAGGATCAAATGCCTTATCTTGCGTCAGGTTTAAACATGCAAATGACGGCTTAGACCGTTTCAGCTGGTATACCTTACTTGCCCATGAATCGGTGGAAATTTTTTCGTGAAGCTATACGTTCCTGGCGTTCAACTGGGGCCATTGCTAGTTCTTCCCCAGCCTTAGTGAATAGGTTAGTTGCTCCGATTACCAAGGATCAGCCCCTCAGAGTAGTAGAATTAGGGCCTGGAGGAGGTTGTGTTACAGAAGCTATTTTGGATAGGCTGCATCCCGATTCGGAGCTCATTGCTTTTGAGATCAATGATAAATTCATCGAGCGACTCCGGGAAATCGATGATCCCCGCCTGACTATACTTCCCCATGGAGCCGAGCGCCTGGCCGAATTCGTACAAGCCGAAACGATAGACTACGTAGTATCGTCTTTGCCCTTGTCTATTATTCCAAAAGGCGTAAAGGCTGAAATCATTCAGCAGTCTATGGAAGCTTTGAAACCTGCTGGTCACTACCTACAGTTTCAATATGCGCTACAAGATTACAAGCTGCTCAAGTACTATTTCAATTCGGTGAAAGTGAGTTTTACGGCGGCCAACCTGCCACCGGCCTTTATCTATACTTGTTCTTTGGGGCTGGCTTACTAACTAACTACCGCACGCAGGCCAGCATCTGCTGTATCAGGCTCACTTGGTAGATGTCGTACTCTTCAAATCCACTCGACCAGTACAACCTGATGAAGTCGAGTTCGCTCTGTCGCAGTTGATTGACTACGGCCCGGTCTATGGGGAAAGAAACCTGATAACTGAGCAAACCTTTGGCGGCATCCCAGCTGCCATTTGCTGCCTGGGCTGCCCGCAGATTGACGTGATGACCATCTAGCAAGTGTAGACTAAGAACGCTATTTTCGGGAAGAAAACCGTAGGTTGTCATGGCATTGGGATTGGCAAAAACGACTTCCAGCTGCAAATAGTGGAAGCCGCGAACCTGATATATGTGCGCATGGCATTCTAGATATTCCCTGCCTTCCAAATACGGTCTCAAGCTGGGGTCGGTATGACTGAAAAAACGCTCGGATCGCGTCAGGCGCACATAATCTCCGGAGTCTTCATCTACACCCTCGTAGGCGAGGGCACACGGTTGGGCAGGCGGGTCTGGCCGGGCTGAACCATATCCACTAAAATTGTTGATGGCCAGGGCATAAGCTGGCCCAGAAGTTGTTTGTTCGCTATCGGAAACGGGTCTGCGCCGCCTTCTTTCTCGACGCTTTCGGCGGTTTAGATTGTACATTTCTACATGGCGCCCTTGCTCTACCACAGCAGTAGCTCTATTGGCATTTCGCAAAGCGGCTAATCGCTCTTCTTCGGTCTCCGTAGCTATTCGTTCGGCCAGTTGAAGCTGGCGCTGCAGTTGGGCGGCTTCCGATGCATCCCCAACTGATTTGGCTGTCATCAGCTTCTGATGAATTTGATTTCGATTTTGTGAAGCTGCCCGGGCTCTGCTCGCTGCCAGAATGCTGGCTTCTTCGGCCAGCTGTTGTTGCCGCTGAGCGATTCTAATCAAATCCCCTTCTGTGATGGGGTCTACCGCATCTTCCAGCGGCTCTATATTAACACTGACTACCGAAAACAGGGAACGGTCTACTGGCTCGCGCGTATCAAACCAGATGGCTGTTGTATCATCTACAATCATCATCATACGACCATTGTGTTCGCGCATTTCCTGGCTGAAGCTGGCGCTTACACACAAGCAGGTAGCCATGGTCATTAAATAAAGACGATTTAAAGTGTAGGACACAAACAACGAATTTGATAAAGAACTCATCTGCTTTACATTACAAACGCACAGCAAATCTAAAAAGTCTAGCCGATCCCCTTTGCGTATCTTGGCAGCGCTATCAATTCGCTCGTGGATCTATTTTTGATCAATATTGGCTTTCTTCCCATTAGTCTGTGGGATTTACTCGATGTACTGATCGTCGGTATATTGGCCTACCAATTGTATCGATTGCTGAAGGGCAGCATTGGTCTCAACATTTTTGTGGGTTTGGCGCTCTTGTTTTTAGTGGCGCTGGTTGTTGATTTGTTGGGCATGCTCATGCTATCCAGGGTGCTCAATGCCTTTATGAGTTTGGGTTTTATCATGCTCATTGTGATCTTTCAACCCGAAATCAGACGATTTTTGCTATTGCTGGGAAACAGCACGCTTCGACAGCGAAACTCTGTTTGGAATAGGCTGCTAGGCCGCGAGGTGGGCGATAGCGAAGTAAGTTTGGAAGTGAGCGAAGTGCGCAAGGCCCTCTCCTCTATGTCGCGAAAGCGCATTGGTGCGCTCATCGTGTGCACCCAAGATGCAGACCCCAGGGAGCTGGTGAGCGGTGGTACGCCTTTGGATGCAACCATCAGCGCACCTTTGATACGATCTATTTTTCAAAAGGAGAGCCCACTACACGATGGGGCAGTCATTATAGACAATGGGCGACTGGAGCGAGCGGGTGCCGTATTGCCGCTGTCAGATTCAAGTGAACTTCCGCAGGGAGTTGGTCTTCGCCATCGCGCCGCCGTAGGTCTGAGCGAGCAGATCGATGCAGTATGCTTTTTGGTCTCCGAGCAGAACGGTCGATTGTCTTTTGCCAAAGCTGGAAAATTAGAACGTGGCTTGTCGGAAGAGCGGCTCACCACACTGTTGGAAGAACATTTGTAGGGATAAACCCATCTCCGCTTTATCTTTGCAGTCCAAATTGAAAATCATGCCCTCTACTCAGGAATTTATCCAATCCAATAAAGATCGTTTTCTCGAAGAACTGAAGGTACTCTTGCGCATACCCAGCGTAAGTGCCGACCCGGCTTTTGAAAAACAAGTACACGCTTGCGCAGGTCAGGTGGCCGAGTATATGGTATATGCAGGTCTGGAAGGCGTGGAAATTATTCCGACGCCAGGATACCCGATCGTATTTGGTCAGAAAATGATCGACCCGGCTTTACCTACGGTTCTGATATATGGCCACTACGATGTGCAACCTCCCGATCCATTGCACCTATGGGAAAGCGAGCCTTTTGATCCAGTGGTGAAAGAAACGGCTTTGCACCCCGATGGAGCCATATTTGCTCGGGGAACGGCTGATGATAAAGGGCAGTTCTTTATGCACGTGAAGGCCGTAGAGGCTATGATTGCCAGTGGCGAGCTGCCTTGCAATGTAAAGATGATGATAGAGGGGGAAGAGGAAGTCGGTAGTGACAACCTCGGCCAGTTTTTGCGCGAGAACAAGGAAATGCTGGCCGCCGATGTGATTTTGATCAGCGATACGAGTATGATCGGTCTCGATACGCCCAGTATTACCGTTGGCTTGAGGGGACTGAGTTATGTACAGGTCAAGGTAGAAGGACCAAACAGAGACCTGCATTCAGGAGTATACGGTGGGGCGGTAGCCAACCCGGTCAATGTGCTATGTGAAATGATTGCTTCGCTGATCGATGAAAATGGTCACATCACCATACCTGGTTTTTATGACGAAGTCGAGGAGCTGAGCCAGGAGGAGCGAGCTGCCCTAAACGAGGCACCATTCGACCTGCGGAAGTACAAAGAAGACATAGGCATACCCAATATAAGGGGCGAAAAAGGATACACGACCATAGAGCGAAAGGGTATACGCCCAACCCTGGATGTGAATGGCATCTGGGGCGGCTACACAGGCGAAGGGGCTAAAACGGTACTGCCCGCTGAAGCTTATGCCAAGATCAGTATGCGATTGGTGCCCAACCAGCATCCCGACCGAATTACGGAGCTTTTTGAGCAGCACTTCAAGCAAATTGCACCCGATTCTGTCAAAGTAACGGTAGATCCGCACCATGGTGGGCAACCCTATGTGACCCCTGTAGACAGCGATGAATATCGCGCAGCCCATAAGGCCGTGGAAGAGATATTTGGCAAAGCCCCCATTCCCACACGAGATGGTGGTAGTATCCCCATTACGGCTCTGTTCGAGGAAGTACTCGGACTGAAGAGTGTACTACTAGGATTTGGACTGGATACCGATGGTCTGCACTCGCCCAACGAGCACTATGGTCTCAGGAATTACTACCTCGGAATAGAAACCATTCCGAAGTTTTTTAAGCATTATACTTATCTTAAAAAATAAGATTCTGCTGGTGCGGGCTTTTTGCTCTTTAAGCAGAATATCGTTTTTGTGCTTGGTTGTAAATTTACAAATAAGCAAATTTAAGTTTTTTGACTCCCAAACATGAATTTCCTCTCCGAACTCCAATACCGGGGCATGCTACACCAGCAAACACCCGGCATAGAAGACATACTGCAAGAACCCGGTGTAGTGGGCTATATCGGGTTTGACCCGACCGCACCCAGCAT
>JBCDFE010000049.1:0-23026 GCA_039178745.1 Bacteroidota bacterium | reverse complement strand
TTTTTTTTTCCCCTCCATTGGTTTTTTTTGCACTCAAATATCAACCATTAAACATTTTGGGTGTTTTTCCCCGGGGGGCAAAAAACGACCAATTGGTACTATTTGACGTCAAGAAACACACCAAAAGTATAGCCAGGACTAGCGGCAACCAACCTTCCCGTGATGGCTCCAGCGACACCAGCCGACACGCCTAACTTAGGTGTGAGGTAGTAGTTGAGTTCTAAACCAGGACTGATAAACTCGATATTGTTAGCAAATATGCTGGTACTGGTGTTTCCAGCAGCTGTCTCGCCATTGAAAAATGAGTGTACCGCCCTGACCCGACCGATAAGCCAGAGCTTTTCGGCAGCAAAGTTGATTCCTCCTTCGAGTCCCCAGCGGAATTCATCTGAAAATCCTTGAGTACGGTTGTTAATCCCCAATAGTACGGCCCAGTAGGCATTGGAGTTGCCCAATCGGAAACTGCTGCCAATGTGTCCTTGAATAAGTTGATTGAACTCTCCATCGCCCAATTGTAAATTGCCTTGCGTGCCACCCGCATCTTCTCCCAACGGCAAGCCCAAAGTCAGTGAAATGGCAATGGGTACCTTGGCTCCCTGAGGGGTGAAGGTGTATTTAGCAGCTATCTCTGCATCTCCGAAACCATTGATGGCTTCACCTGGGACCAGGGTTTCCCCATTGACCTCAGAAATGAGGTTATTCATGGTATTACGGCTAAAGAATGGAAAGTTGACGATGGCAGTCAAGCGATCGCTGACACCGTACTCGGCATATATGGTGGTATTGTAAACTCCTGTAGTGAGATTGGGATCGGTCTTGCCTTGAGAGGTGAAGTGCTCATCAAAGCGAGTCCACCATTCAGATAGTTTATAAAACCCTTTGCCTTGCGGCTGAGCCCAGGGGCCTTGTGCTGATAGACTCATGGTCAGGCTCAGAAAAAGGAGTAAGAATAGAAAACGTTGGTACATAAGTAGAGAAAATTTGGAGACTCGATCTACAATACTATCAATGAAATATTTGAGCGGCGCACAATTTGTCTGTGGAAATCGCCCTATTGCCTAATACAAAGAAATTTCAGACTATGGTTCTAGTATTTCACCATCCCCAACTTTAATAGTGAATGGCTTACAATAGTAAAGCACATAAGCATACTGATCGATGGCTACATCCGGGATTATATATTCGTGTGCACCTGAGAAAGTTGTTACTCTACTGATCTCGTATGCATTAGTTATGGTATTTGGATTGTTGGATAAATAAATATACAGGCCTGGGATATCTGAATCTGCTCTATAATCGTCTGCTAGAGATAAGATAATGGTACCCTCATCTAAATCTTCACGTAGTGTAAAGTCTCCTTCTAGCAGGTAAAATGTTGATGCTTCGACCCGCCCCACAAGGGTATCTGGCTCTTCAGGAACAATAGTGATGGGTGTCTCTGCGGTATGGAGCATAGCCATAGCAGATGCTGTATTCATACCGTCACTGTAGCTGGCTGAAATTTCAACAGTTCCTAAGGTATGCGCCGTAACATTCCCTAAAGCATCGACGGATGCGACGGCAGGATCAGAACTCAGCCAGTCAAAAGATACCGTTGTCTCTACACCTACGTTATTGAAGTATCTGGCAGAGTATCGGAAGGTAGAGTCAATCGTCAGGCTATCGGGAGTCGTATTGAGGCGAATCTCCGGTTCGACGAAATCGTTTATGAAGTCATCTCCAATGCAAGACCACAATAAAGATGAAAGGAGTAGCGCAAAAAGAATGCTGTTTTTCATGTGGCTAAACTACGGGCTTTCCCATGCTAGAAGACAAAATTATGAGACTTTAGGTCACTTAAAGACATTTTAGATGGCTGGCTACCGGTCCATTCATCCACTTATATGCCCGTTGGTCGGAGGCTACTCTTTTATGGGTCGTATGACTTTTATCTTTGGGATAAACCGAATAAATATGTGCTTCAAAAATCTCATTACCTTCCTATTCATACTATCTGCCTCCCAATTAGATGGGCAGGTTCAGCATGCCTTGTCTTTTGTACTCAATCCCGACACGGAATCTGAAGTTACTTATGTCTATCCTGAAGAAACGCCTTTTGAAGTGGCCAATGCCTTGGGTAATCAACTGTCCATAGAGATTGCCGATAAAACCGTTTTGAGCGGGCAGATGACTGTCACTGTACAGACGCCATGGAATGAACAAGCAGATATACTTCGTGCTTCGGAGGGACTCACCATTAAATACAGTCAATACGAAGTTCCATCAAAAGTGATCAGCGATGAACACTCCACTGCTCCATCGAGTACTTATGGCGCTTATACCGGGTCTGTACGAGTAACAGAAAAAGAGATCATCGAAGAAGGAGAGGAATTCGGAATAAGAATCAGCTTCAATAATGGTATTGCTTTTACACTGATCAACGGAGAAGCCAGTGCTTATCAAAACAGCCATTCCATACCTATAACGGGCAACTACAAAATACAATCTGCTGAGGGTGTATTGTACCTTAGCTTTAACCGGCAAACCGCCGAAGCCTGGTATTTTTTTGAGCCAAAAGCCTAATACCAATCCATCATGAGTATATTTTGGTCTAAGTCAACTTTCGCTGGGATTAAGCGCTATGAGCTATTTGCAGTAGTAGCCAGCTACCTTATCTTTTCATTTTTATATCGATTCACACTGTATATAAACTCCAGTGCTAGAGACTGGGGCAAATTTGTAAGCTTTAACAGCTGGTTAGACATCGCAGGCATTCAATACGGCCTCATGTTATTAGCCACCGGTATAATCTGGTTTATTATATTCAGATTATTTAGATCAAAACCATTGTGGCAAAGGCTAATGTTGCACCTCATCGGTCTTCCTTTCTTCATCTTCATAGCCAAAGATGTGTATTACTTTGTAGAAGACCAGTTTGAAACCTTTTATCATTTGAATGGAAGAGGCTCTATATGGGACGTATACATCCCTGGTCTGTTGTATATGGTTCAGTTTGGTATATTTCACGCCTATGCCTACTTCCGCGATAATCAGAAAAAATTGCTGGTAGAAGGCGAGCTGAGGCAAGCCGCCTTAAAGAGTGAACTCAATGCCATTAAAGCTCAACTCAACCCGCATTTCCTGTATAATGTCTTCAATACCATCAATGCCTCCCTACCACCAGAGCAAGAAGACACCAGACACATGATAGCTAAGCTCAGCGATCTGTTCAGATACCAATTGAGAGCATCCAGGCAAGACCTGGTACCACTGGCCGATGAATTGGAGTTTGTAGAAAATTATCTGGATCTGGAGAAGCGCCGTTTCGGCGATCGATTGACCGTCAGCATTCAGGTAGCCAAAGATTTGCGAACAGAGCCCATACCGCCTATGATACTGCAACCGATAGTAGAAAATGCGGTGAAGCATGGACTGTCTGGACTTGTTGAAGGTGGTGAGCTGGACATCAGCATCTTTAGGAAAGATGGGAAGCTCTTTTTCAGGGTCAGCGATACCGGAGTAGGTGTAGCAGATAAATCCAAGCTTCTGGAAAAGGGCGTCGGACTGAGCAATACCCAAATCAGACTGCAGAAAATGTATCAGTCGGGGCTACAGTTTAACGATAATCAACCCAAAGGCTTAACTGTACAATTCGCACTATGAAGAAAGTCGCTGTAATAGACGATGAAGAAGCCGGCCGGAGTCTGATTAAGGAGTACTTGGGTTACCATAAAGATCTCATCATCGTTGCAGAAGCCAACAATGGCGTAGATGCCGTAAAGGCAATCAACCGCTTCAAACCAGACTTGGTATTCCTCGATATTCAAATGCCTGGCTTGACTGGTTTTGAGGTGTTGACTAAGCTAGAAGAGATACCACAGATTGTATTCAGCACGGCTTATGACCAGTATGCACTCAAGGCTTTTGAGGTACACGCTGTAGATTATCTATTGAAACCCTACACGAAAGAACGCTTCGATCAGGCCATATCCAGATTGTCTCCAACAGACCAGCCAAACCCAGTGGCTCCACTAGCAGAAAGTCTGCTCATGAAGCCCAGCTACCCGGAAAGGGTACTGGTGGAATATGACAAAAAACTCATAACTGTTACTGTATCTGACATCATTTATGTGGAAGCATACGGCGACTACTCCAAACTGATCACAGCTGATAAAACGCTTGTTTCCAATCATGGAATAGGCGCGCTAGAAGAAAGGTTGGATCCCAAGTTGTTTTTGCGCATTCACCGGAGCTACATCATTAACCTTGGTCAGGTAGCCAGTATGGAAAAGTACCCCAAGAGTTATGTCGTCAAAATGAAAAACCAAGATGTTGTACGCGTAAGTCGAGGGTATATGGACAAAGTAAAAGACCTACAGCTCTAAGGTTTTATCGTACCAGGGTCACATCGCCTTGTACAATTCTCTCGCTGCCATCGAATAGCTGTAGTGCTATGACATATACGTAAACCCCGATATCGGCCAGTTCACCGTCAATGCGACCATCCCAACCGATGGAGGGATCATTCGGGCGGAAGCTATCAGCATATTCGTAGACTAGGCCACCGTACCTATTAAAGATTCTAAAGTTAGAGGCACGTTCTACCTCAGCACCGCCGAATGGGAAAAAGCGATCGTTTACACCATCATCATTGGGGCTAAATGCTGAAGGCACATAAGCCCTGAGATCTTCATCGACCAGTAGCCTGATCGCATCCTCTGCCGAACAAAGGGAAATGCTGTCTACTACCCTTACAGATATGCTACCCGTAGAAGTAGGTCGGACAAATCGATCTGCCGTATCCAGGCCGGGGTTGTCGGACCAGAAATAAGTCAGGTCATCGCTATTGGCTAAGGCGGAAAGGACTAGGCTATCTCCGAAACGAACGGTTTGGTC
This sequence comes from Bacteroidota bacterium, assembly GCA_039178745.1. GTDB lineage: Bacteria > Bacteroidota > Bacteroidia > Chitinophagales > Saprospiraceae > Neolewinella. The sequence continues at coordinate 18,151 of JBCDFE010000049.1, read as the reverse complement.
AAATCCAAGATCGACGACCAATTCGGGTGGAGGCGCCACGAAAGCATCGATAACCAACTGGCAGCCCAGCGCATCTTCGACAACAATATCATAGCTGCCGGCTACGAGACCGGCAAAAGAGGTGTCCATCATGAAAGCCCCTTCATCTAGGGCATACAAGTATGGCCCTAGGCCGCCACTGACCTGGGTTACGGCCAGCTCTCCTATATCTTCGGGTTCGGTGCATCTGATGTTGCGCACAACAAAATCAGCAGCCAAGACAGGCGGTGCTTCCAACAGATAAGACCCGGAAGCTTCGCAGCCCCTTTCCGTAATTACGCCCACTTCATATAGTCCAGGACCAAGATTGCTGGCTATGGCTCCCGATTGATTATCGGACCAATTGAAGGTCAGCTGCTCGAAAGAACCACTAACCACAGCCTGCAAAATCCCGTCTTCGCTATCGGCACAAGTAATGGGGCTATCTTCTGTGATGGAGACCAATAACGGTTGGTCTGGCTGAGTAACCGTAATCTGAGTTGTAGCCGTGCAGCCATCGGCATTGGTGACCAGCACGGAATATGTACCTGCCTCCAGATCGGTGGCCTGCTCGGTCATATCTCCACTACTCCAATCCCAGGCGATGGGATTGCCATTGGTAGAGACACTAGCTATGCCGTCGCTGCCGTCAAAGCAAGAAACCTCCTGATCTACTACAGCATTAGCGATAAACTCATTTGGCTGCAAAAGTTCTCTTTCATAAGTAGCCACGCAACCGTTGGCATCTGTCACATTCACAGCGTAAAAACCAGCACAGAGATCATTGAAAAGAACATCAGCTACCGAAGCTCCTTGAAAAGATATATCGTAAGGACCCACACCACCTACTACCTCTAGAGACAAACTACCATCACAAGACTCGAAACAGCTCAAATCAGCGAATGCCAACTCATTAATTTCCAGCTTATTAGGTTCGGTAATCTGGATTACAAAAGTGGTATCGAAGAAAGAATCTACTACGCTGACCTCATAATCTCCGGCAGGTAAGTCGTTGGCTTCGAAGAGGCCACCATCTAAGGTTACCAGACCATTGTCATTGAGACTGGGATCTGGCAAATAGGACCAAGTGTAGGCGTAAGGTGGCCTGGAGCCCATAATTTCCACTTCGAAACTACCCGTGCTGTCTCCCTGGCAGAGTACTTCGGTGGCCGATGAAGTGACAACCTGCGGAAGTACAAAATCTACAACAAAGCAGCTGTCTTTAGAGCAGCCGAATCCATCTATAACTGTGACACAACAAAAGGTACCAGCAGCGAGGTTGGTGGCGGTATCTGTCATTGCTCCACTGCACCAACTGACGAAATAATCCTGGCCAAAACCACCGCTATATGTCACTGTGGCCTGGCCATCCGTTCCGCTCGGCCCTATGGCGGGGAAGATCTGCTCTACTTCGATGACCAATTCGGGCAGAACGGTCAAGTCTGTTAAGACAATACTGTCGCAATTGGTGCCAGGTATCTTTATGGTATCGGTGTAAAAGCCGGTCTCGGTATAAACGATCCCACCATCTAGCATGTAGCTATCCCCAAAGCAAATGGTGTCTACCAGGCTGGTTACGGGTCTGATGTCACCCAGATCCCGAACGGCCAGATCGAACAAGCCCGTAGAGGAAACCTGTAGGCGGCCATCTACGAGCACCCAATAGCGCCGACCGGGGTCTAGGCAAGTAAATTCTACAGTCTCGTCATAGCTGGCCGGATCGCGGCCGCTGTATAGGCGATTGAGGTTATTGCAATTGTCGTTTGGACTATCGAAGAGCGCAAACTCTATGTCGATGGGAGAAATCTCGTTGCTGACGCCTTCTAGTGAAACATGGCCCGAACTGGGTGCCGTGAAGGTAAACCAAACCGAGGCCCGGTTGAAAAAATTAGGGATGAAAGGCTCGCCGGTATTGGTCGCACAGAAGTTACTGTAAGTGGTATCCGTTTCGACGAAACCGCCTTCGGGCACAACACCCAAATCCAAGGCATCGCATCTGTTGTCTGGGGCATCGAGCAAACCCAAATCGTAAATACCCAGACCGAAGAAGCCCTGCTCGGTTGTGCCATTGGCACCATCAACCAGCACATAATATCTCGTATTGGGTTCGATGCAAAAAACGCGCATCTCTGCATCGAAAGAGTTTTGAGCTAAGGTATCGGGCGCCCATAGCCCGGTATTGCTAAACATTTGCGTGCAATCGTCTTCTTCAAATAAAAAAACCTCTCCATCGATGGGTGTGCCCAAGCCTTCGGGGTCGCTAGTCACCCTGGCTGTGAGCATGGAGCTAGTGACTGCCCCGGTTACAAAAGTAAACCAGACGCCGTGATCATTGAAAATGGGGTAAAAGAAATCAGTGGGCTGCGTTTCGTTATTGTTGGTTGCACAGATGTTGTCGTAATTGCTCAAGGACGTATCTCCCAAAGTACCATAGAAGTTCAGTACGCCGAGGTCAATAGCATCGCAGGGCAGGTCGTTGCTGGCACCGGCACTGCTCAGACTTGTGGTGATGTACAATTCGCCCTCGGTATCGGTGCCGCTCAAGATGAGTGTATCTGAACGCGTGTCGTTGATTTCGGGCAAGGCCAGGTCGACACAAATCTCAGAAAGGCATGATCTGAAAATAGCACAGGGAATGATGATGCCGTCATTGTCGAATGCACGGAAACATACCTCGACACTAGCCGGCGGGTTGCAGGGATCGGCAAAAGAGCTGGTGTACTCGATTCTTGGAGCTTGCTCGTAGCAGGCGTCTCCGCCTAGATCGTAGGTGGTGTAGTTTTGCCCGTCCACAGATACTTCGTAAAGTACCGTTGGGGTTCCGAAGATGTCGTCACAACTGGTGCTCAGTCCCGCTGCGCCGTCGACCTGGACCTCTATACTGTACTGAGCAGATAGAGATGCAAGTGAGCAAAAAGTAATAATAAGTAGTGATAGAGCCTGTCGCATAATCAGATTATACTGTTTGGGATGCAATCGTGTTGCAAAATTGCCAATCGACAGGGAAAACGGCTATAAGTAATAGGCAGCATGCCTAGTAGTTGCGGGTTCAAAGGTAGGTATTTTTAGAGATAGAACACGCATAATACGACCTAATATAACCGCTTAGTATCTGGCGCCGACCGAATTCTTATTAATCGGACACCATACGGCCACTCTTTCGTAACTTTGAGTAGAGGACTAAATTACTTTTCGACAAACTATCTGGTTTTCCAACCACACCCAAAAACACAGCTAAGTCTGGGACCTCAAACGACCGATTTAAGCGCATTTTAGCTTCTCATGAACCGTGCATCGCTCGCCATTATTGGCATAAGCGCCTATATACTATCCTCATTTCACTGTGTGGCAAGTCTGTCCGCTCAAGGTACTGACCATGATTTGGATGGATGGTTTTCGGGTGGTTCAGCAAGTGCGCAAGCTCAATATAAAGCCATACACTTCCCCGATCAACCGATGAGATCGGATGATCAGCAGCCCGAACTCCTAGCTCAGCAATTTCTGGAGCAGCACGCTCATCATTGGGACTTAAAACCAGAGAACCTTCGTCTGGCTCGATCCATGAAAGACTGGCTTGGTGGAGTGCATTTGATTTATCAGCAATATATAGACGGGCATCCCTTGTTGGGGGCGGAAATTAGTCTGCATTTCAACGCTTTTGACCAATTGGTCTCAGCCGGGGGGATTGCGCTGCCTGAGCGTTTTTCTTTATCCAGACTTCCGCAGGTCGGAGCGTCGCGGAGACCCACGATTGCCAGGGTGGAACCATCTCGCCAAGGCAGAGTGCCCACTTTCCCTGAAATCCAAAATCGTGATCACCAGACTAATCGCATCAGGTTTAGGGTTAAAGAAGATGCCAATCATAAAGCAACCGATCGGTTTCTACAGGGATTTGCCCTATCTCCTTATTTATATCTGAAGCAGGTAGCAGACCCACACCGTTGGTCGCCAACTGGTATAGAGCAGATCTATATGATTCCGAGTTTGATCGATCCTTCCCTACCCGATCGGTTGATGGCCATATATAAGCTTGAACTTTCGGCGACAGATGGACTCCGGGTCTATGATGTGTACATAGATGCCAATACGCGCCGGGCCATCATGACGGTGCCCAGGCATTGTAGCCTACTGGAGCGCAGGCTATTCAATGAATCCATGACTACGCCCAACATCATTTGGGAAGAAGGCGATGCCTTCCCCGGAGCCCTGAATACCGACCAGCAAGAGCTCATCCGGCATACCGAGCAGACCTACAATTTTTATTATCGGACATTTGGACGGGATAGCTACGACAATCAGGGAGGCGTTAAAAACATCATCTACGACCCATTCTTTATCGATTGCCCAAATGCAAATTCAGGAACGGGGCGCATAGCCGTTTGTGCGGGTGTTGTTGCCGACGATGTAACAGCCCACGAATGGACACACACCCACATATCCAATACATCTAGAATCATATATGCTTTCGAAAGTGGTGTGGTCAATGAAGGGCTGGCAGACATCTTTGGCGAAGTCGTTGACCTTATCAATGGCACTGGAAACGACGCAGGTATTAGTTCGCCCAGGTCCAATTGTATAGAAACCAATACGCGTTGGAAGATAGGCGAAGACATCACGGCCCTGTCAACGCACATTAGAGACATGGCCTTTCCGAATTGCAGAAATGACCCCGATGACCGACAAGATGCTTTTTATTATTGCGGCACGGAAGACGATGGTGGCGTGCATATCAATTCTGGTCTGATCAACCGATCTTTTGTGTTGCTCACCGATGGCGGCACACACAATGGGATAACAGTCAACCCTATAGGTCTGACCAAAGCCACACATCTTTTTGCGCACACCATGTTTTACTACACGACCAGAGTCAGCGATATACACGCATTTGGCAACCAGCTGCGACTCGCTGCCGAAGATCTGATCGGCCAGGAATTATTAGAGCTTACCGTAGATGATGCTCCGGCTGCCCTGTCTGGCGAGGCATTTACAGCTGGTGATCTGTTGGAGTTGGAAAAAGCCATACTCGCCGTAGAAATGCAAGAACCATCGCCTTGTCAATTCGAGACCATTCTATCTCAAACCACCCCTGATCTATGCAGTGGTGACAGCAGTTGGCAGGTATTTCTAGAAGATTGGGAAGATGGACTTAACGATTGGACAACCCTGGAAGTACCCGCAGATAGCAATGATTGGGTTTCTCGTAGCTGGGTGCTCGATAGCCTACTACCCGATGGCAAAACGGGCAAAGGTGTCTTTGCGGTTTCTCCCTACAGCGATGATTGCTTCAACGATTTACAAAACGGCACTTTAAAACTCATCAGTCCACCGATTGGTATCCCAGATACCAATGTGACTTTCACCCTTAGCTTCGATCACTACTTCAGTTTAGAAGAAGACCGCGACGGCGGTTTGGTTTTCATCAAAAAAAATGAGGAAGATTGGTCTCAGATACAAGCAGAAGCTTTTGTATTCAATGGATACAATACCGAGTTAGACCCACTGCTGATCAACAACAACCCATACGCTGATCTATGGGCATTTAGTGGAAGTGACGAAAACAGCACCACGGGCAGCTGGGGTTCCAGTCGGATAGATCTTTCGATGGCGGGCGTACTGCCAGGCGACAGCATACAGCTGGCCTGGCACTTAGGTACCGACGGCTGCGATGGCTGGTTGGGCTGGTATCTCGACGATGTAGCCATCAACGCCTGCATCACAAATCCACTGCCCGTAGAGCTACTGTCCTTTGACGCCAAAAAAGTAGACGAACAAATAGATCTAGACTGGGAAACCGCAGCTGAAGTCAACAATGCAGGCTTTTGGGTGGAACGATCCATCAATGGGCAGCCCTTTACCAGTATAGGTTGGATAGCATCTAAGGGCTCCAACAGCCAGTATGCCTATACCGATACGGATGTATCTGTTTCAGGAACCTACTACTACAGACTACGGCAACTCGATTTCGATGGCCGACAGACCTTGAGTAGGCTTGTACCGGTAGTTGTAGAACTAGCCGGTCCATCTGCTCAAATCTTTCCAAACCCTGCCATTCAGGACATTTCTATAAATACAGTGGGTGTGGGGCTGGCCGAAGAATTGAATATCTACGATTTGAACGGACGCCTCGTAATGACTGAGCTCATCGTAACACAACAACAAAGGGTATCTCTTCAAGATTTGAGCCCAGGGGTATATCTGGTACATTTTGCCGGTGAAATACACCGCTTGGTCAAGTTATGACTTGATTTAAGCAGCCCCGCATAGGGATGCCCAATATACCTTACTTAATCATGAGCTGCGCTTCAAAAGGTAGCTTGCTTCTATTTCCATACTTTTGCACGCTATTTGAAACAACCTAAATCTATTGGGCTTGTTATTACTTCCTATTCCCGACTATTTATTTCCATGGATTTATTGATCACCATTGGGCAGCTGATTCTGAGCTTATCTATTCTGATTGTACTGCACGAGTTTGGCCACTTCTTACCTGCCAGACTGTTTGGTACACGTGTTGAAAAGTTCTACCTCTTTTTCAACTGGCCATCTCATCTTTTCAAGAAAAAAATCGGCGATACCGAATGGGGTATCGGCATGCTGCCACTGGGCGGATACGTGAAGATCAGTGGCATGATGGACGAGAGCATGGACAAGGAGCAGATGGCCCAGCCACCGCAACCATACGAGTTTCGATCTAAGCCAGCCTGGCAGCGGCTCATCATTATGCTGGGCGGGGTGACCGTCAATTTTATCCTGGGCTTTTTTATCTATGCCATGGTGCTATGGGTGTATGGCGACAAGTATCTGCCTGCCGAACGGGCTGAATACGGCATATATGTAGACTCGCTGGGCACAGAGCTTGGGCTGCAAACGGGTGACCACATCCTGGCTGTGGGCAATCAGCCCTTCGATAGGTTCAATCCGAGGGCGGTGATGCGGGGTATCGTGCTCGACGATGCCAAAACCATAACCGTTAACAGAGCTGGAAAAGAAGTGGTCGTAGACGTAGATAACAGCTGGACCGATATTTTGACCCGCAACGAGAATAAAAACTATCCGCTTTTCACCTTGCGCATACCATTCGTGGTCGGAGAAATTGCGGAAGGATCGCCAGCGCAAGCCGTGGGTCTACAAACCGAAGATGAGATCGTAGCCGTAGATGGGCAAGAAGTCCAGTTCTTCGATCAGTTTATCGATATGGTCAAAGGCAGACCTCAAGAGACGGTTGTCCTTAGCCTAAGGCGCGATGGCGAACTGATGGAGGAGAACATCATACTCAATGACAACAGCAAGATTGGCGTCAGGCCAGCTCCCGGTGAGTACTTTTTCGACTTTGAGCGAGAAGATTACAGCTTGTCTCAATCCATACCGATGGGTGTGCAGAAAGGCTGGTCGTTCTTAGGTGACCAGATCAATGCCTTTGGTATGATGTTTGCTGGCGACATCAAGGTGACCGAAAGCTTAGGCGGCATGGGTTCTATAGCTGGTATGTTTGGAGCCACCTGGAATTGGGAGCGATTCTGGCTTATGACCGCAGCCCTTTCTTTGATTCTGGCGTTCATGAATCTGCTACCGATACCTCTGCTGGATGGTGGCCACGTAGTCTTCCTACTCTACGAAGCCGTAAGCGGCAAAAAGCCTAGCGATAAGTTTATGGAGTACGCCTCCTACATCGGGTTTGTATTGGTTATTTCACTCTTGCTCTTTGCCAATGGCCTGGACTTTTGGCGGTGGCTAAAAGGATAAATGCCGAGATGACAAACTACTTCGAATTCTTCGGACTGCCAGAAAGCTGGGACATCGACCAGCAGGAGCTCAAGCAAAAATACTACGCCAATAGCCGGTCTTTTCATCCTGATCGCCATCGGCTGGGAGACGAAGCAGAGCAGACGGAGGCATTGGAAAACAGCAGCCACAATAACCGAGGATATAAACTGCTGCTAGACGAACAAAGTAGGCTAAGACACTTGTTGGAGGTAAAAGATGCAATGCCACCCGAAGGTGACAATAAGCTGCCTCAAGACTTTTTGATGGAAGTCATGGAGCTGAATGAAGCTGCCATGGAGCTGAGTTTCGATCCAGACCCAGCGGCCAGCACCAATTTCATAGCTCAGTTGGATACCTTTAGAGAGCAGCTGGAAGGCGAAGTGACCGACCTGCGGAAGTCTCAAAACCTGAACGCTCAACAACTGGATAGGCTGCGGAATTACTATCTGAAAAGAAAATACTTGAACCGACTCGAAGAAAATTTACCCCAATGATTGCATTACTATCGCCCGCCAAAACCCTTGATTTTTCTGCTGTAGATACCGCTAGTACTCAGGCTCGAATGCTGGATCAGGCCGAGTCTTTGGTCAAAAAGCTAAAACGCCGATCTGTAGCCGATCTGCAAGAGTTGATGAGCATAAGCGAAGATCTGGCCAAGCTAAACAAACAGCGATACAAAGACTTCGAGCTACCCTTTACAGCGACCAATGCCAAGCCTGCCATCCTGGCCTTCAAAGGGGATGTGTACCAGGGGCTGGAAGCCGAAACCATGACCGAGGCCGACATCGATTTTGCCCAAGACCACCTGCGCATCCTCTCAGGTTTGTATGGCATATTGCGCCCTCGCGACCTGATGCAGGCCTATCGCCTGGAGATGGGTACTAAACTGGCCAATAGAAAGGGTAAAGATCTGTATGCCTTCTGGGGTGATCAGATAACCGATGTCTTGAATGAAGACTTGCGCAGGTCGGGTGCAAAACTGCTGCTGAACCTGGCCAGCAAAGAGTACTTCGAGAGTCTGAATATCGAAAAACTAGCTACTCCGGTCCTGGATATAGATTTTAGAGAAGATCGAGATGGCAAGCTAAAATTCATCACCTACAACGCGAAAAAAGCCCGTGGCCGCATGGCCCGGCTGATGATCGAAGAGCGCATCACCAAAGCCGAAGATTTGAAAGGCCTGGATGTAGATGGGTACGTTTACCACCCAGATCATTCGACCGAAAGCAAGTGGCTATTCGTCAAGTAATTCGCTGTTTCTTTGCTCGAATCTGAGACCTATGCGAATACCGAACTCGATGGTAAAGAACCCGCGGAATCCCTGGCGAAAACGCTGACTGAGCGGTCTTCCATCGGCGGCTCGCCTACCATCTTGAGCATTTAGGTTTACTTGTACGTTGCGTAAATTTCTGAAGCGGATAGTGCGCCAGGTATGCCCGATACCGATAAAGGCATCTAGATATAGTTTTCTGAACAGCGGCGAGCCGTGGCCGAATTTGAAGAGCATGCTGTGTCTGATGGTCCTGCGCTGGCCAGCCTCAAAAGCGAAAATATCGGCTGCCGGGCTTAGGCTGGGGTCAAAGTAGCTGCTCTCGCCCAATTCGCGCCTGATGTCGGCATAGCCATATTCCAGTCCAATGTAGTAATTACCCCAGTATCTGGGCCAGTGATATCGGATTTCTGGTCTGAAGCCCCTGTATCTGTATCCACTAGATGGCTCGCCGCTGTAAAGGGAAGCGCCGCCCAAACTACCCTGGCCGAAGGTGAAGTCCAGCAAATAGGCCAGATTTTGTCTCTGAACCGTTGCTCCTAAACGGATAAAACCGTTGACTCGCAAAAAGCTGGTCGGCTCGAGATGAACGGCCACGAAACGATCGGCGAGATTGAGTCGCTTCGGGAGCTGATCACTATAAGTGAGTGGCTTATCAGATTGTCCCACAGCTGATGTGCAGAAAAGTAGAAAGTATAATACGAAGCATGTAAACCTGAGCATGAATCGGGAGTTTAGGATTTCAACTATTCTCCTAAACGATCAACCTACTTGAAACGCTTCTGTTATGAAACTCATCTAAACTTTTGTCGATCTATGCATACGTTGATGTTTTTCAGAAATTCAGTTGTAGTCTTATTCATTGTATTCTTGTCGGCTTGCAAGAGCGAACCTGGCTACCAGGCGCTATACGACAAGTACTACGAGCCCTACGAAGTGCAATTGCGGCAAAATGCGGAGGTTAGCTACCCCATGCTCGATACGGCTTACCAAGCCTATTTGTCTGAAGACTTCGAAACCGTAGACCGGCTGACCACCAAGTTTCTGGATGAGTATTTTTCCGTTCCCCAGGTCATGTTTGCACAAACTATTGCCTTTGTGGAGCTGGGCAAGGATGAAGCTGCCATCAGTAACTTCAAAACGCTTGCTATGCACCCTTTTCTTGGTGCTCGGGCCAAATGGTACCGGGGTTTGGTCCACTTGCGCAGGGGAGAGCTCGCAGATGCCCGCCAACTATTTGAAGAACTGTACAATCGGACCTACGAGATTGAGAAGACCTGGGCTGAATCCGTACTAAAAGATTTAGAAAAAATGGAGTCCTGACTTTTGGGAATTTCAATAAGTCTGGTACATTTGCAACGACACTTGAGCAAACATGCACTTTTGTCGCACTTTATTGAGGAGAACACCGATTTTCATCTAGCTTCGCCAGGTATATCTGGCATTCAAACCATTTCTTAATCAAACCCATATTTTGCAATGAAAAACGCATTATATCTCGGCCTTTTGGCCATCGCACTCTTCGCATCTGCCTGTGGCAACGACGATGATGGAGGAGACACTCCAATGAATTTTTTACCCAACGAAAATGACTTGCTCATTAAGTTGAACTGGACGACTGCGGATGCAGAATTCGATCTTATCGAAGTCTTAGCTCCAGGAGGAGTAGTTATGGACTCAGAAGGGTTCGACACGGGAACCATTGCCAATGTTGTCTTTTCTGGAGACGATGCAGATAGCCCCGGAGAAGAGTCTATCCGATTCAACGACTCTGCACCTGATGGAAGCTATACCGTCTTTTATGATACAGGTTTTACCGAAGACGATGATGAGTCTTACATGGCTACTTTAGAAATTACTTCCCAGGGTACTTCACAAACTTTTACTAATAGTATAGACTCCGAAGGAGAAGTAGAGATTAATTTCACCAAAACCGGAGGTAGATTAACCTTCCAGTAGAGGCATACGAAACTCTAGATGAGTTTTAAATCTCTAATTCGGAGTAAGACTAGCGGCTCAAAGCTCTAACGCAGCTTTGAGCCACTTTTTATTTTTGGTCGTTAGCGAATGCTCTTTTTCGATACACATACCGCGTATCGAAACCTGACAAGCATTGCCGTATTATATCTATTTTTGCCAACTAAATTACTACAAAAGTCAAGCTGGTTTGCGCGTTCTGCCCATACATGAAATACCTCGGCTCAGTCCCGAAGCCTATCGGGAAAGTGAGAAGCTTCCCGTGCTGCTCGTTTTAGACAACATACGCTCGGCAGCCAATGTAGGGAGCTGTTTTCGCACCGCCGATGCCTTTGCTATAGCCGGTATAGCCCTGGTAGGTATTTCGGCCAAGCCGCCGCACCGGGAAATATTGAGAACGGCCCTGGGCGCTACCGAAACCGTCTCGTGGCAATCTTGGGAGCATCTAACTTCGGAAGTCCAAAAACTAAAAGACCAAGGCTATAGGATACTCGCCCTGGAAATAGCAGAAGGAGCTACTCCCCTACCCGACTTTAAAGCGGTCCCAGACCAGCCCATTGCCCTCATTCTAGGTAACGAAGTCACCGGGGTCAGCGAAGCCTTCATGGAGTTGGTGGACGGAGCCATAGAAATCCCTCAGTTCGGGACCAAACACAGTTTCAATGTGAGTGTAGCTGCGGGTATCGTACTTTGGGAAATCAGTAGACAATTGAGATGATATGAAAACCCTCACTCCTTTTCACCTGGCTGTGCCCGTAGACGACCTGGCTGCCGCACGTAGCTTTTATGGCGAGTTACTCGGCTGCCCTGAGGGTCGCTCCAGCGATCACTGGATTGACTACGATCTGTTTGGGCATCAATTCGTGGTGCATTTACAAGAAGGACACCAACCAGCTGAGCTGCCCAGCAATCAGGTAGACGACCATGCGGTGCCAGTGCCCCACTTCGGTGTCATCTTGGAATGGGATGACTGGGAAGCCCTGGCAGAGAAGCTGCGCCAGGCAGAAACCAAATTTATCATCGAGCCCTACATCCGATTTAAAGGGCAAGTCGGCGAACAAGCGACTATGTTTTTTCTCGATCCCGCAGGCAATGCGCTGGAGTTTAAGGCATTCAAGGATATGAGTCAAATCTTTGCCAAATAGATGAATACCTTCGGCAGAATATTTCGGGTCACCACCTTTGGAGAGAGTCATGGGCGAGGGCTGGGTGCCATCATAGACGGCTGCCCGGCAGGTTTATCTGTAGATATAGACTTCATACAGGCCGAAATGGCCAGACGTCGGCCGGGCCAAAGCAGGCTGGTCACCCAGCGCAAGGAAGGCGACGAAGTCGAGATCTATTCGGGCATCTTCGAGGGCATCACCACGGGCACGCCCATAGGTTTACTCATCCACAACAAAGATCAGCGGTCTCGTGACTACAGCCACATTGCCCAACAATATCGGCCCAGCCATGCCGATTATACCTTCCAGGCCAAATACGGCCATCGAGACTACCGGGGCGGCGGCCGTAGCAGTGCTCGAGAGACAGCCGCCCGAGTAGCTGCAGGTGCCATAGCCCAGCAATTACTGGCTACGCAAGGGGTGCGCATACGCTCTTTTGTGAGTCAAGTGGGCCATATTAAAATGGACAAGCCATATCAAGAGCTCAACCTTGACCTGATCGAAGAAAATGATGTGCGCTGCCCAGATCCGGAAACCGCTGCGAGGATGGAAGTTCGCATTTTGGAAGTGCGCAAAGCCGGCGATACCATAGGTGGCTGCGTGAGCTGCGTCATACGAGGTGTGCCGCCCGGTTGGGGCGAGCCGGTTTTCGGCAAACTGCATGCCGAGCTAGGTGGTGCCATGATGGGCATTAATGCCTGCAAAGGATTCGAGTACGGCTCGGGCTTTGGAAGTGTGGGCCTGCTGGGCAGCCAGCACAATGACGAGTTCTACACCGACGATAGCGGGCAGGTGCGCACACGCAGCAACAATAGCGGAGGCGTGCAGGGTGGCATCAGCAATGGCGAGGACATCTATTTTCGAGTGGCTTTCAAGCCTGTGGCCACCATTATCCAGGATCAGACCAGCATAGACCAGAGTGGAGAGGAAGTGACCGTTAAAGGCAAAGGCAGACATGATCCTTGTGTGTTGCCCAGGGCCGTTCCTATTGTAGATAATATGGCGGCACTCGTCTTGGCAGATGCATACCTGCGTAGTCGTGGAAACAGGATATAGAAAGGTCAGGCAGACTTAACATTGAGTTAACACAGCTTTCTATGCGTGCGTCAGTTGTTTTTGTACTTCCGCAGGTCGGCTACCAAATGATATTTTATACAGTGCCTCCTATTGCTTCAAAAGTTATTGAATCGATTTTTCATACCAATTTTCCAATGCAATGTGGAAAACCCTAAGACTTCATCTAGTCTTAACTCTGTGCGGGTAATTTTGCCGCTATTAAGCGAGGGTAGGTCGGGAGGCTGACATTAGCTACTCGTATACTCACTCTAGCAAACTTTAAAACATCCACAGTTTATGAGGTTTTTACTACACAAAGCACTTTTTATGGTTGCGCTTGTAGCTCTACCTATTTTGGTGGCAGCACAAGGTGTGACTACGGCCAGCATGTATGGTCGAATAATAGACGGAGAAACCGGTGAGCCACTTATCGGAGCAACCGTCCAAGCTATCCATACACCATCGGGATCAACCTATGGAAACGTAACGGACATCGACGGATATTACCGTATTCCGGGTATGCGTGTTGGTGGGCCTTACACCTTCAAAGTTTCTTATACCGGCTATGGCGAGCAAGTCAAGGAAGGCACGTTCCTGACTCTTGGCCAAACCTTCGACTACAGTCCAAAAATGGAGACAGGTGCAAATGAACTAGCTGAAGTTCTAGTATCTGCGGGCAGGGGTGACATTTTCAATGGTGAAGCCACTGGCCAGGAAACCAATATTTCCAACGAAGCGATCAATGCTTTGCCAACAGTCAGTCGCTCTGTTGGTGACTTCACTCGTTTGACTCCGCAATCAACTACTCGTGAGGGCAACGATGGTTTTGAGTTAAGCTTTGCTGGTATCAATAACCGGTACAATGCCTTTTTCATCGATGGTGCCGTCAACAATGATGTCTTCGGTTTGGCTGGTTCTGGATTCAATGGTGGTCAAACAGGCGTAAGCCCCATTAGCGTAGATGCCATCGAGTCTTTCCAGATCAACCTGGCACCATTCGATGTACGCCAAGGCGGTTTCGGTGGTGCATCCATCAATGCGATAACACGTTCTGGTTCTAACAACTTTGAAGCCAGCGTGTACGGTTTTTACCGGGATCAAGATTTTGTCCGCACTGATCTGGAAGGTGCGATTGTTGACGACTTTACCGCTTACACAGCTGGATTCCGCTTGGGTGGCCCGATTGTAAAAGATAAGATCTTCTTCTTTATCAACTACGAACGCCAAGACGAGACGACTCCACTTCCATTTGACATTAACGACTATCGCGGAGACTCAGATGCCGGTCAACTGAATGCACTCGGCGATCAGCTTCGTCGTGAATTTGGCTATGAACCCGGCACATTCACTGACAACGAGAGATTCCTTGTCAGCGATAAAATCAATGCCAAGTTCGACTTCAACCTGGGAACAAACAACAAAATCGCTCTCCGTCTATCCTATGTAGGTGCAGACAACCTCGAAGGTGTTCAGTCTAATGTAGGCAACATTCGTTTCTTGAATAGTTCTGAGCGATTTGTAGCCAAAACCTACGGTGCTGCTTTAGAATGGAACAGCATTATAGGTTCGAATATGAGCAATAACTTAGTGGTTGGGGCTACTTTTCAGCGCGATGATCGCGATCCAAATGGTCAGATTTTTCCCTATGTCGAAATTCAAGATGGTGGAAACGGTCTGATCCAATTTGGATCAGAGCAATTCAGTACCGCCAACTTGCTGAATCAAGACGTAATCACGATTACCAACAATTTCGAAATCTTTAAAGGCAAGCACACTTATACCATAGGTGCTAATGTTGAATTTTACCAAGCCGACAACCTGTTCATACCTTTCAACTACGGAAGCTACGAATTTAGCAGCTTGTCGGACTTTGTCAATGGAGAAAACTCCAATTTCTACATTCGTTCTTACTCTCTACGAGACAATTTGATTGGAGACGAAAGCGCTGCGATTGCTAGCTTTGGTGCAGGTCAGGCTGGTCTCTATTTTCAGGATCGAATTCAGTTTTCTAAGGATTTCAGCCTAACTGCCGGCATTCGTCTGGACCTGCCATTCTATGACGATACACCCGTCAACTCCCAGTTTAACGATGAAGTGATTCCCATTATTGAAGAGGTGTACGATCTACAGGGAGCACGAACCGGTGACTTTATCAAGCCACAATTACAGTTCAGTCCTAGGATTGGCTTTAACTGGGATGTTAAGGGTGACAAATCTACCCAAGTACGTGGTGGTCTAGGCATATTCACCAGCCGTGCTCCTTTAGTATGGGTTGGTGGTGCCTACAACAATAACGGCTTGAACAGAGGCACAGTACTTCGTTTCGGAGATCAACCATTCATCGCCGATCCAAATGCCCAGCCTCCTGGCGACATCGATCCTAATGACATCACGCCAAATGGCGATATCGATATTTTCGCAGAAGATTTCCGCTTGCCGCAATTCCTGAAGTTCAGCTTATCAGTGGATAAAAAACTACCACTCGGTTTGATCGGTACGGTTGACTTGATCTACAACAAGACCGTTTATAATGTCGCGTATCAAAATGTCAACATCAATCCAGCTACAGATGCTTTGGAAGGTGCTGATAATCGCACCTACTACGGGCAAGGTGGTCGTGATCTGGAAGGGCTTAGTGATGCAGGTCTCACTCGCTATGGCCGCGTCATTCTGGGTTATAATACCAACCGTGGATATGGCTACAACTTAACTGCCAGTCTGACCAAGCCATTTACGAATGGCTTCTATGTACAAGCTAGTTACTCTTATGGCGATGCCTATAGTGTATTCGACGGTACGAGCAGCCAGAACAGCAGCCAGTGGCGTGGTTTGAACAATGTGTATGGCCGTAATATAGACCAGCGTGTTATGCGTTCTGACTTTGCCGCCGGTAGCCGCTTCTTGGGTGTAGTCAGCAAGCGATTTGCATACGGTGCCAATAAGAATTGGGCCACGACCTTGACACTTGTCAGTGAAACGGCTCAAAGTGCTCCTTACTCTTTGATCATAAATGATCCGGGTGTAGAAAATGCTCAAGGTGATGACGAATTCTTCCAAGGTCGTACAGATAGCCGCGAGCGTTCATTGGCTTTCCTACCTCAAAGTGCTAAAGACCTGGTATTTGTTGATGATGGCGACGTATCTGCCGCCAGACAGCAAGCTGCATTCCAGCAGTTTTTGGACACATACTATGACGGTAATGTTCCTATCGGTGGCCGTTATGCGGAGCGCAACGAGCGTTTTGGTCCTTGGGCTACTGTTGTCGATTTACGCTTCGTGCAAGACATTCCTATCGCAGGTCGCAATCGCCTTCAAATCACCTTCGATGCCAACAACATCACCAATTTGATAAACCCCAACTGGGGTCGCCGTCGATTTGTATTCAGTCAATTCGAGATCCTGGACTTTGCAGGATTTGAGGAAGGTACACTTGTTCCAACCTTCAACTTCGATTTGGACAACATCGATGAAGAGGGCAATATCAATACCGACAATCTATTCGACGATGCAGGTATACAGTCTAGCCGTTTCCAGGGTCAGATCGGTATTCGCTATATCTTTGAATAATCCTTAATTCTTAATGGGCAGCTAAGTCCAAAGGGAATATCCAAACAGCTCCGCTACTTTCGGGTAGTGGAGCTGTTTTTTATTATCAACCCTGCGCGAGCTGAACAAGAGTAGCAATAGTCTGCTCGATGTCTTGCTCGGATACGCCCAAATGCGTAGTGAACCGAACAGTTTTGGGACCAAAGGGAACAGCGAGTATACCTTCGGATTCCAAACTGGCCAGAAGGCCCGCGGAAGTCCTATCCTTTAAATCAAAGATGACGATATTGCTTTGTAAGGGTCTAACCTCCGCTACATAGGGCAGTTTTTGCAGTGCTTCGCCCAATCGTTTTGCGCGGCGATTGTCCTCGGCCAATCTGTCCACATTATGCTGGAGGGCAAAGAGGCCAGCTGCGGCCAGGTAGCCGGCCTGGCGCATGCCACCACCCATTACTTTTCGGTATCGACGAGCTCGGTCTATCAACTCCTTGGGCCCAAGCAGCAAGCTACCTACAGGCGCGCCCAGACCTTTGCTCAGACATATACTGATGGTATCGAATAGCGCTCCCCAATCTGCGGGCGACTCTTTAGTTTCGACCAGCGCATTGAATAGGCGGGCACCGTCGAGATGACAAGCCAGTCCGTGCTTGCGAGCTTCCTCGACTACGACTTTTGCCTCTTGATGCGTATAGATGCTTCCGCCACCTTTGTTGCAGGTATTTTCAACAACCAGCAATCGGCTGATGGGCAGCCAATCGTAGCGCGGTTTGACTGCGGCCGACACCTGGCCTTTTTGGATTTTTCCAAATACCCCATCGATCAGATTCATGCTCACCCCTGAAAGCACCGCATATACCCCACCCTCGTATTGATAGACATGGCTGTACTTGTCGCAGATCACCTCATCGAGTGGCTGAGTGTGGCACTTTATGGCCAGTTGATTAGTCATAGTGCCACTTGGACAGTAAAGAGCCGCCTCCATACCAAAAAGAGCGGCGGTATACTCTTCCAAGCGATTAACTGTCGGATCCTTGCGGAATACATCATCACCGACCTCGGCTTGCATCATTGCGTTGAGCATTTCGGGTGTGGGGCGTGTAGCGGTATCTGAGGTGAGATCGATCATAATTGCTAATTTGGGGTAACAAAAATATTGGCCAAGACCATTAATCGATATGAAGACCTACTATTTTTTTCTTTTGCTGATGTGGATACCCTTGATGAGTCACGGACAAGACTCGGAATTGGATTTTATCCGAAGTCAGGATTTAAGCTTTCTCATTGCGGGCGACACGTACGAAGTAAGAGACTATGACGGCAACTGGGAGCTACGGGATCGGCCAGCCCCGATTGG
>JBCDFE010000048.1:0-23066 GCA_039178745.1 Bacteroidota bacterium | reverse complement strand
TGGTCACAAAAATGGTCTGGCATATCGTTTGCTCACACGCATCCGTTCCTTTGCGCAGGCACAATTCGTAGATACCCGAACCGGGATAGGTATAGTCGAAGCTAGCAGCATTGCTCACCACAACCCCATCTACTGTCCATTCGTAGAAGGGCGCATTATCGGTAGTGCTATAATTGACACTGATAAATTCTACAGGAAACTGATCGCTGGCATTGATGTCCGCTTCATAAGGACAAACGACTGTCACGAATATCGTCACTTCGTCACTATCACATAGTACGGGCACACTGCTGGTCGCTCGCAGGGTAATGGCATACGTGCCCGGAGCAGTGAAGGTAAAATTGAAGTTGGTGCCCGTAGTCTGAAACACCCCGTCTACAAACCAACTGTTGGTGTTGGTCCCAGTGCTCGTACTGGTGAGGTTGATGGCATCGCCTACAAAGAGCGTGCCGCCAGGAGCTCCGGTCAGGCTAGCCACGACCAGTTCTGGGCAAGGGGTTCGGCAACCGTAGCTCTCCAGCAAACTGGATCGTATACCATCGATAAAGAAATGCATCCGATCTGCTTGCCCGGCGGTCAGGGCCGAATAGCAACTGAAGAACCCATAGTCCATATAGTTGATGTGCATATCGGGCTGGTCGGTGGCAAAGCCGCTATCGGTATCGGTAGTGCAGGTATTGGCGCTACCACCGCAAGGCACTGCCGCTGTAGAATTGTCGGGCGGTGTATCGCAGACTCGATCGCCATCGGCCAGGCAATCGTCATTGGTGCAACCACCATCAAAAGTATGGCGCAAGCCCAGGTAGTGGCCTATCTCGTGGGTCAGGACTGCATTGCCGGCCTCGTCATCGCCTAGCCAGCGAGCTTCGACGACTATCCCATCTCTGGGACCGCCATGAGCACCCGGATAATAGGCGTAGCCCGCAACTCCACAGCCCAGTCCAAGGCCGCAAATCTCGCGTACTACATAGACGTTGACGTAGTCATTCGTGTTCCAGCGTGCCAGGTCTTTGAGGGCCAGATCTTCTGCAGTGGCTTCCAATTCCGTGAGCGGCGTTACCTGCCGGGTAATGCCATTGGTAGGCAGATTGTCGGGTGTGCGCTGGGCCATACAAAACTGGATCTCTGTATCTACGCCAGTACCCTGATCGTAATAGCCTGTATTGGCCATGGACGCGTTAAGCTGATCGAGCGAAGTTTGAATGCGGGCATCGCTGATGTTTTCCGGCCCATTATCGTGCAAAATGTGGAAGACTATAGGAATCTCGTAGGGTGGCGGAGCTATGCTTTGTACTTCCCTGCCTGCTGGTGTATGGCGGGCAGGCGCTGGTCGGGCGCTCGACTGTTTGGGAATCCTCATGCTTCTCACCCAGGCCTGATATTGGCGTTCCAGCTCATCTTGTCTTCGGGTAGTTGCCTCTGGTGCTCTTCGCATGAGCTCGTCGGTCCCACAATTTAAATGGTCAGAATCTGTCTGCGCTGTGTGCTGATGCCGCGCATGGTCTTGGGGAGCTATGGTCGATGGCAACTGCTCTTTGTGAAAAGTCAAATTAGAACTGGCCAATAACCAAAGGAATAGTGCGAAGGTAGCCGCATACGGCAGCCACATTTTTTTCAGGTCCATGGGTGAGATAGCTTCTGGGAAAAACTAAAATACAAATATAGAACTATCAAATGCTAAGACAAGCTCAATCCCAATTTCCAGCGGACCCACGCAGTAAAACCTACCTGAGTAGAGTCACATCTCCGGCCAGCGGCAAGGTGCGGCCATCATTCAGTACGATTTGCATCGTCCAAACATAAACGCCCACATTGAGCGGCTTACTATTGCTTTCTCCATTCCAGCCCCATAGGGGGCTATCTTCAGGACGAACACCCTCTACGGTATATCTCAGCCCACCCCATCTGTCATAGATCTGAAAACTTTGGACCTGCGCTACAGCTGGCGAAAATCCAGGCACCAACCGGTCATTCACCCCATCTAGATTGGGGCTAAAAGCCGTAGGTACGAAAACCAGATCTGCCCCTGACACATCTACAAAGACATTTGTAGTTGCACGCGTTGTACAGCCAATTGCATCGGTGACAAGTAGCGTATACTGGGTATTTTGCAAGGGACCTGCCCATGGTTCAGGGCAGCTCGTACAGCTCAGACCTTCGGCAGTTGACCACTCATAGTTAAAAGGGGGTTCTCCATTAATAATTAGTGGTTGTAATAGAATACTGTCGCCAAAGCCTATGGTCAATGAAGCAGGCAAACTAAGCGCTAACTGCGTATTGAGATTCTCTGGTTCCAAGATTCGTTCCCCGCTGCAAGCTACACCATCCACCCAAGCAATGGTCACCGGCATATCTACCGGTATGGGAATACTATCAGCTATTGGAATTACCTGACCATTGAGGGTCAATTCGAGTAAATTCTCAAATCCTTCGATTTCAGCATAGGCCAGCCCATCCTCATCTAAACAAAGCGGGTAAACTGCCACAGGGTTGATATCAAACGGAATGATCTCTTCTGCTACTACAGTATCCATAATTACACATCCCGCAGGAGTCGTGATTTCTATTGGATAGATTCCCGCTGGCAATATTTGGGCTCCACCAGATGCAGGTGGCTGACCTGGGGCAATTTCCCATTCTACGTTTTCGTATAGGTCACCTCCCGGCAATAAAATGGTTACTTGATATCTGTCGCAGCGAGCCGAAAGCAATTGTTCATAAATCAAAGGAGGCTCCACTAACAGATTGAGCTCATATATCGAGTCACAACCCAAAACTCCAATTAAGCTATCTGTATAGACGCCAGACTCAGTCTGCCACTCTCCCGAAACAAAAATAGAATCACCGGCACATAGCAATATCTCTTCTTGGGTGATAACTGCATTATCTAAAAGCTCTAAAACAATCGTGTGCAAAGAATCACAGTTTCTGAAATCTGGCAGGGTATCCATGATCACTGCCGGGGCCTGAAACCACTGCCCGTTGATGAGCAATGAATCGTTGCTGCACAAAGAAAAGATCTCTGAAGTCTCTGCAGTGGTAAAAGCGTCGAGATTGGTAACAAAGATGGAATCACAGCCACTGACCGAAGCGAAAGTATCGACGATGGTAGCGGGAGCCATATACCACTGGCCATTGATAAAGAGCGAATCGCCAGCGCAGAGATCAAAGGTCTCCGATAGCATCGGAATAGGTGGCAACTCAATCAAGTTTAGGGTATCGGGCGAGCCACAACCACTATTGAAAATATACTGCCCACCTTGCGTAAAAGTCGTATCGCCAAAAATGAAGGTAGTACCTGCACAAAACTCGGCACTTGTATTTAGTCCCTGACCAGCGGAAGTCCAAATTCTGATCGAATCGCCCGCTGCACAGCCATCCTCGGTAACACCTACGGCAAAAATGGTCAGACTATCGCCAGGAGTTGGCACCTCTACTCGTACAACAGGGCAATCATTGCAATTTAGCGGCCCGATAGGCAGCCACTCGTAGCGATCGTAGCCCAGAGGAGCAGAAAGTGTGATGCTGTCAGTACCGCAAACAATGGAGCTATCCTGGGGCCCCAAATCTAGCTCGGTAGCAGGCTCTACAGTCACGTTTACCGTATCCGTGTACACTTGGCCACAGCTATCGGTCACTTGCAACCAAAAATTGCCTGGACCAAATGCGGAAGCTGTTTGCTCGTTGGTAAAGTCAAACCACAAGATACTGGCCCAGCCAGGTCCAGCATCGAAAGTGGTCACGCCATTTGCACATATTACGACATCGGGCCCCAGATCAGGTGGCGTACTAGGCGGACGAAAATCTACGACCACCGATACGGTTGTATCTCTTCCACAGCTATCAATAATGGTCAGGGAATAGTCGCCAGGCTCATCTATAACCAATGTACTGTCTGCGCCCCCCGAAGACCAGCTAAAGCTCCCTCCTTCTAATGCCGGTACGGTTACAGTAATAGTCTCTCCTGGACAAAGCAGGCTATCCGTTGGCAGGTTTGGTGCGCCTGGCCCAGGCAGGCAACAACAAGTTTGAGCCAGAGCGGCATCTTCGCAGTCTGTCTCGCCATTGAAATCATCGTCTATGCCATTGTCGCAAATTTCAAAACAAGGCGAATTGCAGGTATTGTTTGGTTGGTAAGTAACGGGCTGAAGCTCGTAAGTATCAGCTAGTTCTGTAATGGCTGTTGAAGAGCCAATAAGTGGAAGATCCACCCACTCTTCATCGGCATCTACCGGTATTACGGGAAGATCACCGATCTGCAAGCATTCGTCCTGAAAAAGGCCGAAGTTGTCCAGACGAAAGAGGAATGCCTGATTTTCCATTGGGCTTGTCGCCGAACTAATGCTAAGGCCTCCAGTAATAAAAATAAATTCGCCAGCTGTAAGCAGATGCTGGCTATTATTGAACCGGATGCTATAACCGTCTCCATAGCTGCGCGACCAGATCAGTTCGCCTTGATCATCGATATAGATCAGACCAATACTGGACTGAGATGGAAAGCTCTCGACATCGAAGTTGACCAGAGCCAGGTATCCTCCCTGGAACCGCCTCAAACCCACGATCTTTTCATTGAGATCGATTATGAAGGTGCGTTGCCATTCTACATTGCCATCGAGGTCGAGCTTATTGAAATTCTGGGCCACACCCTCGCCCAGGTTATTTGTAATCCGGCTTACGCTTAAAATACCATCGTCATCTACCCAAATTCTGTCTGCCAGAAGGCTAAGCGTACCATTTGTACCTTGAAACAATGACCGAGACCAGATCAATTGCCCATTGGCATCAAATGCCTGAGCGGTCGTTGCATCGCCGGTTTCTACATTGGCTTCTGTTCCAACAGTGGAGACGGTATACAAACGATTGTTATGCCATTGAGCATCGCGTGCAAAGAGCACCCGGCTACCGAATAAGCCCCAAGACTGGTTGAGGCTGGCACCACTCAGCTCGCCAGTATTGCCATCGACAGTGAAAAAATCCATTTGCCAGTCAGTCAGTATGGTATTGGGCTGTCGGTTGATCAAAAAATAATCACCTGAGCCTGGCTGCTGATCAATATGCAAGGCGAAGTGTGCAGGCAGATCAAATGATCGAGCAAATACCAACTGATCATTATCTGGATCGTATTTGACCAGTACGTTTTTACCACCCAGCTGCTGCCCATAAGAACCAAAAAAGAGATAGTGGCCATCATTGTCGATGTAGAAATGAAAGTCTTCTACTTGTTCTGTAATGCCAGAAGCATTGAAAATATCTTCGAATAGTATTCTTCGGCTCCATATCGGTTGACCGACTGCCGTGACCTTGGCAAAATAGATCGCATTGCTGGTGGCACCAGCCAGAGCCAGGTCGGCGCCGTCTAGCTCAATGGCCGAATAAAAGGGATAAAATATCTGGTCTTCTTCCGTTACATCGACTTGTATATACTGGGCAAAAGTCTGTCCACTACATGGCTGAAAAGCATTGGTTACAAATATGGTCTCGCAGGAAGTCAGCTGACAATTACTGGCCGTTTTGGTCAAGCAAAGCTCGTATATACCCGAACCCGGAAAATTATAAGGGAAAGACACCGCATCGCTCACAAAAACTCCGTCAACCGTCCACTCATAGGTGTCTGCATCAGCTGTGGTACTGTAATTGACGGTCTCAAATTCTGTAGGAAATTGAATATCGGCCGAAATATCGGCTTCGAATGGACAGACTACCTCAATAGTGAAGGATAACTCATCACCTTCACACAGTACAGGAACGCTACTATTAGCCTGTAGCGTAATGGTATAAACACCAGGAGCTGTGAAGGTAAAATTGAAGTTGGTACCAGTCGTTTGGAACACGCCGTCTATAAACCAACTGTTGGTGTTGGTGCCCGTACTGGTACTCGTTAGGTTGATGGCATCACCGACTAATAGCGTACCGCCAGGCGCTCCTGTCAGGCTTGCAGAGACCAATTCCGGGCAAGGTTGGCGGCAACCGTAGCTATCTAAGAGACTAGATCGCGTATTGTCTATAAAAAAGGCCATTCGGTCGGCCTGGCCAGCTGTGAAAGCCGAATAACAATTGAAGAATCCATAGTCCATATAGTTGATGAACATATCGTTCTGGTCGGTAGAAAAGCCACTATCAGTATCTGTTGTACAGGTATTTACACTGCCCGAGCAGGGAACGGGAGTAGTCGAGTTGTCGGGCGGCGTATCGCAAACCGCATCACCATCTGCAAGACAATCATTGTTGGTACATCCTCCCTGAAAGGTGTGCCTCAGTCCGAGATAGTGCCCAACTTCATGCGTCAGTACACTATTATCGGCTTCATCTTCGCCCATCCAGCGAGCCTCGATAACGATTCCGTCCAATGGCCCACCGTGCGCACCGGGCAAATAAGCATAACCAGCCACACCGCAACCGAATCCCAGGCCACATATCTCTCGCACCACATATACATTTACGTATTCAGTGGGTGTCCAGCGCGCTAGGTCTTTTAGGGCTAGATCTTCAGAGTCGGCGTTCACTTCAGTCAGCGTGGTTACTTGCCGTGTGATGCCATTGCTCGGTAGGTTGTCGGGAGTTCGCTGCGCCAAGCAAAATTGGATTTGTGTATTCACTCCAGTACCCTGATCATAGTAGCCCATATTGGCCATAGAAGCATTGAGCTGATCCAGAGAAGTTTGTACCCTAGCATCACTGATGTTCTCAGGTCCATTGTTGTGCAGTATGTGAAATACGATGGGAAGTTCGAAGGGAGGCGGATTGGTATTTTGGACTTCCGCGGGTTGGCCTCTTAACTCGTCCGGCGAGCGCCTTCTTCTCGCCCAATCCTGATAGGCTATTTCAAGTTCACGCTGCCTGCCGATTAGTTCCTCAGAGGCACTAAGATAAAGCTTGTCAGCACCGCAGTTGAGATGATCGGCATGAACGCCATGGGGTGTTGGAGTAGAGTCGCGTAAACCAACCATACTGGGGCCAAAATAACTCGCTTGAGCTGAGTGGTCAGACTGCTCGAGATCTGAAGGCCCGGATACAAACCAAAGAGAAGAAAGCAAGCTACAACCGACTAAAAAAGCAATCCAAGAACGCATGGGGTAGTTCTAATTGAGGAAGAATGCTTTCAAAAGTAGTCTGCTGTTATAAGAGCTTTTGTTTGCAACAATACACTTGTATTGTTATAATCGATTTTAAGACAAGTTTCTGTGTATTCGGTCAAAACTAAAACCAATCTCTTCTTTTTCCCACATTCCATCTGAGACCCAAATAGAGGTAGCTAGTAGCGAGATCGCGATCATCTAGGCTAGAATCTTTGTCGCGCGTCAGAAAAGTAGCTTCCACAAACAGATTGTGCTTGAGCATATAGCTGGCTTCGCCTGTAAATAACAAGTTGCTGTAGGCGATACCCTGACCGATTTCATTGCCAAACTCTCGCCCTCTTTCATCACTTGCTATATTAATATCTTCTCCCACGACCAGATCATCAGCGCCCTCACCCTGATCGATTATGTACAATCGTGCATTTAGGCTCAGACGAGGCACCGGCCAGTAGCTGGCCTGCAAAATGGTCTCTTTAAAATTGGCGCCTAGCGGATGGGCCAATGGCATGCCAAAGTGGGTGTAGTTACTCAGTGCCGTGCGATGCGTATAGGTATACGGCCTGACCCGATTGTGTTCTATGCCTATGTCAAATTGGTCTACCCCTAAGACATCTATCCATTTCAGTCCCAGCTGGTACCCAAACTTGTTGGCCCACCAACCTCTTCGTTCGATGAACAGCTCCCGGAATACAAACTCATCGAGCACCAGCTGGCTGTAAAATAAAAGGCCATGAGGCAGAGTGTAACTCAGGTCAAAACCAAGCAGCACATTATCGGGACTACCGAGGCTTTGCTCGACAGTCCGGTACAAAATAAGTGGGTTCAAGTATCCCCATTCGAAGCCCTCCTCTCTGTTGAATATGACCGATTCGAATATGCCGACTTCCAAGCGCTTGCCGATATGCAATCCCAAGTGATGAGCCGCCAGATACTTTTTAGGTAGGGGCGTACCTGGCGTGCTGGTAGCCGAAGGGCTGTTGGTCAACTCGGCGAAGATATTCTGGTAGTGCAGTTTCCAGACGCGCCAGTTGAGTTGTAGGTAGGGATAGTTGTTGCTGAAATCGCTGAGTAGCAAAGACCGCTCACCTCGTCCAATGAACTGGCTACCATAACCAAAACGCATGCTAAGATGCTCGCTGACCCGCAGGCCGACATAGCCTACACTTTGCAAAAAATCAACGCCACTTCTAACGTTCAGGCTCTCGAACTCGTAATCTTTTATAAAACCCGCTCCTGGCACGCCTCCGGTCTGCTCGCGAAATTGGCGAAGAAAATTGGGCAGGCTGCGCTGAGTTTCCAGCAATTGAAAATGAAAATGGACCTTGTTGTCTAGTCCACCCCAAAGGTCCACGCCTCGCCTATTGTAAAAATAATCTTCGCGGTCATCTGCCATTTTGCCGTAGCGCAAATCGAGTATCGGATTGATGCGCAGATAGAATTCAGGTGTATTGACTTCGAATAAATTGGCTGGCGTCTTGTAGAAGGAGCGATCTTTCTGATCTGGATAAGTCGAAGAAAAGAAGCGCCAATTGTCTGTTTTGGTGTAATTGTACCAAAATTGATCTGTCCGACTTAAGGTAAGCTGACTCGCGAGCGTGTCTGCAAGTCTGGCTACTTCGCCTCTTTCCAATGGAAACACCGCTGGCGAGGAAGCGGGAAAAGTAAGGGAAGCATCCTGCGCTTTAATGCGCATCCTTTCCAGCCAGTCATAAGTAGGACTACCCGGAAGCAGCAGGCTGGACTGGCTGTGCTGCCCACTTGCGCTAGTCTGCCCGAAGCATTCAGGTAGAGAAGTGCACAGGAATAACACGAGTATCATTGCAGCGATCGATCTTTGCGCTAGTCGACTCCAATTCTTCATTTGGTAAAAGTACAATGCAGCTTGGGTATAACGTTATAGTGGCGGCCCTCGCTAAGATTGGCTAGTTTTGATCCTAGCTGTAGTCTCCCCCATCTTCTTTTAAAACCCCATGTATGCGCATCATCTTTTTCGTTTTGGCTACCGTAGCCGGCACAACTCTCACCGCACAAGATTTTATACTCAACGGCTGGGGCATAGAGGTACTACCACACATCGGCAGCAGAAGATTGGTAGCAGCTGTGCAGATAGATGTAGACGAGGTGCGGGCCATAGAAGCCCAGGAAACGGCAACCTTTGGTTATGGACTCGGTATTTTTTATCGCAATAGAGCGGAAAAGATCGGTACTCGATTAGGGCTCAGATATCAATCTACAGGCTTTGATGGCAATCGACGCGACTTCCCTGAGCTGAACCCACCCATAAGTACAGAAGTAGCCTACCGCACCCAGATATTCGAGGCGCCGCTCTGGTTGGATTTCTATCAAAATTTTGGAGAGCGCAGCAGCTTTGTATTCAGCTTTGGCCTGAGCCCATCAATTCACTTTGGCCAGGAATTCGAAGAAACGACATTCAGGTCCGGAGAGGCCCCCACCAGCGCACTGAAAGACGATAATTACCGGGGCTTCAATATTGGTTTTATGTCGGGTCTGGGCTTCGAGCGCAGGCTGGGGCGCAAGCTGGTACTGGGTGTACAGCCGCAGTTTCAGTACTATATCCTGGGCAATACAATTAACGAAGAAAACAACCTGAATCGCAATTTATTCAACATGGCCGTGCGGCTGACGCTGATGCGCATCAACTAATCTTTACTCGGTCGCCCTTTTATCCTATTTTGGGGCCGTGCCCAAACGTCATTACTGGTTTTTATTTCTCGGCCTGGCCATCGTCATCATCGGCTGGAGCAATCAGCTGGAACTCAGGGCTGAAGAGCCTCGCCGTGCCATAGTGAGTCTGGAAATGGCCATGGAAGGGCACTGGCTAAGGCCCGAAATACACGACTACCCCTACTACAACAAACCACCGCTATACAACTGGATACAGTCGCTTTTCATCCATCTGACGGGCAGCGCAGCAGAGTGGGTGATCAGGCTACCCGGGCTTTTGAGTTTTTTGCTCTTGGGTTACTGTGGCTACCTGTTTTCGAGAAAATCCTGGGGTAAAGAGCATGCTCTTTTTGCTGCTTTTTGTTTTCTGACCAGCGGCCATTTGCTCTTTTATGGTACGGTCAATGCAGGCGAGATCGACCTGTTTCTGGCGTTAGTCATTTTTGGACAACTGGCCTGTATTTTCCGAGGTGAACAAGAAGATCGAAAGCAGCTATTATTTCTGGGCAGCTATGCCCTGGCTGCTGTGGGTGCCTTGACCAAAGGGCTTCCTGCTATGGCCGCGCAGGGCTTTACTATAGTGGCCTGGCTGGTCTTTCAGCGCAAATGGAAGTGGCTTTTTAGTGGCTGGCACTTCGCCGGAATAGGCCTATTCGCAGCACTTGTTGGTAGCTATCTGTGGGCTTATGCTCAGGGAGATGATGTGGCCGCTTTTTTAGTGAGGCAGTGGAAAGAGGCCGGACAGCGAACGGGTTTCGAGACTGCCTGGACAGATACGTTGAAGGGTACACTTGAATTTCCGCTAGACTTTCTCAAGCTGATCGTTCCCTGGGGATTGGGATTGTTTTTTTCTGTACTTCCGCAGGTCCGCAGATCACTATGGGCAGACGAGTTGTCTCGCTTTATCATCATTTTTCTTCTAGTCAATTTGCCCATCTACTGGATAACCGGAGATCACAAAAGTCGATACTTGTACTTCTTTTTAGCACCTGCCGGGATTCTTTCTGCCAAGTGCTTGTATTTAGCCCTAAAGGCCGAAACGAAAGGAATTCGCTGGTTTAATGTCCTATTGCTTTTTGCTATGTTTCTCGGCACTGCGGGTGGTCTGGCTTTGCCTTTTTTACCGCTTGACATCGACGAACCCCTTCTCAATTGGGCAGGTCCGGTTATAGGTTTGCTCCTTGGATGGTGTGCCTATAAGTTTTGGACATCAATAGATCCAATCATCCAAAAATCCAGTCACCCCAAAATTCAGTCATCAAATCATCCAAACACCCAATCATCCATCCATCACTATTGGTGGGTCTTTCGCTGGCTCATCATCGCTCGGCTGTTGTTCAATCTCGTCTACTTCCCTTTACAGCAGCAGCGTACAGATGGCAGACACTATCGTGCTCAAGTAGAAAACTTATTGCAAAAAGCGAGTCCTATTTACTGGACAGGAGACGCCTATATATACGAGTCAGATTTTTCGATACTGGGCAAAACCCTCAAGGAAGTCGAGCTAAAAACCGCTCCATTGATCACCTATCAGATTCCTTATTATCTGACCAGGCTACAAGAGGAGGTCATGCGATATGATGAAGAGCCAATCCCCGGACGGTGGTATCTATCACCTGAATTGTCAAATGTCGCTCCTATCGATAGCATCCACGATCGCTGGCAGGACCAGATGCTGTATTTGTGGCAGCGATAAGCTCTGTGAAAGTTAATCTAGATTAATTTATTCGTCTCTTCCGACGGTTTGAAAGGTCTATACTTGGCTAAACTGACATTAGTCACTTTCTTGCAGATGAGTAAACCTATCTAAATTATGCAGAGGCGCCTGCTATTCACCTTTGCTTGGCTAAGCATGAGCTTTTGGTTGTGTGGTCAATCGACTATCAACATCACCTTCGTCCTTGATCAATTTAGCGATAGCACTGAATTTTTAGTGCCTCGCATGCAAGAAGAGATCAATGTGCTCTTGCAAGACGAATACGATTTGGCCTATCGGCAAATCAGTATGGAAGAAGAAGGTTTTCCCGAGCGCCTGAATACAGCTTATCAGAATTCGGAAATTATCATTGGAGCAGGTCTGGAAATTGGCAGCTACCTCAGCCGCCTCCCCAATTATCCGAAACCTACTATTCTCTCTATCATCATCGATAACGAGCTACAGGGCGTCCCCTTATCAGATGAAGGGACTTCGGGAACACCCAACCTGACGTATGTCCAATCCTTTTTCAGTTTGGAGCGAGATCTGGCTACTCTTTATCAAATAAGGCCGTACGAAGACTTAATCGTGTTGATAGATGGCCAATCTAACGACAACTCCTTCAATATTCAGGAGTTTGTGAGGAGCCGACTGCCCAAGCCCGACATCAACTTCCAACTTGTACCCATAAGGAGTAACGAAGATCCGCTGAGTACTATACCAACCAGCTCGGAGGTCGTATTTGCTTTTCCGCTCAATCGGGTACTGAGTCTCGAACAGCAAAGAACCATGTATCAGGGCCTCGCTCAACGGTCACAGATTACATTCTCCCTACTCAGCAATCCGGCTATGCAGATTGGCGGGTATGCAGCTTTCGACACCGATTCGAACCTAGATCGGCTTCCCAGGCGAGTGGCGCTCAATGTGCTCAAAATCACGGAAGGCGTAGCTGCTGAAGATATCCCTGTCCGTATGCAAAGCTTCACCGAAAATTTGCTGATCAGCATGAAGACGGCCAAGCAAACCGGGCTGTACCCCTCTTGGGATATACTAGCAGACGCCATCTTAGTCGATGTCAATGATATGACC
Organism: Bacteroidota bacterium; assembly: GCA_039178745.1. Lineage (GTDB taxonomy): Bacteria > Bacteroidota > Bacteroidia > Chitinophagales > Saprospiraceae > Neolewinella. Next base: position 10,520 of record JBCDFE010000048.1, on the reverse strand, counting down.
TCTTCGGGCGCCGGTATGAGTCTGAGGTCTGCTGTTGTTGAAGGATTGGAGCAAAACCTGGAGCTAAGTGCCGCCCAGCGAGACTTGCGCATCAGCGATTTGGACATTAAAGTGGCTCGCTCCAACTACCTCCCCCAATTAGATGTAACAGCAACCGGACTCAGGCTAGACGACAACTCCGTCAGAAATTCTTTTGGTTTACGGAGCCGGTTTGCGCTATCAGGAACCGCCACCTTTACCCAGCTTATTCTTTCCGAACCCGCCCTGGCCAATATAGCCATTCAGCGTTTTCTGAGAGAGAGTACCGCTCAGGTATTGAGGCAAAATGAGCTGGATGTTATCGTAGATGTCTGCAATGGCTATCTCAATATTCTTCAGGCACAAGCACTGGTCGAGTTGCGCAATGAAAACCTGGGGCTCACTCGTAAAAACCTGGACATTGCCCAGGCTAAAGAGCAGGTCGGTTTTTCAGGAACCAGCGACGTATATCGCTTAGAGAGCGAACTCGCTTTAGATAATATCGATCTCAACAACGCTCTGGCCTCATCCCGACAAGCTCGATTTGCGCTAAACAGCATCCTCAACAGACCCATCAATGACGAGTATGAACTGCAGAACCTGGAAACCGATGCAGATATATCATTTCTGGTTATGGACGAACGAATTGCAGCGTCGATCAACAACCCGGGAGATGCCAACATACTGGGTGACTTTTTCGTTCAGGAAGCCATGCGCAATTTGCCTGAAATCAAGCAAATTGAAGCGGCCATAGCGGCACAAGAAAGAAGCCTGAAATCTCAGAACCGGGCATTCTATCTACCCCAGATCGTATTAAATTCAGAGTACAATCTGCCCATTGCTAATTCGGGTTACCCGGAAGGGGTCATGCCCATCGAGCAGGTAAGTACGCTGAGCACTGCCGTCAGTGCACAGATGCCCATTTTCCAGGGCAATTCCCGTCGGTTTCAACAACAGCAAACACGAGTAGACATCAATCGTTTGGGCGACCAGCTGGGCAATCTGCGAAACAACTTAGAGCTGCAGGTGCGAGCCAATCTGGAAAACGTATATGCTTCATATTCCCGGGTCCAGCTTTCCGAAATAGCCCTGGAGGCAGCCCAAAATAGCTTCGCTATTGCACAAGACAACTATCAACAAGGGCTATTGAATATCACTTCTTTGCTCGACGCTCAAAACGCGCTGCTGCAAACCGACATCAACGCAACAACTGCCGTTTACACCTTCATCAGCGATTACCTCAATTTAGAACGCTCGATCGGGTACTTCCACTTTGTGGCAGACCCAGGGCAGAGAGACGGCTTTTATTCAAGATATATTCAATTTACATCAAACCGCCAATAACTATGAATTGGTACAGCTACTGTTTGGCCATCGGCAGTATGGTCATGCTATCGACCTGCGGAAGTTCAAATACAGAAACGACCACCGAGCCTTTACTCAGGCCAGTTCGATACGCTACTATTGATCAGGCCGGCAGCCTGAATGCGTATTCTCTTTCCGGTGTGGCGCAAGCGGACCAACAGTCCAATATCAGCTTCAGAGTAGGTGGCAGCATTCGCAACCTGAACGTCAAGCTTGGAGACCGGGTGAGACGCGGACAATTGATTGCCACTCTAGACCCTGTAGACTATTCTATTTCGCGAGATCAGGCGGCTGCATCAGAGCAAGGCGCCAATGCCAACTTAGTCTCTGCAGAAAACCAACTGGCCAATGCCCGCAGCAATTATCGGCGAATAGAGCAGCTTTACGAAAACAACAGTGTACCACTGAGTGACTTCGAGCAGGCCAAGTTGAATCTGGAAAGCGCAGAATCCAATTACGAGGCCGTACAGTCTTCTCTGATTTCAGCCACCCGCCAATTGGAAGCCGCCAGAAATCAGGTGAGCTACACCCAGCTGAAAGCACCTTTTTCCGGGGTTATTTCAGCCGTACACGTAGAAGTGAATGAACTGGTCAACACAGGTACCCCCATCGTGACTTTGAGCTCAGTAGAAAATCTGGAGGTGAGTGTCGGTGTGCCCGAAAATATGATCAGTCAAATTTCTAACGGACTGGAAGTGCAAGTCGATTTTTCAGTTCTCCCTGGTGAAGTGTTCAACGGCTCCGTCAGGGAGCTCAGCTACATTGCCGGCACTGCGACTACCTATCCGGCCATCATCAGACTGGAAGAGGATGACGACAGGATTAGACCCGGCATGGCAGCTAATGTAAGGCTCCCGAATGGCGAGGCGGTTGATCAGGCAACCTTGATCTGCCCGGTCCAGGCCGTTGGAGAAAATAGCGATGGCAACTTCGTATTTATCCTGGAAGCTCAGACAGATGGAGGATATAGGGCCATGCGCCGAACTGTTGAATTAGCAGGTCTAACAGAAGAGGGCTTCTTATTGAAAAGCGGGCTTGAAAAAGGAGACCTGGTGGCCACGGCAGGACTTAAATCTCTGCTAGACGGTATGCCAATCATGCTAATGGAAGAGTAATAGTGATATCTCCCAATCTCTATTTTTAATCATCACGCACCATGAATTTAACTCGCTTCGCAATTGACAACAATCGGGTAACGGCCATGATCTTGATCGTCATCCTGGCACTCGGTTTGGTAGGCTACCAAAGCTTATCGAGAGATTCCATGCCACCATTTACTGTGAGGACCTGCACCGTAGTGACTCAATTTCCCGGCGCTTCTCCTGAGCGAGTAGAGGAACTGATCACAGATAAGATTGAAAAGGTAGCCCAGGAACTTCCCGAGTTAAAAGACGTCACCAGCGAAAGCCGTACGGGCTTATCTGTAGTGCAAGTTGCCCTCGTTGACAATATCGAAGAAAAAGATTTGCAAGCCATATGGGACAGGCTCAGAAGAAAGGTAGAAAACCTAGAAGCCGAGTTGCCAAACGGAGTGAACCCTCCGGTCATTAATGACGACGACATAGGGGTCGTTTACGGGCTTCAGTACGCACTGACTGGAGATGGGTTCTCTTTCTACGAATTAAAGCAGACTGCGGATGACATCAGAGACGACATCATCAAATTGGATGACGCTTCAGAAGTCGTGATCAGTGGGGTTCAGGATGAGCAAGTCTATGTAGAATTTGACAATGCCAGATTGGCCAGATTGGGCATCTCTGCAGCCCAACTCCAAAGCATCATATCCTCAACCAACATTGTATTTCCCGGCGGATCTGTCAGCCTGGAGGACGAGCGGGTCGTACTGGAACCAACCGGCAACTTTGAACGAATCTCAGACCTTGAAGACATCATCATCAATCCCGGGCAGGGGCAAGAGAGCATCAAACTGGGAGACATAACAAAAATCACCAGAGGATACGCTACTCCTGCCAACAGAATCGTAAAATACAATGGTCAAGACGCGCTCGTCATAGCCGTTGCCCTGAAAGACGGTGCTAACCTGATCCAGCTAGGTGAGCAGATCGACCTGAAAATTGACGGTTATCAAACCAAGCTGCCACTGGGCATGGACCTGAATCGAATCTCTTCCAGCGACACCTATGTCAGCACCAAGATTTCAGATTTCGTTTCAAACGTCTTGCAGTCTATTACCATCGTACTGCTCGTCATGCTTTTATTCCTGGGTGTCAGGACCGGTATTGTAGTAGCCAGCCTGATCCCATTTTCCATGATCATGACCCTCATGCTCATGAACTCCTTCGAGGTAGGCCTCAACCAGGTAAGCCTGGCTGCCTTGATCATGGCGCTTGGCTTATTGGTCGATAATGCAATCGTAGTCTCAGAGGCCATGATGGTCAAAATGGAAGAAGGCATTCCAGCCAAAGAAGCAGCTATCGGTGCCTGTCAGGAATTGGCCGTTCCACTACTTACCTCCTCACTGACCACCTCCGCAGCCTTTTTGGCTTTCTATCTGGCAGACAATGCGATGGGAGAAATGATGGGGCCGCTGTTTGTAGTCATCACGATGGCTTTATTGTCTTCCTGGCTAATGGCCATGACCATCATTCCTATGCTTGGTATTGCCTTCATTAAAGTGAATACCAAAGGGGAAGACAGCAAGCCGGGTCTTTTTGATCGCCTGGCCGTGTATTATCGACGTTTGTTGGAGTGGGGACTAAAGAGATCATGGCTTATTGTTCTACTGATCGCAGGCATGTTTGTGGGGTCTATATCGCTGTTCTCACTACTGCCTTTCATCTTCTTCCCAGACAGTGACCGCAATTTGGTGACTGTAGACATGAATCTTCCACAGGGCACCAAAATTGAACGCACCGCAGAGGTCATCGAAGAGTTAGAGGTTTTCATCAACCGGGAGTTGCTATTAGGCGACGAGCGATCTCAGGGAATAGTAGATTATGCATCCTTCGTCTCCGAAGGTCCAAAGAGCTATGACCTGGGCTATCAGCCAGGAGAAGCGAATACCGGCTATGCGCACATGCTACTCAACACGAGTAGCTTTGAGGACAACAATCTGGTTATCGACAAACTGAGCGATTTTACTTTCCGCAACTTTCCCAATGCAGAATTTACCATCGCCCCATTGGCCAATGGCCCCGGCAGTGGGGCCGATGTAGAAGTGCGTATCTCAGGCAATGACCCTGTAGTCTTATACGAGCTCAGTGAGGCTGTCAAGCAATTCATGAGCGCTATGTCGATTACTCAAAATATTAAAGACAGCTGGGGGCCAAGAATAAAAAAGATTGCTGTTGACGTAGACCAGGACCTGGCAAACCGCGCAGGGTTGACCAACCAGGACATTGCCATTTCTCTGCAAACCGCCCTGAGCGGATTCAATGCCGGAAGTTACAGAGATGGCGAAGACAATATTCCCATTGTAATGCGGTCTGAAACCGGGCAAGACATTCCACCCACCGCTTTGGCCAGTCTACCCATCTTCTCTCAGAATACAGGAAGAAACGTGCCCCTATCGCAGGTAGCACAAGTGAACACCGAGTGGCAATATGCCAATATTAAACGACGGGATTTATTTCGGACCATCATTGTGAGCTGCGATACGCGCGGCGATGCCACGGCTACAGACATCACATCAGCGCTCAATCCCTGGCTAGAAGAGCAGTATGCCACATGGCCAATCAACTACAATTATGAGTTGGGTGGCGAAAGTGAGCAAAGTGAAGAGGCTCTGGGCGCTGTATTTGCTAAACTTCCCCTCGCTGGATTTATCATCATTCTATTGTTGATCTCTCAGTTCAATTCCTTCCGCAAAACGGGAATAGTATTGAGCAGTATTCCGCTAGGTATCATTGGTGTTATACTTGGTTTGCTTGCCTTCCGCTCCTACTTCGGGTTCATGGCTTTTCTCGGTATTATATCTCTTGCGGGCATCGTAATAAATAATGCCATTGTACTGATCGATCGTATTCAGATTGAAGAAGAGTCTAGCGTATCGAGATACGAGGCCATTCTAAATGCTGCTCAGCAGCGTTTCAGGCCTATTTTGCTCACTACTTTCACCACTACTCTAGGCATGATTCCACTTTACTTGGGTGGTGGAGAGATGTGGGAGCCCATGGCCATTTCTATCATGATAGGCTTGCTTTTTGCCACGGTCATCACCCTATTATTTGTTCCTGTGGTATATAAAATCTTGTTTGGTATCAAGCGAGCCTAGTGGGCTAGCCCACTAGGAGCTTGTCTGCGAATTACTAGCGAGATATTTGCCAATGATGATCGCCACCACAAAAGTGAGGTATATCTGCCCGGCAATAGCAATGATTATAGAAACCGACTTGATGATCTGATTGGTCGGTACAATGTCTCCATATCCTACTGTAGTCAGGGTAATAAAGCTGTAGTATATCAGGTCATAGAAATCGAGTATCGATGCCTGAATGGATACAGAATGAACTTGATTTTGAAGAATTGCGAGTAGAGGTGCAAACACGACGCCCAGAATCATGTATCCACAAATGACCGCATAGATGGTATTGACAGTTACATCCTTTTCCTTTAGAATATAGAGCAGCAGTTTTCTAAAGACGTAGCTAAAAAATATAAACGTTACAATGGCATTTATCCAACTCCAGTTGGAGTGCCGCTCTCCCCAAACTACGAATACCACAAAGCTAAAAATACCGAGGAAGAGCAATAATCCCCACTCTCGATAGCTAGTCGTCGTAAAAAGTGCTGCGAGGATTAAAACCAGGCCATAAGAGATATACAAAATCAGGTTTCCCGCCTGAAGTGCGGCAGATACCGGCGGCAAAATGATCAGCAATAAAAGGCCAAGCAATAGCACCAGATAGCGGGGTCTATGAAACCAGTCTTCAAAAGTTTCTCTAAACAGCTTACTCATCAGAAAAGGATTTTTAAAATTATTGGCCTAATCTACGATACCTCCATTCATTTCCTCAAAGCCCTACCTTTGCGGTATGCGACTATTGCTTATGGGTTTTGTCCTTTTGTATGCCACGTTGCTCTCTGCCCAGCGCGCCACAGACTTCGAGCCTGAGCTAGAGGTCGGTTTTGGCGTGGGCAGCTGGTCTTCGGAGGTGGATTTTCCCGACGCACTGAACGTCTCTCAAGAGCCCATAAATGGCATAAACCTGGGGCTATCTCTCCGGTATTTCGATCGCAAGAGCGTAGGGTTTATGGCCGAGATCAACTACGACCAAGCCGGTTGGCTAGAAACACAGGATAGTCTGGATGAGAGCTACCGCAGGTCGATAGATTTCCTGACTACCCAGTTGTTTACTCAGCTATCATTCGGGCGGGGGTTAATAAGGCCTGTCCTTCAAGGCGGCTGCTACGTCAGCTTCCCCATAGCAGACCAAGAAGAGATACCCGACGAGTTTTTTGTTCAAGAATTTGAGCGAAGCTATTACCGTCAATCCTATAGCGGCAGAATTACATACGGACTCGTTTTTGGAGGTGGTGTATATCTCCACTTTGGCCCTTTGTCCTTTCAGTTGGAAGGTCGCTTTCTGGCCGGATTCAGCGACCTGTTCAGGCCAGGAGAGACCCAGGCAGAAACGAGTAGAAGACGTAGCGCTGGGTTTCGGGTAACGAGCTTTTATCGGATCAAATAGATAGGCGCAAACCAGCTAAAGCTTAGTCATTCCGTCTAAGGCTCTATCCGTTTATCAACTTAATAAGGTCGGCACCATTGCCGTATCCACTCTGCCTACTCCAAACCCTAGGATGCCAGTCGGGTAAGAGGAGCACTTTATTCGCTGCGATGGCATCGAAAATGGCTCCACTGATTTTTGTATGGCCTAAAAATTCTCGGTAAGCTCCGGAGCGGACACTCCATCGAAGCGGAGCAATTACTAAATCACAATCGGTTAAGTGCCTGTGGAATGCCTGATCATCCAGGCCATCTTGCTGATAGACTAATTCTAGCCATGGAGCCATACTAGCAAATTGATTTACAATATGCTGGCTGACTATTCGGCCAGCCAGAACTAAAGTTATCTTTTGCGAATTCGGCGGGAATAACCGAATGGCTTCAATAACAGGACGATAATCTCTGAATCGGGTATCGATGCGGCCTGGAATAAAAATCTTTAGGGAACTACCATCTCCTTGTCGATGTTCGCGCTCACCCCCCTTAGGAACAAAGGAAAAAGGCAGTGTAACGACTGGCCATTCAGGTCTTCGCCTCAACAAGTAATCGCACATGGAGTAAGTAGGCACCAACACATATTGAGCCGATTGTAACAGCTTGAGCAGCTTGGGTCTTTGCCAGCGATCGCGAATGATACGCGCAAGATTCTTTGGTCGGTAATCGTAAATGGGTCCACCTAGCCAGTGAGATAGGTTATGCCCTACCACCCAATAGCGATGCTGCGATAGCAAAGGCCACCACTTACCCGGTTCGTTACCTATAGTAACCAGAATCGTCAGGTCGACCTCTGGTAATAGGACGGGTATATCTACTAGACTGAAACACTTAAAATCTGGTAGTGCTTTTTCGGCCCATTTAAAATGGCCTTTGTTTAAAGCCAGTATCACTTCGGTCTTGCATTCATCTGCAAAATACCTACTCCACCTCGCTACAACCTCTATATGATCTAGGGGTTCGACGATAAGAATACGAGGAGTTTGTCCAGCCATGGTTGGAGTATATCGCGCCAGGCGCCAGGCCAAATATAACGCCATACCAGCAAGAGTATTAGCCCATACATAGCAGCGGGCAGAGCAAGCGCTAAAAACCCACTGACCAGCTGAAAATAGAGCACAATTAAAGCCGGAATGCTGGCTATAGTACTAGCAAAAATGGGCTGCAACAGGGTAGTCACCACCTGCGGAAGTCCTCCTCCCAACAATCGACTACACCAGTGAATAGACACGAGAAAATAGGCGATACTAGCCAAGGCATATACCAGAGCTACGGTCATGACCGACTGGCCAAACCAAGCCGCTGCTACTACAGAAAAAATGAGTAGCAACTTGAGCGGGCCCATATACTTGAGCTGGCGCTGTGTAGCCCCTGCCGCCTGAGCTACGGCATCTTCGAGCATACCGATAAGTTGTAGGAGAGCCAAAGCTGCGAATATTCTGCCCAGCGGTACCATAAGTGCCCAAGCTGGCCCGAGCCACCAATCGACAAACGGCTCGACTAAAACCACCGCCAGAATGACCGCAGGATAGCCTAACCATGCGATAGATCTAACCCCCGAAAGATAGGTGTCGAAGCCGTCGAGTCCCCGCTCGCGATCGCGGGCAATACGGGGCAGCATAACCCGGCCAAAACCGCGTGTGAGGGTCATAAAAGGCATGGTGAGTAAGGCATAGGCCCGCCCGTAAACTCCCAACTGATCATCGCCAAAGCGACGGCCGATGAGCAGATCATCTAGTCGGCGACTTAAAAACACCAAGATGGAGCTAACCGTAATGGGCAGGCCAAACTGAAAGTGCCGCCCGAGGCGATCTATGCCAAAGGAGAGGTAAGCATAATCCTTGCGCACCCAGACCAAGACGGCCAGCATGAGTACACTGGGCAGTACCTCGCGCACAGAGAGTGCCATTTCGTCAAGCTCGAAGTAAGCCAAAAAAAGGGCCGGAATAACGGCGAGCACATAAGTGACCAGCTCTACCTGGGTCATCCACTTGAACAAGCCTTCCCGCTCCAGCTGAGCTTCGGGCATGATGGTCCACAGCAAGATGGTGGCCCTAATGGCAAAAGCCCAGCGAAGTAAGTCAGAAAGCTCGGTCCTAAAAAACTGCTCGACCCACGACCAGCCTAATACAATAGCAGCACCTGCCAACAAACCCAGCAAAAAGTGTAGGCCATTGAGCTGGCCCAATTCTCTTTTTTCGAGCTGCTCTTGGTAAATCATACTTCGGCTCAGTCCCCAGTCGAGCAGCATGAATAAGAACTCGGCTACGAGTACAGCCATAGCTACCCGCCCAAAGACATCGGGCTCGATGAGGCGCATGAGCAGCAGAGTCGAAGCCAGTCTAAAAATGAGCCTGCCAACCCTACCCGATAGCGCCCAAGCAAAGTTTTTGCGCAGGGTAGCATCCATTGGGTTGCGAAAATATGAAGACTGGTGAAATCCAAGTATTTTGCAGTCCCATGCTGCGTCTGATACTTCGCCGTTTTATCGCATTTATACCTACTATACTGGTACTCAGTTGGCTGGCCTTTGCTCTAAATAGGTGTACGCCAGGTGACCCCGTAGCCAGGCTGGTACCCCAAGAAGAAATTCATCTGCGCGACAATGACTCCGATGCCTACGAGCGCATTTACCAACAGGTCGCCAAACAGATGGGTAGAGACCTGCCACTGTTCTATTTCAGCCTTTCTCACGGCGCCCAACCACCCGAGGATCTGCAAGCACCACTACCTCAGCAAAAAGAATGGCTGGAACATTGGTGTCGGCTAAGCGGTCAGCCCGACTTGGTTGGTCAGTACTATCGGGCTCTGAGGCAACTTTCCCAATCGGAGTACAACTCCATAGCCCTTGCCGCCAAAGAGTTGCTACTGACCACCGACGAGACAAGAACCAGTATCAATTGGTCGAATCTGAATCAGGCGTTCACTGACATTTCCGTTGGCGATAGTCCTATCGATTCTACAGACAGAGCCCGCTATCAGGCGCAACTTTTTGAGATAGAAACACTAAAAACCCAGCTGGAAAACTCCCCCAACAGAAGTCAGATCCTCATGCCAACTTTCAGCTGGCATGGCTTTAACAATCAGTACCACCGCTGGCTGTGTGGCCTCTTCCGAGGAGATTTGGGTATTTCCTATCTAAATCGCCAGCCCGTAGGCCAAAAAATCGGGCAAGCGCTTAAATGGACGGCTCTGGTAAATATCCTGGCCTTATTACTGGCTTACGGAGTGGCCATACCCTTGGGTCTACGACTCGGTGCTCGAGCGGGCAGTCGATTCGACAGCAGGGTAAATTTTGTGCTACTGCTATTATTCAGCTTACCCGCTTTCTGGATCGCAACCCTGGTGTCGAGCTTTTTTACTACCCCCTACTATGGCATGGATTGGTTTCCCAGTATGGGGGTAGGCAGAATTCCCGATGGCAGCAATTGGCTGTCTATTCTATGGATCAGGG
>JBCDFE010000047.1:0-23207 GCA_039178745.1 Bacteroidota bacterium | reverse complement strand
GTCAGCTCGGCCGAGTGGAAGCGGTATCACAGCTTCTGTGGCGAGATAGACGAGGAGATCAGCATACCCGAGCTGGTGGCAGCCGGAGATCTCTGCCCGCACCAGGATTACGTTTATCCGATCCTGCCCTCAGGGGAAGCGGTAAGTAGTCTAAAACAATGGATGGCTGACAAGCAGGAGCTATATGAGTTATTCGGGCATCGCTCAGAAATGGCTTACTGGTTACAGGACCATCCATGGCTAGCCAAGCCGGAAGCAAACTACGAGGAAATTTTTGAAGCGCCTGAGTACTTCACAGCCTTACTGTCTGTACTCGCCGCCCAGGGAAGTGAAGCCCCGCCCAGCTGTATGGGTATACTGCATGGCGAAGTGACGATTGCACCGGAACTGAACGACTACTGGGCGACGATTTTCTTGCAAAAAGCCCTGAAGGAAGATCCGTATTTCGAGTCGGATCACGGCAAGCAAATCATGAAGCCCTTTAGGCGCCAGCTAACTAAACTTGGAGCATGGCGCGGTGGCAAACTATCACTGGATTTGGTGACCGACCCGCGGAAGTCCTTAAAAACCGAAACGGATAAGCTGGAAGCCATCGCAGAGATCGTGCAATTCGAGAGTGGCCAATTGGCAGAAAACCTCCGGCTGGTGATACTGACCGACTTTGTACTCGATGAGCTGCTGCCCACTACAGAGCACGACCGAGCGCCCCTGACGAAGGTAGGCGCAGTGACCATATTTGAACAGCTGCGCAGGACATTGGATGCTTTCGATCAGCAAGGGCTGTGCATACTGACCGGCAGCACGATTGTAATACCTAAGGATGTCGAATCGTACTTTCTAGATTTGGCCTACTCCGACTTGCCGGCACAGCGCGTCATCAAGACTAAGCCGCTGTTCGAAAATGCCGATTACGTATTGGTCGACAAAGGCACACTCGACAATAAGTATAGTGTGCGCTGGATCACGGAACTTTTTGGCCGTGGTTTGCTGCGCATCATAGTGGGAACAAAAGCACTGCTGGGCGAAGGCTGGGATGCTCCACACATCAATAGCCTGATTTTGGCCAATCGGGTAGGCAGCTTCGTATCGAGTAATCAGATGCGCGGGCGAGCCATTCGTACCTTGAAAGGAAGTCCCGGTAAGACGGCCAATATTTGGCATCCCGTGACGGTTTTTCCGGGCCTGACTCATGGCGGGGAAGAAGTAAAAAAACTAAAGCGCCGCTTCAAAGCCTTTGCCGCGCCAGAACTGGAGGTAGCTGCTGATGAAGCACCCCGAATTACGAACGGACTCGACAGAACCGGTTTTGATGCCAGCATAGAGGAGCCGCAGGCATTTGCTGACTTCAAAAAGAGCATGTTGAAAAAAGCTGGGCAGCGCAGTCAAATCTCGGATAGTTGGGACCATTCGCTGGCGCATGGAACTCAGCTTGTCGAAGCGGTGAAGCCCCCAAGCGAGCGGTACTACACCAAATCAGATAAGCTGGTGAAGCACTATCGTGAGCGCAGCCATAGGCAAACGGAATGGGAGCTGAGGAAGCTGTCGCTAAGCTACAAGGTCGTGCTGATCCTGACTTTTGGCCTGGCGTGTCTGGCTATAAGTATTGACAATAATGTGCCCTGGTGGGTATTTTCTCCTCTGGCGCTTCTGCTCATTCCGAGCTACAGGAAGTATAAGACACTCTACAAAGAAGTGGAAAGCAGCCTGAAAGCCGCGAATGATCATCGCGAATGGCTGAATGAACTGAAACCCCAGAATTTCGTCATAGCTGCTGGGCTGATGAGCTTAGTCCTGCTGCCCTGGTATGCGATCGGACCATTCGCCTTTTTGAGTAGTCTCGGTGTATTGAGCTATTATTTTTCACTGATTGTGGATGTAGGAGAAAAGGAAAAAATAAACAACCGGATCAGGCTCTATGCAGACCCCCGCCAGCGACTGAGCATCTATGGGAAAAGCCTAGGTATGGCATTGGAAAAGGGAGGGATTTTTCACTATGCAACAGCAGAGGATGTCTGCCTGGAAGAAGACCATGCTTCTAAAGAATTGCAGTGCTTTTTGGATAATGCCGAGCAGCACGACAGCCACTTATTTGCCGCGTCGCTGAGTGAGCTATTTATGCCTGCGGAAAACCCCAGGTGGTTGCTGCTGCTCAAGCCTCCTGCTGACTGGAATTTGAGTTCGCTCTACATACCGGTACCTAAATCTCTGGGAACTAAGGCAGGCGCAGAATTGCTCGCCAGGGAATTGAGTGAGCGTATGGATCAAAGCTTTGAACCCATTTACACCCGAACACCAAGTGGCCGACAGCATCTACTGAGTGCCCGGCTATTGGATGCAGGCAAGGACGCCGATGCTAAAGCCAAGCGCGCTATGCTCTGGCATTAAAAACCCTTTAAATTCGACAAGTCATGATTTTCTACGCATTATTCATTGTTTTTTCTATGATCGCTGTTTCTTTTGTCAATCTGGAATATGAGCGCCAAAAGCGACTATGCTGGCCTCAGACCAGGGCCATATTTTTGGAAGATGAACTGAGGCTCAGCTTCATGGGATTCGACGAAGTCAAAAGGAAGAAATATTACACAAATTACCTGCGCAAACCATATCGCTACGTAGCCAACGGCTATTTGTATGAGAACCGGTTTATCGAGCGTAAGCGACTCAAGCTAGACGCCACACAATCTGAAGTATATCTGAAGGATATGATCGAGCGTAGCAATGGTATGGTCAGATTCAACCCCGACAAACCACAAGAGAGCTACCTAGTTATGGATGACCCATATATGGGATGGCCCATGGTGAGTATAATCGTCCTAATGCTGCTGATTCTATTATCTGCTATAATGGTTATGAAAACTTAAACGCTATAATCCTATTACCGTTAATTGGAACTTTAAAAATAACTAGATTAGAGTTTCAAACCCCCTCAGCCGCCACATGTCCAACCCCTCAGTTAGTCTCAATAAGTACGTCAGTAGTACGGGAATCTGCTCGCGGCGAGAGGCTGATGCCTGGATAGAAGCAGGGCGACTGGCCATAAATGGCATGCAGGCCAAGAAGGGAAACCGCGTGTTTGCCGATGATGAAGTGACCCTGGACGGAGAACCACTAAACACCAGCGTCAAGCCCGTCTACCTAAAGTATCACAAGCCGCCGGGAATCACCTGTACCACAGATCGAAGCGATAAGACCAATATCGTAGATCAGATCAAGATCAAGGAACGCATCTTTCCCATCGGTAGGCTGGACAAGGGCTCTACGGGTTTGATCTTACTCACTAATGATGGCGACATCGTCAATCAGATCTTGCGCAAGGAGAACAAGCACGAGAAGGAGTATATCGTCAAGGTCAATCGCCCAATTAGCCAGCGATTTCTTCAGCGCATGTCCAAACCCATTCCCATGCTGGGCACCAAGACAGAGTCTAGTGAACTCTCAAAAATTAAGCGAGATCTTTTTAAGATTACCCTGACTCAGGGACTGAACCGCCAAATTAGGCGCATGGTCGAATTCTGTGGTTACAAAGTTGTTTCACTGAAGCGGATCAGGATCATGCACATACGCGTAGACGACCTGAAAGTCGGTCAGTGGAAGCACTTGAGCGAAGAAGAGCTCGACAGACTTAGAAAGCAGTTGAAGTAGGAGACTATGCAAAATCTCCCACCTTCAAGCGGGCCTTTAGTGCAAAGAGCTCGTCGCGCAACTGAGCTGCGGTCATGAAATCGAGCTCCTTAGCAGCCGTCTTCATCCGCTTATCGGTTTCTGCTATGGTGCGCTCCAGTTGATCGCGGGTCATGTGTCCGACTACGGGATCGGCAGCCACGCTAGGACGATCAGCTTCTACGTAGGCGCGCTTTTTCTGACCACCCCGTATATCCAGAATGGTCTTGCGTTCCAGAATCTCTTCCCGGGTTTTGGCCAGTGATTGCGGCACAATGCCATTGGCTTCATTGTAGGCGATTTGTATCGATCTTCGGCGGTTGGTCTCATCTATGGTGCGCCGCATGGAGTCGGTGATCTCGTCGGCATAGAAAATGACCAGGCCGTTGACATTTCTCGCTGCCCGACCTGCCGTCTGTGTCAGACTTCGCTCATTGCGCAAGAAGCCTTCCTTGTCGGCATCCAGTATGGCCACCAGACTTACTTCGGGAAGGTCCAGGCCCTCCCGCAGCAGGTTGACACCCACCAGTACATCAAACTCACCCAACCGCAGATCGCGCAGTATTTCCACCCGGTCCATGGTGTCTACCTCCGAGTGGATGTAGCGCACTTTTACATCCAGAGACTCCAGATATTTGGTCATCTCCTCACTCATGCGCTTGGTCAGGGTGGTCACCAGTACGCGTTCGTTGCGCTTGCGGCGCTCGTCTATCTCTTCGAGCAGGTCGTCGATTTGATTGAGGCTAGGGCGCACCTCTATGGGTGGGTCTAGCAAGCCTGTTGGGCGGATGACCTGCTCGACAAAAACCCCGCCGACCTTCTCCAGCTCGTATTCGCCGGGCGTGGCACTGACGTAGACGAGCTGATTCATCAATCCTTCGAATTCGGTAAAATTGAGTGGCCTATTGTCCATAGCCGATGGCAGGCGGAAACCGTAGTTGACCAGGCTCAATTTGCGCGCGCGGTCACCGCCAAACATGCCACGTACCTGCGGTATGGTCACGTGACTCTCGTCGATCAGGCTGATATAGTCTTCGGGGAAGTAATCCAGTAAACAGAATGGGCGAGTGCCCTGCTGGCGGCCATCAAAAAAGCGGCTATAGTTTTCTATGCCATTGCAGTAGCCCACTTCCTTCATCATCTCCAGGTCGAATTGGGTGCGCTCGTGTATGCGTTTGGCTTCGAGTAGTCTGCCTTCGCGCTCGAAATATCGCTCTTGCTCGTATAGCTCGTCTTCGATATCGCGAATGATGGAGTTGAGCCGCTCTTTGGGTGCGATGTACAGGTTGGCCGGAAATATGGCCACGTGTGTCATGGGCTCTATACGCTTGCCAGTCTCTGTTTCTATCTTGTCGATCTGCTCGATCTCGTCACCAAAAAAAGTGAGTCGGTAGCCAAAATCGACATAGGGTAGATTCACATCGACGGTATCGCCTTTGACGCGGAAAGTAGCTCGGCGAAAGTCGGTCTCTGTGCGGCTGTAGAGACTATCGACCAGGTCGTAGAGTAGTCCGTTGCGACTTTTTTGCTGACCGACTTTGAGCCTGATGATGCCACTTTGGTAATCTTCCGGATTGCCCATACCATAGATGCAGGAAACCGAAGACACGATGATGATGTCTCTGCGCCCACTCAGCAAACTCGTGGTTGCCCGGAGTCGCAACTTGTCGATCTCCTCGTTGATGGAGAGGTCTTTCTCGATAAACGTATCACTGACCGAGATATAGGCTTCGGGCTGGTAGTAGTCGTAATAGGAGACGAAATACTCGACGGCATTGTCGGGAAAGAACTCCTTGAATTCCCCGTACAGCTGAGCGGTCAGGGTCTTGTTGTGTGTCAGTACCAGAGTCGGGCGGTTCAGCTCGGCAATCACATTGGCCATGGTGAAGGTCTTGCCCGAGCCCGTGACCCCCAAGAGCACCTGATGAGCTTCGCCAGCATTGACCCCGGCGATCAACTGCTCGATGGCCTGCGGCTGATCGCCCGTAGGGCTAAATGGAGATTCGAGCTTGAAAGCCATAGTGTTGGAGGTTTTTGTTTAGACTTCCGCAGGTAGATAGCTCTCCGACCCGCGGAAGTCCAAAAATAAAAACAAAAAGTTGCATTTTAGGTTTTGGATTTTTCGCCTAAAAATCTTTATACCGCAACATCAAGCACTAAGTCGTACATTGATCCAAAACCAGATTAAACCATGAGTGATCAGTTGAATAAAATGGCAGATAAGCTTTGTGAGAATCCGCCGGCTAAATACGAAGATTTAAAAGTGCTATTCCTCAATTGCACCTTAAATAGAACTCCGGTGCTTTCCCATACGGAGGGATTGATCGGAGTGGCCCAGCGCATTTTTCACGCTGTTGGTGTGGAGACCAAAGTTATCAGGCCAGTGGATTACGATATCGCCGCGGGCTTAGGCCACGATATGTCTCAAACACCAGAGTGGGAGAAAGATGACTGGCCGATTATTCAGAAAGAGGTAGACGCTTGCGACATTCTGATCCTATGTACATCTGTCTGGCTTGGTGAGAAATCCTCTGTGTGTAACCGCACCCTGGAACGTATGTATGGCTACACGCACCAGTTTAACGAGAAGGGTCAATACCGAGATTATGGTAAAGTCGGCGCCACGCTCATAACCGGCAATGAAGACGGCGTAAAGCACTGTGCCATGAATATTCTATTTTCATTATCGCATATTGGCTATACCGTTCCTCCCCAAGCCGATGCGGGTTGGATGGGTGAAGCTGGTCCAGGGCCTTCTTACCGAGATCCGGGATCTGGTGGGCCTGAAAATGATTTCACTAACCGCAATACGACTTTTCTCGTTTGGAATTGTCTACATCTGGCTCGAATGCTCAAGGATCAAGGTGGTGTGCCTGCCTATGGGAATCAACCCGACGAGTGGGCTGCAGGTTGCCAGGCCGGCTTTGATAGCCCTGAACACAAGCGTTGACCCTTGTGTAACCTACCGGATAAGCAGCTGGCGAACCAAGAGGACGTCGTCTATGCGAGCAAACAAATAATACAAGCCCGCTGGCAGCCCATTTAGTCGGATGGATCGACTTCCCTCCTGAAGCGTATAAGTCTCAATATGCCTACCCAGACCATCCTTGATTACAATGGGCTGATCTGCATTCGACACCCGATTAAAGTCGACATATATTGTTTGCTGGCTATTGATGGGGTTGGGGTAAATGAGCAAATCCATTGCTGGGTTCCGACTGATCTCTGCTGTGCTGGTCATAGATGAGATGCGGAATGGCATTTCGCTTTCGTCCCAACAGCTGAGAATGAATTTGTAAACCCTAAACAGACAATTGGTTGAATTTATCTCAGGAACCATCCAATTGTAAATAAAAATAGAATTGGTTTCTAGAATAGTCGTATCGATCGCCATCGAATCAAAGAGCTGCCAATTTTCGCCTCCGTCATCAGAGAATTCGAAATAGGCCATGGGATTTTCCCATCCAGTATAAAACCCGTAATCGAATTCAACATCAAAAACGGTTCCGCCGGTTATTTCTTCTCCCTCATTTAGTGAAAGCAATGTGGGTACGGGACATTGGCCATTTAATATGAAAGCATAAATTCCGAAAGCTAAGCAAGTAATTATTTTTTTCATTTCAGGTCGTGTTATGACTTCAAAAACTTAGCCTACTGACCAGAAATTGTACCTTAACATTTCACTTTGCGCTCGCCAAAAAGGACTCAGGGATACGCCAAACGCCTTTATCTTAAAGACATCTTAGGCGGCAATAATCCTGTCCAAAAATGACGTGAGTGGAGGAAATTTTTAATTCCCTTTTAGCTCAATAAATTTTCTCCCATATTCTCTTTTTGGTGAATGGTAACGGGCCAACCCGGAAACTGTGCAATGGTGGGATCATCTTCTACATCGATCAAAAACCGATATGCATTTAAAGTATAGGTTTTAGCGACCGTATCGAAAGTGATGAAACCGAAGCCGCTACCTTTTTCATGGGCTTTTTCATACCGATTAGGCGATTTCCCTTCTTCGGGGTTGCCTACTGCATACACATAGACCTTGTTGCCGAAACCGTCCAGATACTCGCCTGTATTGGGCAGCTGGTGCTCAGGCCGCATGGCGTGCGGAACGCCTACTTCATCTGGCAGCCACCACCTTGGCCAACCGGCGGCAATGGCTGGTGTGCAAAAAGACCAGTTGGCATCTCGCTGCTTGTCGATGCCGTACTGCGCCAGGCTGGTTAGATGAGTGTCTCCACAAATGTGCAGGGCCATGGATGGGCGCATCTTGACTATACCTCTATCTCGGGCAGTAGAAGGCCAGCCGCTGCTGTCGAAGTCGTATTTTAGATACCTACCCGGATTGGGCTGATGGGTACAAATACCAGCGAAGACCGTCTGACTCAATACGGCTTTGAGCTTGTGCTCCCGCCAATCTTCACCCCACTGCAACAAGAAGTTTTCCTGAACTTCGCCGAGCAACTCTAAGCCAGGCGGGTTGATGTCTCTGGGCGCTCCATCATCTTCATTACGCCCGACCAAAAGCCCGATGCTTTCCGGGGAGCTTTTCCACTGGCGATCCGCCAGGATGGCGAAACTGACATCCCCAAAAACCAACTCCGTAAAGTAGGTAGACAAACCTTTGGTGCGCAGATCTGGCTGAATGGGCCTGGGTAAATGACCGGCATTGGTCAGGTGAACAGCATTGACAAAGCGGGCAGGTTCGGCATAGCCGCCAAGTAGCGAAGCCGATGGGTCGCGATCTATATCGTCCATAGGTGCGCCGCCTTCTCCCCAGAGATTGCCTTGAAATACATCGTGATCATCGGGTAGGCAAACCGTAGGCGCATGCCGCATAAGGTCTCTGAATGCCCAACCGAATTGGTAAAACTTGCGCAAGTAGTTGAGCAGGGCCATCTCAACCGGCGCTCGAATGATGCCGAAACCACCATGAGACTCATATATCTGGTCTCCGGAAAAGAAGACGATATCGGGATCCAGCTTTTCGACATTCTCAGCTACTGGCCCATAGGGAAAGGCATAATCGTTTTGGCAAGTCAGGGCCGCCATCCTTAGGTTTCGTCCGCTGGGATTAGCTCTTATCGTTCCGTGAAAGGCATCGGTATTGGTTTGTCCGTTTATACCTTTTTCTTCGTAGATAACCCGGTAGGGCACGGCTTCCTCTGCGGGCCAGTTCTCTATCTCGAAAATGGCGATCCAGCTATCCTTATCGAGCTCTGATCTACCCATGCTTGTCCATTGGCCATCGCGCTCTACTTGCAGCTCGAGGTTTTGCTCGTCTCGCTCTCCCATTGGTCCGGTGAGTGCACTTAGTCTAAGTATATGCCCACTACTGCTCCGGGAATTGTGCAGGGTATACATAGCCCAAAGTATTGGACCAAATTTGTCTTTCTCGGAGCCCGAAAACGCCTCTCCGGAAACCCGCCAATCCGTAAATCTGAACCGATTGGCGTTGGCCTCTTCATCGGATAGGGCAAAGTTGCTCGTAATCGCCACATTACCCAGTAGCTGGTCTGGAACATATTCTTGAGAAATCTTTCCCAACTCCTGCTCGCTATCAGCATCTAGAGCTTTTAATTCTACTAGTGCCTTATCCGCTGAGGGCTTTCCTGATATTATGAGTAAAAAGGGTTTGTTGGGGTCCCAATTATTTAGGCCAACCGCTTCTTCTCCCAGTATGAGTTCCCCTGATTTTACACCAGCATCCAGTCCTTTTTGCTCAAAACAATGGCTCCTGTAATCGTCGATTTCATTGCGCATTCCCAGTCTAAAGCCCACACCTCCATCATTGTCTTCATGGCTCAAGTAGGCTACCTTGACCTGCATCTCGAATGGCTGATTAGGGGCTGTCAATCTGCGCGTAATAAGCTGTAAGTTTCGGTTGCCGCCACCGTGGGTAGTCTCTACACCACCATCTTTTATACACCAATTTTCCATGGGGTTTGCCCAGTAATCTCCACCTATCCATGTTCGGTCAAAGGTATTCGACCATTTACTGGCGAATAGCTCATTGGCAACAGAATCTGGCGATCCTAATTCGCTACTCTCCGAGCCTACTCGCTCACAAGACAAAGGCCCTAAAGTGGAAACGGCTGCTACATATTTGAGCGCCCTCCTGCGCGAAATTTTACCTCCAATCTCATCCTGCCTTTTTTCACTATTATCTTGCATGCTACGACTTTATTCAAAGTCTGAAAATTAGCCATACCTTCATCAAATACCCTAAATAGAAACTGATCTTCTTCTGAACATGAATCATTTTAACCTCAAACATCTTGCCTTAATAACTTTGGTTCTTACCCTCTCTACCTGCATGAGCGACTCAAAGAAAACTACCGGAATTTCTATAACCCCCAGAGAAGAAGGCTTTAGTCAAACCAATCAAAATGGCGACACCTTAGGACTAATAACCCGCCCCTCTGGCGTCTTACTCACAAACAACCCCAACTACAGGCTCATCCCTATCTACAAACTGAAATACAGTAATAGAGGCGAATACTATTACATTGGGTCAACCAGATTTCATGCGAATTACAGTTCTTATAGTCAATTAAGAGAGAATGAGTGGAATGGCCATTTTATGCCAGGATTCGAGGCTGCTTATGGAGAAGACATGCTCAATTTATCCCACTATAATGTAGAACGACAGCAAGAGAAGCTCTTTTTTGAAGAACTGGTTCTCATCAAAACGATCTACTATCCTTCTTACTCAACAGATACCTTAAATAGCGAGGCCATATCGAGAGACTATTACCTGATTTCCGTCTACGATGAAGACACCAACCAAGATGGTTACATCAATTGGAAGGACTTACGCAGGTTGTATCATTTCGACCAAACCGATGTCGAGCCTACTGCTTTAATTCCCAAGGCATATTCTGTCCTCAGTTCAAAGTATGACGCTGGCAATGACTTCATGTATATCTATGCCCGCAAAGACGAGAACAACAATGGCCAGTCTGAAATAGAAGAACCCATATCCGTTTGGTGGATCAATCTGGCAGACCCTATGGATAGAGGGACTATTTATACCGAAGATTAAGAAAGATCGATTATTGTGACAATCGATTTTCATCATATCTAAAGGGGCGGTCGCTCCTCTCGAAGTATCCTTTTTTAATTCTCTTTATGGCATATTTATAGTAGTAGTAAACGAACTTCAAGAAGCTGCCCTGAACAATCCTATTATTTGGATGAGAGGGGCCGATATGTTTTGTAGCTTTCTTCAGTTTGTAATGCGGAATGCTTGGATTGATGTGATGTGCAAAGTGATCTCTACCCAAGCCAATCAAGAAGTAATCAATTATTGGGCCGTAGCTCAAGTTAATGGTATTTACGATCCCTTTTTCATGACTCCATATTTCGTCGGGATACCATTCTGTGTATTCGCCGGTATGGTTGAGGAATGTCGTTATTAAAAAGAAACCCCAGCCAATTAAAATAGGCAGTATACCCGCAAGGAGCAGAAAGGAAAATGGAAGCGCAAACCCAATCAAGATGAGTAATACTACGTGAGCTAGTACAAAGGCAAATGATTTTTTAGAAGCTGCTGTCTTGTCGGGCCAGAAGTAGTTGACATAGCCCGGTGTCTTAGTCAGGCCGGGCAGTATGATTCCAAGTAAATATGCGAGAAACGGAATAAGCACAATACCCCTGATCAACCGTTGTAAAAAGAAATCTTTTCGTTTGGCCTTTGGGCCGAATGCCTCGTCTTTTTCAATGTTTCCTACGAAGTGATGGTGCATATTGTGGCTCCTTCGGAAGTTTTCGTAATTCATCAGCATAAATGAAGTAGCTATGCTGCCTACTAGCTGATTCAGCCTTTGATTATTGCTAAAAGAGTTGTGTCCGCAATCGTGACCAATGAGCCATAGACTGAGATAGGTCAGCCCATGGAAAAAAGCAATAAGTACCGCAAGAACTACATAAAATACACCATTCATTCCTGTCATCAACAGCAGGAATTGAGCCGTAAAGAAAAATACGGCAAGGGCCAGAAACTTATAAAAGTGATAGAGAGACAAGGCCAGTTCAAACTTGTATTTGTTTTGTCTAAACTCTATGGCATATTCTCTTAGAAGGTCGGTATTCATCGTTTACTAGTTTACTTTAATCCACTGAATCAAAATGCAAATCCCCACTACTGAAAGCAGTACGAATTGTGTTTTAGGGTTCCTTATAAATGTCTGAGCCTTTTCAAAAAAATCGACGAATATTTTCTGCTGCTCCAGGCCTTGAAGCCTCTTTTTTACACTGGCCAATGTGGCTATACCAAGCAACAGGGAAGTCTCCCGAAGCATTAGCCAGATAGAAAAGTCGGATAGTACCAAACAAGCAGCAATTGGAGAGAGCAGAATTAAAAAATGATGGAGGTAATAACCTCCGCTTAATTGCAGGCTCACAAAGTTGGCATTCCAAACCGTATAGGCCAGAATCCAAAAGATGTAGCTCTTGTTATCGATGGTAATGTAGCTGCCTGTCCAGCCCAGCATCAGGTAAAAGCTGCTGATTAGTACAAGCAATCCACTACATGCATTAAGGTAGTTTTTCTTATACCCATCGAGCAAGACCGCCTCTAGAATATTGAGCTGGAGCAGAATTAAATACACCCAGTGAATAGAGGTGTCTCCCCAACCCAGAGCAGCTAAAATAATCAGTACTCTACCAATGACCAGAGAGTTTAGTTTGATATAGCCAAAACGCGTCAACATGCCAAAGAGGCACATAACTATAATTGGAAATAGTACGTGGGTTACAGAGCTAACCTCAATGGGGTATAAGCTGGCTATAACATTAACTAAGGTAAATGCGAGAAAAATGATTGGATAGTAAATCAATACTCCTTTCAGAGATATCGCATCAGTACGATTTGAGGGTACAAGCATAAACGGACCAGATTTTTGGAAGTGTACCACCTCCACTTAACGATCAACAATAGGGAGACTCACCAACTGATATTATCGGCTGACAGGCCGCTGCTGACCTGAGGCCTCTCGTCCAATAAATCCTGTGAAACCTGAAATGGCCACTTTAGGTAAGCTCAATTGCCTGGGCAGAGAAAGTGGTCTATGAATACCACAGACGGTGATGTGCCGAGGCATTTTGTAGATGCGGTCATGCTCTACGCTAAGAATCCCACTATCGATAAACAATTGGTTGATGGCTTTATTCTTTGCCCGGTAAACTTTAGCCCAGTCTTCGGTAATGTCTTCTCTTTTAAGCTCCTCACTATCGAAGCAGAAATCGTGGTTGTATTCGATAGACATACCCCTGGTATTGTTGAAATAATCGAGGATAAAGTCGCGTACACTTTCGTCCTTTGCTGTTCTGATGTGGTAGTGGTGCCTGGGAAACAGATGAGTGAAGTGTTCGAAAGCTTTTGGCGAAATGAAAGAAGCCAGGCCGGTCACATTCTGAAGCAGGTAAGCGCGACTGATGTATTTTCGGGCGTACCAGGTACCCAACGTCCAGATGATGTTTCCTTTGTACCCACTTCGTTTCATCACTTGCCCGAAGTGTAGCACATAGTTGGTGCGACTCCATTTACTGACCTTGTACTTGCTCAGATGGTAGAAGTTGACACCTAGTATGACATCCCCTTTTTTAAGCATGACAATATCGTAGCCATAATCTTTCTCCAGTCGGTCGGATATAAACTTGGGAGAAGCCGACTTGTAGTACCTGTAGATGAGGGCTTCTAATTGCTCGCGCTCTGAGGTATTAAGCTGGCTGACCTTTTTCAATATAATTCGCATGCTGATATGTTGTATGATTTCGCTGTTTGCTGTTCTTAAGCTAAATAGCAGGTTGTTTCAAAACCTTAGCGGCTTTTTATACGGGCCTGGGGAAACCTGCATTTGCTATGAGTGATACTCAAAGCCGTGGTAAGAAATCATACTTTATCTCTCCAATCGCTATTTTCAGCGTTTCAATTCGTTTCAATAGTTTAGCGCTTATTGGGAAATCATAGTTTTGGCTGTTCTCGCTGGATATATTTCGCTAGAGCTCCGCTAAACCGAGGGCTCCTATTGCCTCTTCGTAGTACTCCATCAGCTGTGCTTCTCTGGCCGCGTATTCTTGCAGACGCCCCTGCACGGCTACCAGATCTGACACGGCCTCTTCTCCTGATGGCGTCATAATGGGTTCCAAGACTTCGAATATTTTATACATAGATTCAAACACGACCGGCTGTTGATTGTAAATCTTGGATAAGATCAGCAGCTTGTCGTAATCGATGTTGACAATCAAGGGATGGGATTTGCCAATGTCCCATGCGTCACTCGACGGCAAGCGAGGCATGAATGTGCTCCTTGTAAATAAACTGCCGAATAGTACGGTTTTATCCTCGGCAAAGGCCGCTACAAAGTCCTCATTCCTGGATAGGCTGTCCAGTTTCCTGGGCATCGCCTGATGATAGGGACTCCATTCTTCCATCAGCTTCCTGTTGTCATTCACTTCGGATTTAATGATGTCCAGTAAGTTGGCCGATTCTCTCTTATTTTTCTGATCTTCGATGCGTTCGCTTAGATACAAACCCAAAACAACGCTAAAAACGATCAGAACGACCTGGGCGAAGTGTTTGCTGATAATGTTGTTTGTTTTGCTCATAGTCGTATGCTTAAGATAATGTCTCTTTACAGTTTTGAGTATTGTCCTTTTTTCACGCCAATGCCCTTGAAAAAAGTATAGCTAAATGTTCCGTTCTTCTGATTTGTTCTCTTTAAGTGATCTATTCCCTTATTCATAATTATTTCTGTCTCTGTGCCTGAAGAGATGATTCTGGATTTCATGCCCTCAATCATGGCCGTAAATGTATTTAGAATGAAATTTGCCTTGAGCTCTGGGTTATTATCGTCTACGTAAATACAGCTTGGCGATACACTAATGTCGATGTAGTCACTTGCTCGTAGTAGCGCGTACAATTGGCGACCAATATTCGCGTTACCACTATTTTCCTTCTGGTACTTTACTTGTGCCTGTACGGCCTTGGTTGCATATTCACTTTCCGGATAAAAATAGGCAGAACCATGGTCACCCTCAACTAAAGTTATGGTTCCTTCTGGTTTTAGGACCAGACCGACATGGCTGAGCAGACTTTGAGGGTCGTTCACATGCTCCAGTACAAAGCAGATGAAAATGTGGTCAAACTGAGTGTTTAGCTTTGTCAGGTCAAAAGCATTTAGGTGAATAAACTCGACATTTTTCAACTCCTTTAGTTCGGGGTCTGCTTTGGCTGTCAGTATCGACTTTTCCGAGTGGTCTATCGAGGTAATGTGACATTCCGGATTCTTTGCAGCCAAAATTTTCGTTTGGGCACCTACGCCACAACCCACCTCTAATATCTTACTTCCTGCTGCCCATACAGAATCATAGTGAATAAATTCAGAGATGGAATGAGCCTGATCAATTAATCGATTGGATTCAAAATTAGAATATCCATGCACATAGACCTGATCGCGTTTATGCCTATAGAGATTTAAGCGGGCATCCAAGCGCGTATTTTCTTCCTGCAGCTTTTTGGCATAATCGTAGATAACTTCTCCAGCCTCTGTCATGACCAGCCCGCTACTAGTCCTTTCGAAAAGCTTCAGCTCTATCTCTTCTTCAGCTTTTTTCAATTGATGACTAATCGCCGATTGCGTAAGGTGCAAATACTGCGCAGCTTTTGAAATATTTCCACATTCTTGAATGGCCTTCACGAGTGTAGCATACTTGCTATCTATCATCTACTTGTACTTTCTGCAAATATTGAGGAATTAGGGTAGAAAGTTAAAATAGCGACTACAAGTCTTACTCATACCGATATGATTTTTATTCAGGTCATGCCCAATCGAAAGAAACGAATCGGGCATACCCGTATCACCCGATAGGGAAGTCTCTCCTTACTCGAAAATCTTTAACGCTGATTGGGGGGGATAAGTCCTAACTATAACTCCCGATCTTTTTTGATCGGACAATCTCTTCCAACTCATCGAGTACACTCAGATCTTCTATAGTGGAGGGAGGATTGAAAGACTTGCTATCCGTAATATATCGCATGACCTTGCGCAGGGTTTTCCCAGATCGTGTTTTAGGTAGCCTCTGAACGATAATAGCCCGCTTGAAAGAAGCAACGGCTCCAATTTTATCTCTGATCATTTGAACAAGCTCCTGCTCCAGCTCCTGCTCCAGGATGTCTGAGCCGGATTTTAGCACCAGGAAGCCGACCGGAACCTGGCCTTTCAACTCGTTGTACACGCCTATGACCGCACACTCTGCGACAGCATTATGTGAGGCCACAACCTCTTCCATTTCGGCAGTCGATAGTCTATGTCCGGCTACGTTGATGATATCATCTACCCGACCGGTTATGAAGAAATAACCATCTTCGTCCACATAGCCACCATCGCCTGTAAAGTAGTAGCCTTCGAATTTCGACAAGTAAGATTCTTTAAACCTTGGCGTATCTTTCCAAAGGGTGGGCAGGCATCCCGGAGGTAGGGGCAATTTTACGGCGACGACTCCTTCTTCGTTGGGTGGAAGCTGCTCTCCGTCTTCGCCCAATATCTGAATATCAAAACCGAAAACAGGAAAAGAAGCCGAGCCTGGCTTGGTTGGTCTTAATCCAACTCCCGCCGAGTTAGCCAGCATGGGCGAGCCCGACTCTGTTTGCCACCAATGGTCTATGACGGGCACTTGCACCAGGTCTTTCAGCCATTGGTAGGTGGTCTCGTCTGTTCTTTCTCCCGCCAGGAAAATATATTTCAAAGCAGGAGTATCGTATTTTTTCTTCAGTGTCCCATCCGGATCTTCTTTGCGGATGGCGCGAAAAGCGGTAGGAGCCGTGAAAAGCACTTTGACTTTATACTCGTTGATGATTCGCCAAAAGGTTCCGGCATCGGGAGTTTTGATGGGCTTGCCTTCAAAGAGTATGCTCGTACAACCTTGAATCAACGGTGCATATACGATGTAAGAGTGACCAACTACCCAACCGATATCCGAAGCAGCCCAATACACATCTCCCGGTTTGGTATCGTAGACCCAGTCCAGGCTCTTTTTCAAGGCTACGGCATGGCCTCCGTTTTCCCTTAGCACCCCTTTTGGCTTGCCCGTTGTACCGGAAGTATATAAGATGTACAAGGGATCATTGGCATCTACCTCGACATAAGAAGCTGGAGAAGCAGACTGGACCAAACTCACCCAATCGCGATCTCTGCCCGCCATCAACTCCGCCTGAACAATCTTTCTTTGAAAGACCACACAAGTATCGACCTTATGCTGAGCTTCCTCAATGGCTGCATTGACAATGGGCATATAGGGAATAATGCGATTGATCTCTTTTCCGCCCGATGCCGTCAGAATGGCCTTAGGCTGCGCATCGTCTATGCGAATGGCGAGTTCATGGGCTGCAAACCCACCAAATACTACAGAGTGAACGGCTCCCAACCGAGCACACGCCAGCATGGCCACAGCCGCCTCCGGGATCATGGGCATATAAATCACCACCCGGTCCCCCTTTTCTATGCCTAGTCCTTTTAAAGCCCCTGCGAACGTGGCCACTTCTGCCAATAACTCGCTGTAGGTATATTTCGATTTGGTGTTGGTAACCGGCGAATCGTAAATCAAGGCCAATTGATCTCCACGACCGTTTGCCACCTGGTAATCTAAAGCCAGGTAAGAGATGTTCATCTTCCCACCTTTGTACCAGCGATAAAGTCCATCTTCATCTTTAGACAAAATGGTGGGCGGAAAGGTGAACCAGTCGATTTCTTGAGCCTGTTCCTTCCAAAAATCGGCTGACTGCTGGAGATTTTCTTTGTACACAGATCTATAATTTATTCTTTCGTAGCAATGAAGCCATTGTGTAACTCCTCGATGTCTTCAAGTTGGTTCTCCCATATATTTACACTGGTCCATACAGTGAATTGTACGCTGCACTTGTCGTTAGAGAAATAGTAAGTGTCAAATAAAAAGGGGATACCTGATGATTCTGTTCTCATTACACCTCTTAAGACTTCACTGCCATTAACTCGCCTCACTTCTGCTTTCAGCACTTCAACACCTGTACCAGTGAAGTTGGCCATATTATTTTTTGCTATCGAAAAGAGGGCTTCCATTTCAATGGGTATTTCCTCAGCGATGACCACACACCAAATATCCCTTTCCTTGTGCTCGAATGCAAACTCGGCATCGTCGTTTAAGCTTGCCGGAGGAACCCGTCTCCATTTGTCACTATTGTATTTTATGACAAATTGATTGTTTGCATTTTCCACTTCCTTGTCTGACGAACTGGCATACTTAAAATGAGTGCTTATCGTATCTATGACCAGGTTTTCGTCTAGCTCGAAAAGGCCACTTTCCTCCATTATGGGCATTTCGTCTAGTTCGTCATAACTCCATGTTCCGTTGGGGTAAACGTATATGGTGTCTCCGTTTTCAGTAACAGCCAACACCTGGGCATTTAGGGCTGTTGCCGCAATGAATAGCAGGCATCCAATATGTGCTATCTGCTGAAGCGTTTTCATAGTTAAGTGTTTTTATGGAATAGGGCTCGTAATACCAAGCGAATATACGGTTTGAGATATGTTTCGACCCCGATAGTCGAGGGTCTCCGCGATGCTCCGACCTGCGGAAGTCCAATTAAAAAGTCATCTCAGGAGTAGGTAAGTGCTTGTGTTTAGCTTTTGAACTGGCTCATCAAGTAATTCGGAAATTATATTCTAAAAACATCATACTTAATTTTCATCACAATAGCAGACATTATGCGCGCGATACCATCTATTCTTGGAGAGGAAAAAACTTTTCCAGCTCAGCGAGGTCATTCTTACTCGCAATGATCCTATCCATCTCTATGTTGCCCATGTTCTGGATCTTATAATCGGGAAGATACTTGCCATACAGCAGATAAACGAATCTATCTACTAAGCTCTCTTTTATTTGATGAGACAAGTTGTATTTCTGGACAATAGACTCTTCCATTCCCAAATGTACAAATTCGTGAATGATGGTATTTGCAGGATTCTCATAATTCATAAACTTGCCGTCTGTTGTGGTGAACAGGGTTATCAATCCACTATCTGGATCGTAGCTTCCCCCCGTTCCATACAGGGTAAATGTTATCTCATACTTTTCGAAAATTTTGAACGCCCAATCCCATGTTTTACTAAGCGAAATCGTTTCCTCAATTACGTTTTCGATAAGCGACCTTTGTGCCTTAACTGCACTTAAGGCAGAGTCATAATCGGTTTGTCTGTAGCCACCGGTGGCCAAAAAATTATAAATAAGCGAATAGTCTTGATTGCCGAAGCGGCCACTTCTCGATGCTTCGACGAGTGAATCCATCAACTCGTTTTCTGGAAGATTAATTCGATATCCCTGGCTGGTTAAAAAATCTATATCATTTATAGTCCTCCATATCGAGCTTGCTTCTTGTTCTATAGTTGGCGCACTTATTCTGACTATCGGCTTGGAAATTTGAGGGGTACACGACAGCAGTAATATGGCTACAGTGAAAATTGAAACTGCATTAACGGTCGTTGTATATTGACAGGAAAACACTTTTGTCATCTTACTTTCATCATTTTTATACTGTCTGTTGGTGCCCTGAAGCCTATTAGGCGGTTCTCCATATCTATCTGCATAGTTAAGGAATCTGATTTTAATAGCCATCCATCTTCTCCTCTGTAGCAAGGGCCATTTAAAAAACCCCAAGAAGACCCTGGATTTAACCTACCTCACCACAACGAGCGGCTTCACTACTTGAAAGTCTCTACCTACCAACTGAACGTAGTACATGCCTTCGGCCAGATCTCCAGTGGGAAGTTCTATCGTATGGGCGCGTGCAGCCTCTACGCTCGGCACAAGGGTTTTAACCACTCTGCCCATAGGATCGACAACCGATAAGTCCGTAAAACCACTGCTGGGCAGCAGGTAGCTTATCGTTGCCAGGTTGCTGGCGGGATTGGGCCAGATGTCTAAACGGCCCGCCATATTGGTACTGGACGGATCCGAGGCAGACGTCGTACCGCCTCCTGCACCTTCGGGTTCCTCACCCCAGGCCAGCAGACCACCACAGTAAACCGTAACCTTTTCCCAGGGCGTAAAAGAAGCATAGTCCATTCGGTAAGAGTAGTCGTCCGTTTCATCGTAATTCGACCACTCTACCTTGGCAAAACGGGCCTGTATTTCCCCACTTTCATCGCCAGGAGCAATAGCACCGGCACCTTCGGTAAAACCGACCTCCAGATAGTGATCCACACCGCTCGCAGGAGTGGTCAGCTCCACAAAATCAGTGGTTACGTTTTCGCTACCGACCACCGCATAGTCGACCCAGGCATTCTGCGCCACCATTCCCTCTCGGGTATACCAATACCGGATGGTTACATCTTGTAGCGAAACGGAATTGCCGCCTTCGTTGGCCAGTAAAAAATGCGGCCGAACCTGGTTGTCCATAGCGCTGGCCATATTATTGTCCGGGGTTTTGTAGTACAGCAACAGATCGCAATTTGGAGCAACAACCGTCACCGGACTAGAGATGCTACTCACGCCACCATCGCCATCGTCTACGGTGAGGGTGACGATGTAGTTGCCCTCCTCCTGAAAAGTGTGTTCGGCAGTAATCCCGGAAGCGAAGTTGCCATCGCCGAGATCCCAGGAGTAGGAGAGTACGTCGTCATTTATATCGAATGAGGAAGAAGCGTCGAGGGTCACGGCCAGTGGTGGTGCCCCATAGTCGGGGGTAACGATAAAACTCGCCACTGGCGGCGGGTTGGTCAGGTACACGATGACCGTCCGACTGGCGGTGGCTATCAGGCCGTCGTTATCCGTCGCGGTCACCGTTATTAGCACATTACCGACTTCTGCTGGCGTCCAGCTGGCCGAGTAGGTATCTGCTGAGCTGTTGGAAGTAGTCAGCGGCATACCATCCACATCTATCACCACATTGGCTATACTTCCGTCTCCATCCAGTACCGTTGCTGAAATATCGGACAGGGTTTCTACCTGAATACCGGCGTTTTCTTCCGGGCTAATTAGGACTACCGCAGGTGGAGCGCATATCCCCGTACCCGATTCACAGAAGTGCTCCCAAGGCTGGCTGAAATTGTTGCCGTTGCTGATATCCGCATTCCCGAACGCGCAAAGCGCGGAATTCGACAACTCGCAAATCGGAGATCCCGAATATTCCGGAGAATCGAAGATGTGATAAGGCGCCCGATCCACACCGCCCGCCATAGGGACCGTTTTGCCATTAAACACGTTGTCGTTATCTACCTGAAAGCCCGGAACGGCAACATCCAGGTCGATTCGCCCAACTAGGTTATCTTCCAGCTGGTTGGACCGAAATTCGAAGTGGGAGCCATCGAGTTCTGAAAAATCGACGCCCAACAGCGTCATACTTTGACCGGTATAGGGACTGTAAAATCTGGCCCCGGCCGGTGTCTGCTCTACCGCAAAGTTGAGTCCTTCATCGCCGCGTACACACAGATAGTAAAAGCTGATTTTATCTGTCGCCGGATCAAACTCAACCTCTTCAACCAGATTGGGCTGATGCGAACGGATATAGACTGTGTTGGGCCGAGACAATCCTGTGCAGTTTTCATAGGCCAGGGTAGCGCTGATGTCCTGCTGGAAATGGGCATCTGCAATGGGCAAGAAGTTGAACCACTGCAAATCTTCGAAAAATATGCCCTCTAGTATCAGAGCCGAGTTTTGACTGAACATATTTTCAAAGGTCAGCCCCGTTGGTCCGTCGATGACAATCTGGGTGTGTATGGACTGAGGGCCGACATCGATCTGATCTTTGGCGGGATCGAAGTCGGTCACTACCAAGGTTCCCGTAGCGGGTCGGCTATATACTGTTCCACCGGGCATCAGCTCTTCGGCCTGATCCAGGGATGCCGCCAGGCTCTCATCGTAGCATCCACTCAGGTTGTTGTCGGAAATGTCGAATTCCGTCAGACTGATCAGCTCGCTGAAAGAAATGGGAATGCTTCCATTGAGGTTATTGTTGCTCAGGTCTAAGGCTGCAAGCCCGGTCAGTTCGCCCAGTTCTTCCGGAATTGGTCCCGTCAGATTATTACCGCTCAGGTCTATACCCACCACCCGATCATTCCCATCTGAAGTGACTCCGTACAAATTGCCCAGATTGCAATTGCTCGGCGGATTATCGGGATTAATGGCAGGATCTACCGCTTCCCAACCACCGCTGTTTGTCCAGCTGCTGCCATTTGTACTCGTGTAAAGCGCTTGCAGAATACGCCAGTCGTCTATGTGGCATTGAGCGCTTAGTCCGATGCTGAAGATTAGCACCAATATGGCAGCCATTAGAGGTCTGCTGTTCTGAATATTTTTCATGAACTCAGTTTTTATTTCATTCCAGATGTGGTAGGTAGATATCCAAAATGCCAAGCTCAACCCAACTTCAAAGCGCGTAGCCGAAGTGGATCATCTTACAATAACTGAGGTCTTGATAGCAGATTCGTAAGAACGGCCTTTCTGTCGTTTATCACAAGTCTGAGGGCAGTAAAGTGGGTGACTTTAACTTTTGGGGTTGAGGTCTTACCATATCAGACTTATGGCTAATTGAAGACGAATCCCTACCACATTTACGCCAGTAGTAGAAGCTTCAAATATTCAATATCTGTATCTAAATCTACCATTCGTGATACTTGGGCCATCCTTTGTTCTAAAGCTATAGATCCCGCTGATTACCCGATCCTGATTGGAGACGATTGAAATCTCGCCATCACTTAGTAGATAGAGTTCATCCGGCAAATTAAAATCGGGATGATAAAATCTAGATAAACCCGCCGAAATATCGGTTGAGGTACTATCAAACTCATAGCTCCCCGCAGGCAAATACTCGGGCAAGGATAAAGTCATGGAAAAACCGTCTTTATAGTCTATCCCCCCAATTGCAATCTCATCATCAAAGTCCGCAAAACCATTCACGTATAGCGGACAAAATCCAACACCATCCACCTCTGCTGTCCAGTATATATAAGAGCCCGGAGCGGTCACATTTAACTCGTTGTTTAGGCTAGAGCTGTGAAACGCACCGCTGCTAATGAAAACCGACTCCCCCACCAGATCTTTATGCTTTAGACTAAACTGAAACTCCCCATATATCGATTGTCCTGGAGTGTACTGAGTAATATTCAAAACACCTTCGCCATAATCGATAAGCCTTGTGATATTGCTATGCTCATCTAAAATCGACACCTCTTTGTACACGAAAATGACTTCGTTTTCTGGCCCAAAATCACCTGAAGCCCGACCAAAAGAGTAACTGCCGAGACCGTTGAAACAAGGAATCTTAATTTGAATATCTCCATACTCATTTTGCAGATTGATTCCCAGGTTATCCCCGGCAACAATTACGAAAACGCTGCCGTCATTATCGCTTCGCTCCACACCGCCTACCGAATAGGTGAAATTATTAGTCAGGAGTAAAGCTGCTTCATTCTGCTCAGTCAAGTTGTCATCTTCATTATTGCAGGACAAGGCAACCAAAGAGACGGAAAACAAGACCAGGATTAGTGCGAAAAGATTATTGAACATGACTT
>JBCDFE010000046.1:0-23703 GCA_039178745.1 Bacteroidota bacterium | reverse complement strand
TTCGGGAAGTAGAAGCGATCTTGCAGAGCTGCCGAAGTATAGAAGTACGCGAACAGACTGGCCTCTGACCAAGGTGATGACCTCCTGCTCACTATCAACTATTTCCAGTCTAACTCTGAACCTGCCTCCTGACACAGAAGGATATATTTTAGTGACCTCCACCGAGAGGCTATCGCCTTTAAAAAGGGCACTGCCGGTTTGGCCAAGCTCGATCTTGTCGAGATAGAATTCGTCGACCTCCGCTTCTAGCTGCCCCTGGTTCAGCTGATAGACCTCGCCGATTCGATCACCATTGCTGATAGATTGCCCGACCTGAATATCAAAATTGCTGAGCCTGCCACTGATGGGGGCAATAACATAAAGTCTATCTAGAATTTGCCCCACTGCTTGGAGGTTGCTGAGCAGCCGTTCTTCGGTTTCTCTTATTTGTATTAGTTGTCTATTGCGGTCTAGGCTATCTTGTCGAAATGCGCGACTCAGCATACTTTTTCGAGTGTTGTAGTACTCGTATTGTGCCGCCGTGGGTTCGTAGTCTGCCGGGGCAATCAGCTCGTCAGCCAGCAATCGAGTGGCCCGCTCAAACTGCTGCTGCTCCAGCTTTAGTTGATAGTCGACTTCTATGATTTGCTCGCGCAGCGCAAAGTCGTTTTGATTGATCAGCAGCAAGGTTTGGCGCTGAGCATTGAGTTGCTCTATGAGTTGGCCTTCGCGCTGCATGACTTCGAGTTCGAGTTCGGGGTTCGATAGCTTTAGTAGCGTATCTCCCTGCTCAACGACTGCACCGTCTTCTTTGAATATGCGATCCACCGTGCCTGCTGCTCTGCTGTCGAGTAGTTGGCTAACTGCTGGCTCTACAGCGGCATTTAAGCTGATGTACTCAAAAAACTGGTCACTGACAATAGTTCCGAGTTGCACCTGATCTCTTTCAATAGCTAGTGTACGACTTTGACTGCTTGCAGCTAGCCAGAGTATGGCGAAGACACTAATGGCGAGCGGTATTCCCGCATACCAGAGCCAGCGCTTTTTAGTTGATTGAATCGGTTTATCCATATACCTAATGACGTTAGGTTTAATACCTAATGTTGTTAAGTATAAATTTGTTGTTCGATCTTGGTTTAGTAGTTGTATGAAAACCGGCTTGTAGAGAAAAAACCGACCTGCGTAAGTCCAAAAAGAGAATACGCCTAATACAATAGTCGCTTTCTCTAGGAACTAGTTAGCTTTGCAGGCCCAATACCAACTTCGAATATGACTTGGCTTACCTGGACTCTCATCATTTACTACTTGCTTTCTGGCGTGGCACTCATGCCCATTTTTGAGCGTGTGGGACGTAAAAAAACAGACGCACTCATACCCGTCTACAATATGGTGGTCGCCTCAGAGATCGTGGGTCGCAAGCGGAGCTTTGGTTGGTGGATGGCCTTTCCGGTAGTCAATTTTTTCATCTTCAGTTATCTGATGATTGATCTGGCCAGATCATTTGGTCGCAATAGTTTTCTGGATCACTTGGCGGCTACTATTGCTGCACCTGTCTACTGGACGCTACTCGACAAGAAAGAGCCGATGGTGGCTCCACCCAAGTGGGCCAGGAC
Organism: Bacteroidota bacterium; assembly: GCA_039178745.1. Lineage (GTDB taxonomy): Bacteria > Bacteroidota > Bacteroidia > Chitinophagales > Saprospiraceae > Neolewinella. The sequence goes on along the minus strand of JBCDFE010000046.1, from coordinate 22,111 downwards.
AAAAGTAGCCGAGCAGCAGAGTAAGGCCAAGCCTGAGAAAAAGGCAAAGGCCAGGCGATCCAGTACGGTCGCTACACCTCAGCCACTTACTTTTTACGGTCCGGTTATGGCCGAAGAGCGTGCCTACCGCGAAAAGACTATGGCGGCCAAAAAAGCTGGTGAAAAAGAAAGGTACAAGCGCCTTATGCGACAAGATCCCTTCCGGCTGGGAGTAAGTAGGGAGTGGGTCAGTTCCATCATTTTTGCCGTATTTGCAGCGGGTTTTATCCGCATGTTTGTCTTTGAGGCCTACATGATTCCTTCCTCATCCATGGAGGGTAACTTGATGACCGGCGACTACCTGATCGTGAGTAAAGTGCACTACGGGCTGCGGCTGCCAGAAACGGTACTGACTATGCCCCTGACCCACAATATTATGCCGGTGGTAGGCGGTAAAAGCTATATCGAAAAGCCACAATTGCGCCACAGGCGCCTGCCAAAGCTAGAAGGTATTGATCGATACGACAAGGTGGTTTTCAATGTGCCCAGCGGTGATAGTGTCTACATCTTCCCAGATCGTTCGTGGTCGCATGGCCAATATCTGCGTGGTGAAATGGCTTACCCCCAGCGCACGAACCCCAATCGTACCTATGCACAGGACGTACAGAGCGGGCGTGCAGAGCTGGTGACCCGCCCCAGAGATAAAAGGGACCACTACGTTAAGCGAGCAGTAGGTATGCCCGGAGAAACCCTCGAAATCAGGGACCGCCGAATCTATATAAACAGGGAAATGATAGACGACCCGGAAGGGCTACAGCACAACTACTTGGTTAGATTCAATCGTATGCCGAGTACGCGAAAGTGGACAGAGTGGGGAATTTCTGAAGAAGATACCCGCCAAGTGGGCGGTGGTCGCTTGTTGCTCACACTCAGTAATGAGCAGAAAGCCAAAATTCTAGAGCAAGATCCAGAGGCCGAAATTGAGTACCTGCCATTCGATCGCGATGAGCCTTCGACGCAACCATACCCTCACTATCTGCCACTTTCAGGTAACTGGACGGTCGATAACTTTGGCCCCATTTACATTCCGGCGGCCGGTGAAAGTATCGAGCTCAATACTGAAAACTATCACTTATACCGTCGGGCAATAGAAGTATACGAAGGCCATAAAATCGAGAATCTAAATGGTCAATGGCTCATAGACGGGGAGGAAACGGATACCTACACCTTCGAGCAAGACTACTACTGGCTAATGGGCGATAACCGCCACAATAGTGAAGATGCACGTACCTGGGGCTTTACCCCCCAAGATCATGTAGTTGGCAAGCCACTGCTGGTCTTGTTCTCGCTGCGAGAAGGCACCATCAAAAAAGGCTTTGATTGGAGCAGGTTGTTTAAGTATGTGGGGTAGAAGGTAATAAGTACAAGGTATTAGGTATTTGGAAATGCTGTTTAAATTCTAGTACCCAGTACCCAGTACCTAAAATATTATTTGATACGCAAAAAAGAATAACACCAGATAGATCCAGAGCCCGTCCAAAAAGTGCCAGTACATGCTTAAGAGTCTGAGATTGAGACGCTTGTCTGGGTCGCTGAAGTAGACGAGCACGCTGACTGGCTCGACCATTTTTTTGCGGGCATTGACCAGGAAGACCACCAGAAATGGTATACCTCCAATGACGTGTAGAAAGTGCAGAAAGCTGATGACGTACAAGTAGCCTGCAGAATTGTCGGAACTGGCGAAGATTTCGCGCTCAAACAGTTGATACCAGGCTAGGATCTGAGCGACCAAAAACAGCACGGTCAGGGCCAGGGTGTATTCTAGCATCCGTATGTAGCCGCTTGTATTGTCGGTTTTATACATCACCTTGGCTCGGTTGAGGCAGTAGCTTCCGCCGAGTAGGATGACCGTATTGATCAAAAAGAGGAGAGGTAGCTGCAATGGCGGTAGCTCGCTCTGTATGCGATTGTAGACGAAAGCTGCACTGAGGGCCAGAAATAGCATGACCAGGCTAACGAGCAGCAAGGTCATGAATACACTACGCGGATGAAAACTCAGGTTTTCACTGGCTGCTTCACCCAATTCGTAAGGCCTGTCGCTTTCTTCAGGAAGATTTCTGGTCTCCATGGTGGTTTTTATTACGCCTGCATCTTTCGCTACAATATTTGACCTCGTCCCATACTTTCTCCCACTTTTTACGCCAGCTGAAGGGGCGCTCGCAAACGGGGCATATCTTCTCAGGCAAGTCAGCCTTGCGTCGTTGCTTGGGCACCGCTTACCCCTTTTGCTTTTCCAGCTCGGCTATGCGATCTTCGAGTGCTTCTGCCTCTTTAATCATAGCTGCATAGGCTTTCAGGTCGCCACTGCGCTGTACCTGCATAGCCTTGGCCAGCAATTCTTCGTGCTGCTTTTGCAACTTCTTGACCGGGTCTTTCTTGAACATACCAAACATGGCGCGATATTTTTAGAAGTAACGAACGAACTAAAGAAGTGTTTGCTAGACCTGATCTACTATAGGTATTCAGCTATGTACTGTGCCAGTACACTTCTAATTACCCGATGATCGCCTTCGTACGAGCGTTCCGAAACGTTCAGGCCGGAATCGATGATGTACTGCTTGAGCAGCTGATACCTCTCCGGTGTGACAAAAGGATCCTCTGTACCGTGAAAGGCGTGTATCTTCCTAGTGTTCCATTCCGCTCTCACTTCGTCGTAGCTCACGTCTTCGGGAATCTGGCCACCCCATATCCATAAATGATCGAATGATGGACGGGCCCGCAGCATCCAGCGAATGACCGTAGAGCTGCCCTGACTAAAGCCAAATACAATGACTTGCACATTGTCTGGCAAGAGCGCTTTTTGCTGCTCGAATATGGTCGATAGCATGGCCGAGTAGTCGGCAATCTCATCCAGCCGATCTTTGGAGGTCATCCAGTTGGCAGCGGGTTTGCCTGCCACACCTCCCCAATAGAAGCGATTCAAGCCTTCGGGCGCTACGACATAGTCCTCCTCTCCGGCTACCTGATCAAATTTCTGGATGAAATGACTAGCCAGCTGTCCATAACCATGACAGACAAACCACATGCGCTTTGTCTTATTCGTCGGCTCGCCCAGGGTGTAAAAGTGGGCAGTGCGGGTGACTTTGAGGTGATGGGTTTTCATGGAGTTTTTTCTATTTCCCAATGCAAAAATTGCTAAAAATATTCCCCAGCAGATCGTCTGTACTCACTTCGCCCGCAATTTCGCCCAAATGTCGAAGGGATGCGCGTATGTCCATGGCCACAAAATCAGACGTAATTCCATTGGCCAGTCCGGTTTCAACAGCTTGCAGGTCTTGATCAGCAGCTTGCAGAGCTGCATAGTGACGGGCATTGGTGAGGATGAGATTATCGCCCCGCCAATCCTGCCCAACACCAAATTGGTAAAGCCTGTCGCGTAGCAGATCCAGATTCTGTGCATTTCGGGCCACCATAGGCACCCATCGATCTGAAGTCATTTCCCAGCTCAAACCATCGACTTCGCCGAAGTAATGATCATAGCTGGTATATGGGTTGAGATCCATTTTATTGGCAATAACCAGAAGCTCAGTGTCGGGTTGATATAATTCGTTCAGCTCGCTGATCAGCTCTTCAGGCTGAGTTTCGATTACATCAAAAACGTATACCAGCAGCTGGCTATCACGCACCTTGGCTAGGGTACGCTCTACGCCTATGGCCTCTACCTGGTCAGTCGTTTGTCGAAGGCCTGCCGTGTCGATCAGGCGAAAAGCTACTCCCTCGATCTGTATGACTTCCTCTATCGTGTCTCGGGTGGTGCCCGCCACTTCGCTTACAATGGCGCGATCTTCTTGCAGGAGTGCGTTTAGGAGCGTACTCTTTCCGGCATTAGGGCGGCCAGCTATCACGGTCGGGATGCCGTTCTTGAGCGCATTTCCCAACCTGAACGAATCGCTCAGATCTTGTATTCGTCCCCTTATTTCCTTCACCAGTCTACAGAGTTGGGTGCGGTCGGCAAATTCTACATCCTCCTCGCCAAAATCGAGCTCTAGCTCGATCAGGCTGGCAAAGTTGATGAGCTCTTCCCGTAGCGCTCCAATGGCATCTGACACACCACCTCGCAACTGCCGCATAGCCAACCGATGGGCGGCGGCGCTCTGACTAGCGATCAGGTCGGCTACGGCCTCTGTCTGGCTCAAGTCCATCTTGCCGTTCAAAAAAGCGCGCATACTGAACTCGCCGGGTTCAGCCAGCCGCGCACCGGCATCGATAAACAATCGCACAATCGCCTCACTGATAAATGGACTCCCATGACAACTGATCTCCACCACGTCCTCTCCCGTGTACGATCTTGGGCCACGAAATACGCCAACAACTACTTCATCCACAATCTGTTGCTGGGCATCTCGTATGGTCCCGTACAGCAGTTTATGTGTTTTGGACTTCCGCAGGTGGAGGCGTTCCCCGAAGGCCGACATCCTCGTCTGAGGTCCTGATGACCGAGGGTCGGGATCGAGGGTCGGGATCCCTGACTCACTTCCAGAAGCATATTTTGCGGGATCGGTTTTATAAAAATGCTGATCAACCAATGCCAATGCTTCTTCACCACTCAATCTAATGAGATGGAGGGCAGCTGTGCCAGCAGGCGTAGCGGGAGCGATGATGGTGTCGTTTGACATAAATTGGGCAGCAAAGGTAGTATGGAAAGAAGGAAATAGCAGATGCAACTACGCTGGCGACTGTATATTTAGGTGTGATAATTTATTACTATTCCGCAGGTGTAAATGATTAAGCAATATGAAAACTACCGCTAAACACAACGAAAGAATAGCCAATATGACCTTTGGTTCCGTCTATCCGCACTATGTCAGTAAGGTGGAAAAGAAGGGTAGGACAAAGGATGAACTGCACAAAGTAATACACTGGCTGACAGGCTTTGACGACGATAAGCTCGATGAGCTAATGGATCAAAAAGCGACTTTTCAGACTTTCTTCGATGAAGCCAAGCTGAATCCTAATGCACACCTGATTAAAGGAGTTATATGCGGCTACCGGGTGGAGGAAATCGACAATCCGCTTACTCAGAAAGCCCGCTACCTGGATAAGCTCGTAGACGAATTGGCCAAAGGCCGAAAAATGGAGAAGATTTTGAGGGAGTAGATCAAGTCAAGCAGCAAACACGGGGTTAACTGACGAAGCGATGTGGTTGTATGAGCAATTGAATGTGGGCTTTGTTTCTGGTGTAATCTTGATGTCGGTCGTCCATGGTGTATTATTAGCCTGCATATTTTTATTCAACGATAGGCTAAGGTCAAAGTCCAATAAGTTCCTGGCCCTTGCCATTCTGGGCATCTGTGTCATTCTTGCTTATGAATTTATCTATTGGTTTGATCTGGAGGATGAACTGCCCATCTGGATACAGTATTTTCCTGTTTATGTCCGATCGGTGATTCCCATTGGCCTGTACTTCTTTGTCAGATTTCTGGTCCAGCCCAGTCTCCAAATATCTACTTTTGAAAAAATTGGCTTTGTGCTGATCGGCTTGGAGTTGTTCTTAGACGTATCGTTTATACCGGTGAATATCTTTATAGATGATCCTGAAGAAATTATAATTTACGAATACGTTCTCTCGGTTTTAGGCTGGTTGCTGAGTGTCTTTGCTGCTTTAATCTATCTGCCCAGAGCCTTTCTCAAAGTTGTCCGATATCAAAGAAAGTTATACGACAATTATTCAACGACCAGCGGTAAAAGTTTGGGCTGGTTGCGGACTTTCCTGCTGCTGGTTTTAGTCATTATGGTTTTCTGGATCACCAGCTTTGTACAGTACGTTTTGGGTTATTGGGAAGCTTGTGAGTTCACATTTTCGATAGTCACCGCTGGCTTAGTCGTGATGCTATTTTGGCTGGGCTACTCCATCATACTAAAGTACAGCTGGTTTCAGATTGTACCATTTTCGGATACTGGTGATCAGGTAGTTAAGCAAAGCAACAAGTTGTCTTCCAAGACCGATGCCTACCATCAAGATCTAATGGATCTACTAGAAGAAGAAAGACTCTTCGAAGACCCTGAGCTGACCCTTGATCGTCTATCTGAACGCCTGAAGATTAGCAGTGGATACCTTTCCCAAATCATAAATGAAAAGGAGGAGAAGAATTTCTTCGAGTTGATCAATACCTATCGGGTAGAGGCAGTGAAGGATAAGTTGGTAGACGAGAGCTATCACAATTATACCATCATGGGGGTAGCTCTTGAAAGTGGATTCAAATCGAAGTCTACCTTTAATTCTGTCTTTAAGAAGTTTACGGGCCACACGCCCTCCGTGTTCAAGAGGCTTCATAGTTAAAGACTGAAAACTTTAAATAGGTCCGAATACCCTCAAATTGGGAGTTCTCGCACTCGTCGACCTAGAGCTGGAGATACTTTTGCCATGTCTCATTCGATGTTAAATGAGAACGATAACACAGATACAACATGAGGTCTGAATTTCAAATTGATAAGGCATTGCTATGCCTACTCCTACTTTTATGCACAGCAGCAACAAGTGGCTGCGAAAACGGAGATGACGGTATCGTCCTTCCCAAATCAACGGAAAGAGGGCATTTAGTCTCTTATGCTAAGGCAGGAGATATGACTGCGAATGCAGTAGTCTCAGCCGGTGTCTTTGAGGGCGATGTGTCCAGCTACACCAGCTACGATATAGACCTATATTCAATCGTCTATAATTCTTTGGACAGTGAAGAATTGCTTGAGGTATCGGGACTGGTTATTGTTCCCAAAGGAGCCGCCGGTCGTCTCCATCTGATTCAACACCACCACGGAACGATTATACCTGGAGATGATGACGAAGTACCTTCCACATATAGTGGTGGAAGGAATGGGAGCTCGGAAATGTACTTTATTGGAGCTACTATGGCGTCGAATGGATATGTCGTCTCTATGCCCGATTATGTGGGCTATGGTGCGTCGGCTGATAGAGAACACCCATATACCGTCCATTACGAGTTGGCTGAAGTCTCCGTGGATATGCTCAGGGCAACCAAGCAACTGCTAGACATACTCAATATCGAGGTTTCAAACGATGTTTTTTTAACAGGATGGTCAGAAGGTGGGGGCGCAGGTCTTGCCACACACAAACATATTCAAGAAAAATACGCTGATGAATTTGCAGTTAAAGGAAGTTCACTTTTTGCAGGCCCATATGATTACATGAGCTTCGTTAATGATGTATTGATGAGTCGCAACCTAGAGGATGAAGAGTTGTCTATTTATAGCTGGTCTTTGTACGCCATAAATAACTATTATGCAGAGCTTGGTAGAGCCCCAAATGGTATTTGGACCTACTCGGTGTCTGACCAAATAGATGCCCTCTATGTTCCTTCTCTAAAACCTGGCGAGGTTTTTGAAAGTAGTTTCATGGATGGCATTACCAATGGAACAGATGTCGAATGGATAACTGCACTCAGACAAAATACTCTATTGGAAGGCTGGGTTCCACAAGGAGAATTGTTTTTCCACTCGGGTACTGATGACTTTATTGTACCACATTACAATTCTGTCCATGCACATGAGCAATTCCAATCGGTCAATGCAAGATCAACACTCTATGAATATCCCGGAGGAGACCACTACAGACCTCTGTATGATTACGTAACGACGACTTTAGATGACTTTGGAGACTTATAACTTTCAATTCCTATCAACAAAATAATTTCATCAGATGAACAGAAAAGATTTTCTAAAAATGTGTGGTATTCTGGGTGTAGGAATACCCTTTCAGTCCACCTTGACCTCTTGTAATAGTGGAGAAGGCCTTTCCCCAAGCAATATCGGGAAAGTCATCATCATTGGAGCAGGTGCCGGCGGACTAACAGCCGGCTATCTACTAAATCAAAGAGGAATTGAATTTGAGATCTTGGAGGCCTCTTCTACCCATGGGGGAAGAATGAGAACAACCAGAGATTTCGCTGATTTCCCTATTTCCCTTGGGGGCGAATGGCTGCATGTAGAGAAGGGTGTTTTGAGTGAAATCGTGAACGACCCTTCCATTCAAATTGATGTAGAAACTACGCCCTACGATTTAGAACTGGATTATGGCCTCTTCGAAGGCCAGCAAATTACCGTTCAAGACGTTGGGTTCACCATCGATCAAAAGTTCATCGGCTCTAGTTGGTTTGATTTTTATGAAGAATATGTAGTTCCTTCAGTCCGGTCGAAGATCTCCTACAATACCATAATTGATTCCATAGATTACTCTAGCGATCAAATTCGGGTTAGGACCGCCGATCAAGAGTTTATCGCTGATCGAGTGATAGTAGCTGTACCCGTAAAGATCCTTCAGAATGGGGCCATCACTTTCACACCTGAGCTGCCAGCTGACAAGCGAGATGCGATTACTAATGTGACCGTTTGGGATGGCTGCAAGGCCTTCATCGAGTTTTCTCAAAAATTTTATCCCACCTTTGTTGCTTTCGATATCCAGCCAGAATCGGCAGGTCAGAAGTTGTACTATGATGCCGCTTATGGCCAAAATACCAATCAGAATATACTGGGACTATTTGCCGTTGGGACTGGTACTTTACCATACGTACAGCTCTCAGATTCGCAGTTGATCGATTATATGCTGGCCGAATTAGATGACATTTTTGATGGACAGGCATCTTCAAGCTATGTGAAGCACATCTTTCAGAACTGGAATGAAGAACCCTTCGCCAATGGTGCTTACATATATGACAATGAAGATTGGAGACGAGTACGGAAGCTTGGCGAATCCATTAGCGGCAAGTTGTATTTTGCCGGGGATGCGTACACTACTGGAGATGATTGGAGTAGTGTGCACGCCGCTGCACGATCTGCCAAAAGGGCAATTGAAGAGTTGGTAAGTTAATAGCCCCCCTATTTGGAGTAGCGGAGCAGATACAAAAGGAAATTTATGTCTAATTTGGGCATCTGCTTTGGTTAGAGTATTCAAAAAAATAAGAAAGAAACTTCTTGGAGAAGGTCGGCTGGCTAAGTATATCTTCTACTTAACAGGAGAGGTCGTGCTGGTCGTTATTGGCGTATTGATTGCTTTGGCGATCAACAATGCCAATGAGCGATCAAAAAGCCGGGCCAAGATTCAAAATATTTTACTTCAAGTTCAGTACGAACTGAAGACAAATTTAGATTCTGGGATTGATATTCTAGAAGAGCTTATGTCAAAAGATTCTTTGATCCACCTGGTGATGAATGATCTGTTTACCTCTTCAGAAGATATTAGGAGAAATCGAGATTTAGTAAATCTGGTCAACCAATATGAAATCTTTAATATTCAGGATAACGCCTTTAAGGCGCTTATAGCAGAGTCGGAAAATATTCCTGCAAAGTATGATTCAATTCTCATTCAATTGAATGATATATATGTATCTAGGAAGCGTTGGGTTGAAAATGCAGATTCTGAAACACAAAGAATCGTGCTTAGACATTGGGATTGGGAGATTTCAAATACAGATTGGTTTTCCGATAAATATTTCAGAGATAAATATTTGTCTGATGAACAGATGGAGTTCTATTTAGAGAGTTCTTACTACAAGAATGTGGTCTACGATTATTTTAATTCAGCCCTAGAGAATCAATATCCAAGGATTCTTAATTTTTGTACGGAAGCCTATCATTGCTGTAATTCGATATCTGAGCAACTCGCAGAGGAAGGGCTTGATACAAGCAATGGCCAAGTCTTGCCTTATGATTATGTGATCCCTGAAAATCTGGTTGGGGATTACCAGGGAGATTTTGGAGAGAGTAGTATTTTCTGGGCTAAAGACCATCTTTTTTTTAAAAATAATGGTATTAAGTCATTGGTGATTCCAGTTGGAGAAAATAAGTTCATCGGAGCATATGGAATGTTCTGCTATTTAGAATTTAATGAAGAAAAGAAACTAATTGGTTTTCGAGGGCGGTATGGTAACGAAGGATGGGATTTTAGGAAGATTTATTGAACGGTTGCGAGTGTCGTAGAGTTTTTATTTGTCGCTTTATTGGGGGGTGTTACGGCCATGATTCTGGCGTATTTCTTTCCGAAAGAATATGTTACAGTGATTTACAAAGCCCCTATTGAAACTATGACCAAATTGCGATTTGCCTGGGTAGGAGAGTCTATTTGGGATATTGATGGTGGAGTAATGGCTGGAAGAAACTAGTTTTAGGTGTAATTTAACCCTTATGGTAGTCATCGTTGGTGCCGGTTTGTCTGGCTTGTTGATTGGATATAGACTGAAGTCTCTTGGCATCCCTTTTCAGATTCTAGAGGCAAGAGGCAGAGTGGGGGGTAGGATTTATACGCGCTTGAGTACGAATGCTACCCCTGTAGAAATGGGGGCTACCTGGTTTGGCGATCAGCATGTACATCTTAAAAAGCTGCTTGAAGAGTTGGGTATAGGCTATTTCGAGCAATACATGAATGGCGAGGCATTTTATCAGCCATCGCCAGATGCCCCAGCGCGCTCGATTGCTATTCCAGAACAGCTGCCCAGCTATCGATTAAAGGGAGGGACTTCTACACTTATTAAAAAATTGGTGGCAGAACTAGAGGAAGATAATATAGTTCTAAACGATGCTGTACGCAGAATTGAGTTTTTCGAAGATCGCGTTCTAGTCCATGCTAAATCTGTCTACAAAGCGAGCCGAGTTGTACTTGCTCTTCCTCCAAAACTGTGGATCAACAGTATCGAGTTCACCCCTTCAGTTCCAATTGGTCTAGCCAGAATAGCCCTCACTACCCACACTTGGATGGAAGAATCTATCAAAGTAGCTCTGACTTATGAAAAGCCCTTTTGGCGATTAAATAATCAACCTGCTGTACTATTCAGCAATGGTGGTCCTCTCACAGAGTTTTACGATCATTCTACTGCTAATGCGCGTCAATTCGCCCTTTGTGGCTTTGTCAGGCCCGATTTTAGAAGTTTAGATTCAGCAAAGAGAAAAGCCATGGTAGTTGACCAGTTAGCCAGTGTTTTTGGAAAGGAAGCACGCGACTTCACAGACTACGTCGAGTGCGTTTGGGACCAAGAAGACAAAACGCACTCCAAGAACATAGGTCATCTGATTCCACACCAAAATAATGGTAATCCGATATTCCGAAAATCATTCTATAACGATAGATTGCTCATCTCTTCCTCTGAAGTTGCCAGAAGCTATCCGGGCTACATGGAAGGTGCAGTTGTGTCCGCAAGCTTTACGGTAGATTCGCTGAAGTTGAGTAAAGCTTATTAGCGGTCAGGGCCAGCCTATATTTTTTGATTTTCAAAGTCTGGATAGTAGAATTATCATACCTTAGTTTTAGTATCGGTATGAATCAAAATACAAGGGTTCATATCGACTTTCTTTTTCGAAAAACATCAAGAGATAACGCTCAGTTATCAGCAACCTAAGTCATTATGAATGCTATATATCCGCACCGTATACCCATGCTAAAGATGCAAAACAACAGCTGGGGATCCAGTGCTTTAGTCGATCGATTACCAATCAAGTTTTTGCTCTTCATTGCGCTCATCCTCTCTTCAGTAACATCTTTAGGTGGTCAAGATGGACTCCGAGATTTAGCAGAACCCAAAAGAATTTTCATTGGCAACCTCATCAGCAACGAACATCTGGATGATCCGATCAACTTTAGAAATGGGTTAGCAGATATTCATCTTCAGGAAGAATACAATGCCGTTGCATTAGAGAACTATATGAAAATGTCCTTTGTCCTTCCACCTGAAGAGCCTGATGACATTCACAATCTTAACGTAGAGGAGCTCAGGTCAACCCTCATAGAAGATAACATCGAGACATTCTTGAGTAATTCCGATTGGGCTGATCTGCGTAAGCGTGGCCACGCTATGATCTGGTTTAATCAAGCTCCTGCCTGGCTTAACATTGTTGGGCCTACATGGACTGGCCAGCAAGTTTTCGACTTTTCCAGAAAATATATATTGGCACTGGGGCTAATCTGCGGAGATCGGGTAGACGAGTGGGACGTCATCAACGAAGCCATCTCAGACGATGCACCCAACGGGCAGCGTATCTGGCGGCAAGGTACCTGGTATCGTAGAGCAAACGATGGGAGTATAACAGATTGGGGAGAAGCCACTTATGAGAACTACATCAAGATGCTTTTCGTATGGGCACGAGAGGCCCAACCACAGGCACGACTGCACATCAATGATTACGGCATTGAGACATTTGACGCGTCTGTGGCTTCCAAAAATCGTTTTATGCGCGATCAGGCCAAAGCGCTTAAAGCGTGTGGAGCCCCAATAGATGGCGTTGGTTTTCAGTCTCATCTCCGTCTAGTAGATATGGTGAGCCCAACCGGTGAGCTCAACCAGGACTTCATAGATAATATCGAGCTTTCGATAGAAGACTTGGCTGAGGCTGATCTAGAGGTTGCTATTACAGAACTCGATATCCGAATATGCGACAATGATCGAGACGAAGATTTTCAGGAGGTTGCTTATCAGGCTTATTGCGAGATGGCACTTTCTCAACCCAACTGCCATGAGGTGCTTTTATGGGGGCTGCGAGATGAGGACAATTGGATCACACTCTCAAATAATCAATTTTTCATTGGCTGCCAGGATGCTTCAATAGTAGAAGGAGACAACTACACACCAAAGCCTGCTTACGATGGTTTGGCCGCGGCTATTAACTCATTGCCTGATCAAGAAGATTTCAGCTTTTCTACCTTAAATCCAGGAGATGGTTCATCTGCCGATTGTGGTGGAACAGGCGGTATCAATCCTGCTATTTTATTGGTGGATGGCCCAAATGTTGTTTCTCCTGGGGATCAGGTCATGGTCAGTGTCAACTACCTGGCCAGTGACAATCAAGATGTAGTCGTTTGGTTCCAGCTGAATACTGAGCCATTTACCGTTTTTTCTCAGGTTATTGAAGATGTAAGCATAGGGTCTGGAACTCTCGAAGTCCCGATTGATATCCCAATGAATGTCCCGCCTGCTACTTTTGATTATCGCTATCTGGCCTTTATAGCGCCTGATGGAGGAAATGTGAATAACAGTTTTTCGGATTTTATTCAGGGTCAGGTTACCGTTTTAGGAGAAAATAGCCAATTGATTATTAATAGCCTTGGCCCAGAGATAGTAAGCCCTGGAGATACCGCTGAAGTGCAAGTTTCTTATAGTGCAGTCGAAAACCAGGAAATAATCGTCTGGTTTCAGCTCGATCAGCAACCATTCACAACCTATCAAGAGTTTAGACAAACCGCTGCTATTGGGCAAAATGATCTTACGGCCAAAGTATACATTCCACTGGATGTCCCCATTGCCGATGATGCGTATCAATATCAAACACTACTCGTCCCGACAGGGGGCGGTTTTCCGGATCGAATTTCTAATATTAGTCAGCCAAATATCGATGTAGTAATGACTTCGAGTGTGGCCAACGGAAATTCAAATGATCTTAGGTTCGATCTATACCCGAATCCTACTAGTGGAACAGTTACCATTGCGCTTCCTACTACAAGCAATCAACCAGAAGAGCTGATCATATACTCGGCAATAGGTGAAATAGTGTACCAAACGACTTTGCCTGGCTACCTGGAATCACATACTTTGAATCTAGATAATATACCTACCGGTTTTTACTGGCTGTCTGTCTACAAGGGCACATCTCACTATTCGGTTAAGTTTCTTAAACAGTAGACAAAAGAGAGCTCGGGCTTGAGGTCGCCTCTATTTGTGGTTTATTAATGAGCTAGAGTGCTGTCTACCCTTAACTCAGCTTATGGGAAATATGTGCTATCCCTCTGAGAGTAGAGCAGCTACTGCTAAAGGTCAATTCTAGGCGGGAACAGTTTGTAACGCTATTATTGCAACTCGGTTGCATTTAAGGGAAATACCCTTATCTTTGCTATCCAACTTTATTGGCTTGACTTTAGCACATCGGGCTAAAGTCAAGTTCAAGTAATTAGCTAGATATGGTTTCATTGCAGAATGTAGTCGATACCGACTACAAGGGTACTCGCCATTGGGCTGTAGGTACCGATCCAGATTTGTTAATGCGGATTCACGAAGAAGATGTCAACATAGCCATCTATGAGAGGGATACGAGCAATCTGGAAAGCGAAATAAATAGCCTACTCGAACAGAATATTGAGTTGAGGGCAAGTGGTGATGTCGATGGTATCATGGAGAAAGTTCAAGAGGTGCTGAATCCCCAAAAACACGGCCTGCTTATCGAAGATATTAAAGTTCTACTTAGTCATTTCCAAGAGGTTGTTGGAACTGAAAATTGCCGCTTGCTGCTCGCGACCATAAATTCAAACATGTGCAGAAAATTCCATACGGATATTAATGAGGTTAGAATGTTGTGCACGTATAGCGGACCGGGTACCCTTTGGCTTACAGATGACAATATTAACAGAAGAGCCTTAGGTGCTCGAGGTATGGACGACGAGCAAATTGCCATACAGGAGCGCAAAGTACAGCAAGTCAAAACGGGTGCGGTAACGCTCTTGAAGGGAGCTCTTTACCCTGGCGATGGTGCAAGTGCAGTGGTGCACCGCAGCCCAACTATTGAAGAAAGTGGCGAAAAGCGACTCTTGCTCAGAATAGACAATAACGACACCTCTAGACTCTGGGCGTAATACAACACATTGACGAGCCCTAAATATTCAAGGGATTAAATCCTTCAAGTAAGATCAAAATGACACTAAAAAAATTACCAGTTACCGTTTTGAGTGGCTTTCTCGGAGCAGGAAAAACAACCTTGCTCAATCACGTACTGCACAATAAAGAGGGCTTGAAAGTTGCCGTTATTGTCAATGACATGAGCGAAGTCAATGTAGATGCCGAACTGGTGAAAAGTGAAAATACCCTTTCGCGAACAGAAGAGAAGCTGGTTGAAATGAGCAACGGCTGTATCTGTTGTACACTTAGAGAAGACCTGATGATCGAAGTGGAGCGACTGGCTAAAGAGAATCGGTTTGATTATCTGCTAATTGAAAGCACAGGCATTAGCGAGCCCGTTCCTGTAGCTCAAACTTTCTCTTTCATTGACGATGAAAATGGTATTGACCTTTCTAGATTCAGTTATATCGATACGATGGTGACCGTGGTAGATGCCTTTAATTTTTTCAACGACTTTGGCAGTCCCGAAACTTTAATGGATAGGGAACTGACCGATATAGAGGGAGATCATCGAACTATTGTCGATCTACTTACGGATCAAATTGAATTTGCTAATGTAATTCTCCTGAACAAGACAGACTTAGTGTCAAAAAATAAACTTGGAGTGCTTAAAGCAGCTATTCACAAGCTCAACCCCTCTGCTCGAATACTCGAATCCACCTTTAGTAAAATTGAGCCTAAGGAAATTTTAAATACAGGCTTATTTGACTTTGAAGAAGCAGAGCAGAGTACCGCCTGGCTTGAAGAACTCGAAAAAGATGAGCATACACCCGAAACCGAAGAATATGGTATTGGCTCTTTCGTCTATCGCAGCAAAAAGCCATTTGATCCCAAAAGATTCTGGCGCTATGTGCAGCACGAGTTTTCTGCTGACATTATTAGAAGCAAAGGCCTGTTTTGGCTGGCATCTCGTCCAGACCAAGCTCTGATTTGGGGGCAGGCTGGAGGCTCTCTAAGGACAGAAAGTGCCGGGGTTTGGTGGAGTAGCATGCCTTATCAAACTCGTATTCAGCACCCGTCTTTCTTACACAATAAAGCACTCATCGATCAAGACTGGGATGAAACCTTTGGTGATCGAAAGACCGAAATTGTGATCATCGGGCAGGATATGGATGAAGAGCAGATCAGAGCAGATCTAAACGCCTGTTTATCCACCGAAAAAGAACTAGCAACCAGAAAATGGGAAGAGGGATATGTAGATCAATGGCCTGTCGAGAGAGCCTACGCATTAGGGTAGACTACTAAATACCAATAGATCATGGATCATTGTAGGCGCAGAGAATTCATTAGGTTGAGCGCTTTGAGTTTTGCTTCCGTTGTATTGGAATTGGACTCGATTACCCCCTAACCCGCTCAAAACCCCATCCATAATCGGCTAGCCCAAGGATGCCGGCAGTTAGCAAATCCACGCAGGCTGCCACATCGGCCTTGTTGGCCATTTCCGTGCTTTGATGCATGTGACGGAGTGGAATAGAAATGGCTCCGGCTATGCTGCCTTTCTTGCCATAGCGCTGCACACCAGCGGTATCCGTACCGCCTGCAGGCAGGAGCTCTAGCTGGTAGGGGATCTCGTTTTGTGTGGCCGCCTGCTTTAGGTAATTGACCATCCGATAATCACTGATCACACTGCCATCCAACACTTTTATAGCCGCGCCTTTGCCCAATCGAGTCACGGCTTCATGAGCCTGAGAACCAGGCACGTCATAGGCAATGGTTACATCTAGTCCGAAGCCAAAATCGGGATTGATCTGATGAGCGCTATTAATGGCTCCGCGCAAACCGACCTCTTCTTGTACAGTGAATACAGCATAAAGATCATAGGGCAAATCCTGATCCTTGAGTTTGCGTAAGGTCTCGATCAAAATATAAACGGAGATTCGGTTATCCAACGACTTGCTATTTATGCAATCGCCTATCTCGATCATCTCTCGTTCGCGGGTAATGGGATCACCTACACCAACATATTTAACGAGCTCTTCTTTGCTCATGCCCATATCAATGAAATACTCGCTCATAGGGACCGCTTTCGAGCGTTCTTCCGGTTTCATAATGTGGATGGGCTTAGTACCCATAACCCCCACGAGATCCTGGGCGCCGTGAACAATTACGCGTTGGGCAGTCAGGGTTTTGGGATCAAAACCACCTAATGGCAGAAAGCGGATAAATCCGTCATCATCTATATGATTGACAATAAACCCGATCTCGTCCATGTGGGCCGCTACCATCACGCGCTTAGCTTCTTTCCCCCGGCGTATGGCCGTTAGATTGCCCATATTGTCTACGTGTACCTCGTCGGCAAGATCTTTTACAATGCCTTGTACCAGCTTTCTGATTTGCTGTTCGTATCCGGAAACACCAGGGGCAGCACAAATTTGGCGGAGTAGGGGTAGATTGATCATGGTATGTATTTGGCAGGGGCCTTTTGGGTGCAAAATCAGCTGTAAATCGTCCTTAAAACTCAATTATGGCCCGCAAAGGTACATCGTTTGCCTTCTTTTGAGTAAAAAGCCGTGCAGTCAGTCAAGATTGGGTTAATGCTATTACTTGCGACGTAGGCGCAACTAATAACATACCTTTGCAACTTCTTACCCGAAGAATTGCATTACAAGACTATGATTCACCGCACCGAAATTTCCAAAGTATTTTCCGATCCCAAAGTAGGGGAGACCATCACCATTATGGGCTGGGTCCGCGCCTGGCGCTCCAACCGATTTATTGCGCTCAATGATGGGTCTTCGGCTCATACCCTTCAAGTGGTAGTCGATGAGGAGAAGGTGTCAGCTGAAATCATTAGTCAAATCGGTTTTCACGCTTGTATCGGCGTAACTGGTGAGTTGGTGGAAAGCCAGGGCGCCGGACAAGACTATGAGCTGCTGGCCGAGCAAATTGAGGTCTTCGGTACCACTCCCCTCGATGAATACCCGCTGCAACCCAAGCGCCAGACGATGGAGTTTTTGCGCGAGCAGGGGCACCTGCGTATGCGGACCAACACTTTTTCAGCCGTTTCCCGTATTCGGCATGGTGTGTTCTATGCCGTACACAAGTATTTCAACGACCATGGCTACTATCACCTGCAGACGCCCATCATCACCGGTAGTGATGCCGAGGGCGCGGGAGAGATGTTCCGGGTTTCGGTCCTGGATCCACATGATCCTCCGCGCACGGAAAGTGGCGAGGTCGATTACAGCCAGGACTTTTTCGGAAAACCCACCAACCTGACGGTATCTGGTCAGCTGCAAGCGGAGATCGGCGCTTTGGCACTAGGTAAGGTATATACATTCGGCCCTACCTTCCGCGCAGAGAACAGCAATACCAGCCGCCACCTGGCAGAGTTCTGGATGATCGAGCCGGAAATTGCCTTCGCCGATATCGACAACGATATGGACCTGGCAGAAGACTTCGGACGCTACCTCATTCAGTATTGTCTGGACAACTACCTGCCCGACCTGGAGTTTCTGGATAAGCGCATAGCTCAGCTCGAAAAGCAACTGCCACAAAACCAGCGCCGCCCCATGGGCTTGCTGGAAATGCTGCGATTCGTCATCGATAACGAATTTGCCCGCATTACTTATACCGAAGCTGTAGAGTTGCTACAGCGGTCTAAGCCCTACAAGAAGGGCAAGTTCAAGTTTCCGGTCGAGTGGGGTAGCGATCTCCAAGCCGAACACGAGCGCTATCTGGTGGAGAAGCACTTTAAAAAGCCCGTCATCGTTCGCGATTATCCAGCCGGCATCAAGGCCTTTTATATGCGCCTAAACGACGACGGCAAAACCGTCGCAGCCATGGATGTACTTTTCCCTTACATAGGAGAGGTCATAGGCGGTAGCCAGCGCGAGGAACGCCACGAGGTGCTGTTGGAGCGCATGGCAGCTATGCACGTACCCGCCGAAGAGTTGGATTGGTACCTACAATTGCGCCGCTTTGGCGGCTGCCCGCACGCTGGTTTCGGCATGGGCTTTGAGCGCATGGTGCAATTCATCACGGGCATCGGAAACATCAGAGACATCATTCCATTCCCGAGAGCGCCCAAGTTGGCGGAGTATTGATTGGTGTGATATGGACGGTAAAGGCATAATCGATAAGCAGGTGTTTCTGATCGGGTCGTGTGCCTATTTTATACTGGCTGTTCTCTCCCAAGTGTATTTCCTGGAGCGGACTGCCTTCACGGAT
Organism: Bacteroidota bacterium; assembly: GCA_039178745.1. Taxonomy (GTDB): domain Bacteria; phylum Bacteroidota; class Bacteroidia; order Chitinophagales; family Saprospiraceae; genus Neolewinella. Next base: position 3,299 of record JBCDFE010000046.1, on the reverse strand, counting down.
ATGGCCTTTCATATTTTTGAACTAATCAGAACCGAAGAGCTTGCTATCCAGAATTTCAGATTTGGTGCCGCTTTTACACAAGCTGTAGTTCTACTGGGAGTAAAGATGGATCTGAGCCTGGAGACGATACTTCGTATGTATTCTCTATGCTTTGTCGCCTTTCAATATGTGGTGTTTTTGGTCTGTATCAGATGGTTGAAGAACCCTTGGTTCGGTATGGTTCTGATTCTGCTCAACACCTTGATGGTAGCCCACTCTTTTTATTGGCCCATTTCAGAATTCCCGCAAGGTTTAGCGTATTTGATGCTTTATTTTGGTCTCATACATTCATGGGTAAATGGATATATTAAGGATCGGAAATTACTCTATCCGCTCGCCGGGATCTTAATTATAACAGGTAGCTGGTGCCATCCACTGACTATGTTTCCCTTCCTGTTTACGAGCCTTTTTCTATGCCTCCACGACAAGAAAATGGTGAAGATCAATCTGCTTGGAGTCTTAGTATTTGCAGCTGGTATTTATATAAAAGCATCTTACTTCAAGAATTCGACAGATTCTGATAACGTAAGCAGAGCATTGGAATATTTTGTCAATCAATTTCCAGATTATTTCTCTCAAACCTCACACAAGATATTCTGGCAGTATTTGCTGAAAGACTACTATCTGCTTGGTATATTTCTACTTTTATCACTAGGCGCATATATCTGGCATAAGCGTTTCTGGAAAGCGGCCTTGTTATTTTCATTTTTCTTTGGCTACTTAATGATGGTCAATCTTTCGTATCCAGAGGGTGCTGATCAATTCTATGCAGAGAATCAATACTTATCGCTGGGCATTTTTGTCTCCGTTTGCATGGCACTGGATCTTAGTGCTTGGTCTGGTCTGAAGAAGCTTCCTTGGCTCCTGGGAGGTATCGTGTTCATTAGACTTCTGCATATCGGTTTCAGTAATGGGCCATACTCTGGTCGGATTGACTACCTCAGGCAAGTCATGAATGAGACAAGTACATCTGAACAGAAAAAGATCATCGCCCCAGAGCAGCTTTTCTCTATGGAAATTTTAAAAATGACCTGGGCCACAGCTTACGAAAACTGGATTATATCGACTGTAGAAAGTGATGAGACGCGCTCTGTATTTCTGACCGACAACATTGCCGGGCAATACTGGACAGGCGATGACTACAATCACAGGTTTATTACCGTATTCGGCGCTTTCGATTACAGCGATCTACCCAACAGATATTTCATATTCTCTGATTCGACCATGTACCAACGACTCGATAGCTGGCCGCTAGAGGACTCTGATAACTGATCTTAGAAAAGGGGCAACTATTCCCCAACAAACCACCTAAACGTCTTGCACTCGGCCAGGGCGCGGTCATAGGCTTGGGTGTCTTCGAACTGATCGCGCAAGATGGAGAAGTAGGTGTAATTGCGCGTAGGGCCCAGCAGGCCTCGGCTGTAGTCTATATTTCGTTCGGCCTTTGCGGCATAGTAGGCGGCCTGAGCGGCGATTTCAGGATTTTCGGCCATTCGGCGGGCCTGCTCGAAGTAGAAAAGTGCCCGCTCCATACTCATGTTTTCGTAATTGTCGAAACGAGATTGCAAAGTAGAGAAAGTGAAATCTTGCCGATTACCGGATCGTAGCCGACCTGCGGAAGTCCCACTTCTGAAATAATCGGCCATGCGCCAGTTGTAGCTGAAGTAGCTCATGTTGTAATAGCCGAGCGCCAGCACGAAATAGTCTTTGGCCGATTCGTCGCGGTCCAGATTGCGGCGGGCCTGGTCTTCAAGCTCGACCATGCGGGCAAAAAACTGTGCTTTGTTGTACGAGCGCACGGTATCTATAGGCCGGTAGCTGACCCGGTCCGTGAACTGGGAAATGAAGGGATAATAGAGCCCATAATCGTCGTGATTTTCTGGCGGAATGCGGGAAAAGACCTCCTGGGCCGCTTCGAGTTGACCTTGTTGCAGGTAGTAAATGGCCAGCATATCGTTGAGGTCATTTTCGGCGTCGGGGCCAGCACGAGCCAGCAGCAACTGACGATCAAAGTCCTCTTCGGCATCGATCTCCCCTTCTTGAGCGCGATTGCGTTCGGCCAGACTCAGCAGCTCGTTGATCAAGGTAATATCGAGATCGTAGCGCAGCTCATCCAGTTCATAGCGCAACAGAAACGCCTTGGCTCTTTGCCCATCGAGTAGGTATAGCGCGCGAAACTTGTCGAATATGAACTTCCGCAGGTCGGGATCTTGATCCAGCCTTTCGTCTGTGAGCATAGCGAAGTACTCGTTCTCGGTAGTATCGTTGATTTCTGACAATTCCAGAATGCTCAACACATCGCGGTAGGTGTCGAGCTGCTGCTGCAGGTTTTCGCTGATCTCCATACGCTCCACCTGCGCAAAAGCCTCGCGGGCATAGAAGAAGTCGCCGCCAAGCGTATACAAGTAGGCTTCGGCCAGTTGCCACAAGCTTGGGCTGGCAGCCCGGCCAGATTCTATGACCTCGCGCACGAAAGCCTGCATGTCGATCAGCCGGTCTTCCGCTCCTGGCCTGGGTATGTCATACCGCTGATTGAGGCCCCGCTGAGGATTGAAAGACAAACCCAGGAAATCGGTCTCCAGGCGCTCTATTTCTCTGACCAGTAGCGGCTCCAAAGCCCGGCTGTTAGGTTGCAATCGAAAGATGTCGCGCATCTCTTCGGCCAGCTTGGCCCTCGGATTCTGAGCTCGAAGCACGTAAAGCGTAGCGCGCTCGTGCTCGTTCTGGCACAGCAGAAGGGTTTGTTGCCATTCCTCGTCCGTGCGCACCTTGAAACTCAAATAAGAAGATTCTCGCTTGCTTGGGCACTGGTCGAATACCCTCGAAAACAAGTAGGCCGACTCGGTATAGTTGCCCAGCTTTTGCAAGGCTCCCGCCCGGTGCGCCTCTATCCAGTAGAAGAGGATGCTGGCATCGGCCTGGGTCTCAGGTATGAGCTCTTCATAGAGATCGATGGTTCGCTGGTAATCTTTGAGGTAGTGCGCCAGCCTGATGATCTGATACGCATAGCGCAGGCGCACATAGTGACTTCTGGCCTCATAAAATGCGTTATAACCTTCGTCTAGCAGTCGCTCCATTTCACTGGGCCTGGGCGCCGAGCGCGTCGATCTCGATGTGGACTGGGAGACCAATGGCTCCACTTCTTTGCAGTAAACCAGGTAGTGAGCTACTTCTACACAGTGATTTCTGACCAGGTGCCTGGCAAAACTATTTCTATACAAGTAGCGGGGCAGATCCTGTGCCCGACTCTCCGGATTGTC
>JBCDFE010000045.1:0-23757 GCA_039178745.1 Bacteroidota bacterium | reverse complement strand
TTTTAAAACAATTTGTTATTTCCTATCTTTGCTCCCATGAGCAACTCCACTAATGGGCAGGCGCATCCCGAAGATCAGATCGTGACTTTGAAAGGGATGTACGAGGATTACTTTCTCGACTATGCGTCTTATGTGATCCTGGAGCGGGCGGTGCCGGGTATTGTAGACGGTCTGAAACCCGTGCAAAGGCGCATACTGCACGCTATGAAGGAAATGGATGACGGGCGCTATCACAAGGTAGCCAACATCATCGGGCAGACGATGCAGTTTCATCCGCATGGAGATGCGGCCATTGGTGATGCCCTCGTCAATATGGGCCAGAAGGATTTACTCATCGATCCGCAAGGAAACTGGGGAAACATCTACACGGGAGACAGCGCTGCGGCATCTCGTTATATAGAAGCCAGACTGACCAAATTTGCCCTGGATGTGGTCTTCAACCCGAAAACTACCGACTGGCAGCTGAGCTACGACGGCCGCAAGCGCGAACCCATTGCTCTGCCCGTCAAGTTTCCGCTGGTGCTTGCACAAGGTGCCGAGGGCATTGCTGTGGGTTTGAGCACTAAAATATTGCCCCACAATTTTGTAGAACTGATCAAGGCCAGCATCAAGCATCTGCAAGGCAAAGAATTCACCATCTACCCGGATTTTGCAACCGGTGGGCTGATCGATGTAAGCGACTACCAGGCAGGCAAACGCGGAGGTAAAGTAAAGGTGCGTGCTAAGCTGGAGAAGGTAGATAAGTCTACCATCGCCATACGCGAGCTGCCTTATGGCGTTACGACCCAGAGTCTGATCGATAGTATTGTCAAGGCCAACGACAAGGGCAAGATCAAGATCAAGCGCGTGATCGACAATACCGCCCAGCATGTGGAACTGCTCATCGAATTGGGCAGCGGCGTCAGTCCCGACCTGACTATAGATGCCCTCTATGCCTTTACACATTGCCAGCTGTCGATATCTCCCAACGCCTGCATCATCATAGAAGAAAAGCCGCATTTCGTATCGGTCAAAGATATTTTGCGTACCTGCACAGAGCAGACCAGGGAGTTGCTTCGCCAGGAACTGCTCATAGAGCAAAAGGAGCTGCAGGAAAAACTACACTTCGCCAGCCTGGAGAAAATCTTTATCCAGGAGCGCATCTATAGAGATATAGAAGAGGCGGAAAGCTGGGAACAAGTCCTGGAGATCATCAGGGCCGGTCTGAAAAAATACGTGCGCGAGCCTTCGGAAAAAGCCAAAAAAGGCGACGAGCGCTTGCTCTTGCTGCGCGATATAACCGAAGACGATATCGTGCGTTTGACCGAGATCAAGATCAAGCGCATCTCCAAGTACAACAGCTTTAAAGCCGACGAGCGGATTGCTCAATTGGAAGAAGACTTGCGCAGGGTAGCCAATCACCTGGCCAATCTGACAGAATATGCCATCGATTACTATCAAAGGCTACTCGACAAGTACGGCAAAGAGAGAACCCGAAAGACGGAGATCACCACTTTCGACAAGGTGAAGGTCGTGCAGGTTGCCGCCAACAATGCCAAACTCTACGTAAATCGAAAGGAAGGCTTCGTGGGCTACGGCATGAAGAAAGACGAGTTTGTCGTCGATTGCTCAGACCTGGACGATATCCTTGTAATTCGCAAAGATGGCAAACTAGTTGTGACGCGGATAGCCGATAAGACCTTCGTTGGCAAAGACATTCTACATGTCGATGTATGGAAAAAAGGCGACGAGCGCACGACCTACAATCTGGTATATCTCGATGGAAAAACCGGGCGCAGCATGGCCAAGCGATTCAACGTCAAGGCCATTACCAGAGATCGGGAATACGACCTGACCAAAGGCGCTAAGGGTTCCAGGGTGCTCTACCTAACGGCCAATCCCAATGGCGAGGCAGAAATTGTAACAGTGACCCTTAGCCCGGGCAGTAAGTCGCGCAAGAAGGTGTTTGACTTCGACTTTAGCGAATTAGCTATAAAGGGCCGGGGGGCAGGTGGAAACATCATTACTCGCTATCCAGTGCGAAAAATCGTGCTGTCCGAGGCGGGTAAGAGCACACTCGGCGCCATGCAAGTCTGGATGGATCCCGTCAGTGGTCGTCTATTCACCGAAGAACACGGCAAGCTACTGGGCGGCTTTGATACCGGAGATCGCCTGCTCATGGTCTATAAGAACGGCAGCTATGAGCTGGCCGAGCTGGACCTGAACCGCAAATTCGAGCCCGATCAGCTTTGGCATATCGGCAAGTATCAGGATGGGCAGGTTGTTTCGGCTGTGTACTGGGAGGGCGAAAGAGGTACTACCCTAGCTAAGCGTTTTGAGATAGAGACCAAAGCCGATGGGCAGAGCTTCCCCTTCATCAGCGAGCACAAGCAATCTAAGCTTTACTTTGCAAGTGTACACCCTGCTCCCATTGTCGATCTGGGCTATCGCCAAGACCGGCAAAAGAAGGTGAGGCGCATAGAACTGGTCGACTTTATCGACATCAAAGGATGGAAGTCACTCGGAAATAAGATAACCGACTACAAAATCATCTCTGTAGACGATGTGTCGCCGAAAGAGAAACCGAAGGGTAAAAAAGGAAAAGACAAGAGCCTCAAAGCCGGAGATAGTATAGAGTTTGAGTTTTGAGGTATTGTTTAAAATGGTGCGCGTAGTAAGCTGAGCTTTACCTGGGCACCTCTATACCTTGCACGATCCCATCGATCACATCCTGGGAAGAATATCCTTCCATCTCTCTTTCCGGTGTTAGAATCACCCGGTGGTTGAGTACGGGGTAAGCCACATATTGAATATCATCTGGCGTGACATAATCGCGACCATCGAGAGCTGCTACAGCTTTAGACATTTTCAAGATAGCCAAAGAAGCTCTTGGGCTAGCACCCAAGAAGAGGTCCGGATGATTGCGGGTGCGATGTACAATTCCGGCAATATAATCGAGTAGTTCGTCCTTGATAAATACCTCTTCGATCTGGCCGCGATATTTCCTGACTTGATCAGCCGACAGGACTTTAGAGATGGTCTCCTCTTGACGATGGTCAAAATCACTTCGGAATCTACGAAGGATCTCTTGCTCTTCCTCTAGATTGGGATAGTCTATAACGATGCGTGTGATGAAGCGATCCAGCTGAGCTTCTGGTAGTTTGTATGTCCCCTCTTGTTCGATGGGATTTTGTGTAGCCACCACAAAGAAGGGAAAACCCATGGGGTGGGTCTGTCCGTCTACCGTGACTTGTCCTTCCTCCATGACTTCGAAGAGAGCGGCCTGAGTCTTAGCTGGAGCCCGGTTGATCTCGTCGATCAATACGATGTTGGAAAAGATTGGTCCGGGATTGAAGGTAAACTCAGATTTTTTGACGTTGAAAATGGTTGAGCCAGTTACGTCACTAGGCATTAAATCAGGTGTAAACTGTATGCGATTAAACTCGACGTCTACAGTTCTGGCCAGCAACCTGGCCGTGAGTGTTTTGGCAATTCCAGGTACACCCTCTACCAAGACATGACCACCTGCAAAGAAACCAGCCAGCAGCAGCTCCAAAAATTCATTCTGCCCTACGACAAGCTTACCGACCTCTGTGCGCAATTGCCTGGCAGCTTCGCGCATTTCGCTCAGGTCAATGCGATGCTCCGGTGCTTGTGGTGGCCGGGGATCATCATCGGCACTACTGTCTGACGACGGCACTTCGGGAGGCACCGGTGGTGGACCGACCTCCTCTGCTGTTGGCGGTGGTGTCGGCGGTACGGGTGGTGGCGTTGCACCAGGATCCGTTGATTTTGGCTTGTACTTATCGTCTTCGTCGGGATACATTCAGTTTATTCTGAGTGAGATGCGAAAATAAGGTTTATGATTTACCGACCAAGCGGTAAATGGGTTGCAAACTTTGATAAAAGGCCATCAACCCATCCTGATCTAGGTACTTTTGTCGCTGTACCTGTTCTATTTGTACAAGTGCCTGTTCGATCTGAGTTTGTGGCAGTCCTATACGGCTAGCAAGATCCTGAGGTGGGGGCTTCCCTTCTCGCCAGCGGACTTGAAAATGCTCTTGTAAAAAATGCCGCAGTAGTTTGAGCTCTCGCTTAGCCAGCTGATAGTGATTCCCGTTTTGCTGATTCAGTCTGGCCAGTGTATCTACATATTGTAAACTGCTATTTTGCTTGGGGTGAAGTAAGGGAATCACTCGTTGTCTGCGCTTTGCTCTAAAAATCAGAAACAGCAGCAAACCGAGCAAGAAAGCATACCAACCAAAAGTAAGTCCCGGTTGAGAAAGCACGTAGCTGAAGGCATGATTATCCGTCAGCAGCTGCCGACCACCATCGGCCTCGTAGGGATTTCTTGGATTTGGGGGCGGTCTATACGAACGGCTGGCCTCATCCCAGTAAAATTTTCCAGGATTGGCATAGCTAAGAGCTGCCTCAGCGTACTTTGTCCGGGTGCTGTCCCACAAATAGTAATTGGTAAACAGGAGTGGTTCGACATGCACATATATCTCTCCATCGCCATATTTGCGTCTCATGTAATTGGCCTCGCCAGACGGTGTTACTGTACCGAGTTTCTGGGTTCCGTATGCCCGGTCGCAAAAAGCCATAGGGTTGATGGCTCGCCAGCTCCTCCGACTTGGCTCATAGTCTTCAATATGAGTCGTACTCAAGCCTACAGGTAGCAGGTTCTTATTGACCAAATCGAAGGTAACCGTATCCATCAGGTTGTGTACATCATCATAGTAATACACTTGAGAAGGATCAATGCCATAAAAGCAATCGGAGCTGAATAGATGATATTGCAATTCCTCTGGTAGGCCTTCGACAAATACAAAGGCCTTGTTTCCTTGCTCTACAAAATTGAGCAAGGTGGTAAAATCTGCCTCATTCAGGAACATGCTGCGACCTACATAAATATAGTTCTCGCCTGTACCATACTCCAGTTCATCCAGAGTTTGCAAACTATCTTGTACAAACTCTAAGCCAGCTTCTCGCTCTTTCAGCAAGTATACCAGTCCCGAAAGGTCGTAGGGCTCATCGCCTTCATAGTCGAAGCTGAGGTTCCAATTGTGCTCTCGGCAGCCACCACAAGCACTAGCTAATAGCAAGACAGCTAGCCAGCAAACCAGATATGTAGGTTTTACGCTAGACATATTCTGGCTTTTTCATTCCATCAAGCTTTTTACGCAAGGACTCGAAGCGGTCTGCAACCAGGCGGTAGCTCAGTCTATCCAGCGGATACTGGCCGTACCAATTGCGGGCATAATCGATGGTGATGGCCGAAAATTCGCTGCCCAGATCCGTGTTGTCCATTTCGCGGCGATACTCCCGATCTGTTTTATCTCGCGTATATTCGATAAGCTCGAGCTCATTCAACTGCTTGAGCATCGCCAAATACTGGAGTCTTACTGCCGTTGTAAAATCTCCGGTCCGCTCTGCTCTTTGCAGGAGTGTCTCCGTTTCCTGGAGGGTCAGTTCTTCTTCGGGGATTTCACTTAGATCTGCCGCCATCCGGTCTGCGGCAGTGGCCGCTTTCTTAACTGGTTTATCGACCAGATCAAGAGCGCGGTAGATAAAAAAGCCAATGAGCGCCAAAAGGCTGATGAGCACAATCCAACCCAGCCAAGCTGGGATTTTCCACTCACCGATCTCCCAGCTATTATCAGGTTCGGTTTCCCCTTTTCCTATCTCTTCATCATCCTCATTGGGTGGCAACTCCCTACTTTCTTCTTCTTCGCGTTCACTAGGTTTAGTATAGTCGAAGGCATCGCGAATATCTTCTAGCACATCCTCGTCAAAGCTCTGCAATTCGAGCTGTTCATCAACGACTTCACGCTCAGGAAGATCAAAGTCGCTGTAGTCCAGGTGTTCACTTTGATAACCTTCGGGTATCTGCACATTATGCTGTGCGCGAATAGCCGGATGGATCAGCCATACCACCAAAAAAAGCAAGCAAGATGTTCGGATTACCGGGCGAATAAGCACTTTGATTTTATGTCACTACTTAGCTACTTCGAAGTTACAAACTTAAAGGTAGCCTCTTATTGCCCCAAAAGAAAATCGGCCGGTCGATTTATCATCGGCCGGCCAGATTATACCATCCTTAACGTAAAAAAACGAGTAGTTAAATCATCGGGCAGTGCCCGTTATTGATATAGAGATAAGGGCAACGATGGATTCGTTGCCTGGTGTGCAAAAAAAATTGAACTTTTATAATCCCCTTCAGATCGCCAATCAAACGAAGAACCAGATTCTAATCAAAGCCAGTCCAACAACTACAACTAAGACGTAGTAAGCCAGCTCATTGGCCTTGGGATAACGAGATGCGTAATGAGCTGTACAGTAGCCCCCGGCAGCCTGCCCTATGGCCATAATTCCACCGAGCTTCCAATCGATCCAGCCCAGAGAAGCAAACCAGATAATACCCATAATAGCCATAGGTATCACCATCAATGTTTTCAGCACATTGGCCATCAGAAGATCATAACGCATCCACATGACCGTTATGGCCAAAAAAATAACCCCCATGCCCATAGAGATAAATCCGGCATAAAAGCCCAATGCCAAGTATACGGGCACGCTCAACCAAGGCGGGACCTCCTTCTTGCGATCTGATGGAATGAGCCATCGCTTTGGTTTGCTTAAGATAATGAAGAACAGCACCAGCAGCAAATAGCGAAATACGTTTCTGAACCCTTCATTGCTAATAATAGTGGCCAAGTAGAGCCCCCCAATAGATCCAATAGAGATGCAGCCGAGCAGTAATTCCTCTCCTTTGATACGAATCTTGCCCGCTCTACCAAAAGCCCAGGTACCTGCTGCGACTTGTGCAAGAATACCGACCCGATTGGTGGCATTGGCATGGTTAGGTGGCAAGCCCAAGAGTTCCATGAGGATATACAAAGTGATCGCCGATCCATTGCCCGCCAGGGTATTGATGCAGCCTGCCAGGAATGCACCAAAAACAGCGATAAGATAAATGATCAGGTCTGTCATACCCTTCTAACGGGTCAGTACGATGTAGTCTTTGAGCAGAGTGTCGAGCAACTGCACATTAGACATTTGAGGTTTTCCTGCGTTGGTAGTCGATATATCCAGTTTATCGCGCGCTATCTCTGCCAGGCGATCTACGGCTTGTTGATGTGGCTTATTTCGATACCTCCTGTAGCGGACAAGACCGCGTTTGATGACGAGCATGTCCTCTTCCGAAAGACGAGTCACTTCTGGAAAAACGGGCTCGTAGCTACTTGTCGTTTTTATACGCAAGATGTCTTCCAGGGTAAGGGCACTTAAATTGTTGGACCTGATGACTGCTGTGTTGGCGACCATGTCTCCTATCCGCTGGGCTTTCGGAGTCGAGTTGATGAGTAGTATCGCAGGTATGCCCAGGCTGAATACCACATCGGGCAGTAGCATGAAGGTGCGCATGAGATAATCTCCGGGGGTAAGCTCTAATCCATCTACCCGAATAACTTGTGTTTGAGTAATACGCTTGCCGACTGTTTGCCCGCGAGTCAGCATTTCGCAAAAGAAGTAATAGGTCAGAAATAAAAATAAAGGCAGAAAGCCATACAAGACCATGGAGCGTTGTTGTTGGCGCTCGTTGTAGGTTACGTAATCTACATCTCTGGGACCACCATCGAGCAGTAACGGTCTTAGAAAAAGGAGTAGTATGACGTAGCAGCCCACGAAAAACAGGACATCTAGTGCAAAAGCCCCTACTCTGCTCATAGTCGGAGCCAGCTCGTAATCAATATCTACGTTTTGATTGGTGCGTACGGTTATACTGCGCATGACGCTAAGCTATTGACCATTGGGCAATTGCGCAACATTGCCCTACCTTTGAGTTATGCGCGAGACTCGCTTTATCGAACAAAACAAGGATAAGTGGGGGCAGTATGAGCAAGCCCTGAAAAGAGACAAGCAAGACCCTGATCTGCTGAGCGAGCTGTATGTTCATACTACAGATGATCTGTCCTATTCGCGGACCTTTTACAAGAACAGATCTGTACGCGTATATCTCAACGATCTGGCACGTCGCACATTTTTGAAAGTGTACAAAGGTCGCCGAGGGGAATCCAGTAGATTTTTCACCTTCTGGACCGATGAATTACCGAGAATTTCTCATCGCCGTCGATTTGAGCTCCGGCTTTCTCTCCTGTTATTTCTGATCTCTATGGCTATTGGTGTGGTCAGCTACCTCATAAACCCAGAGTTTGCAGAATTGATTTTGAGCGAGGGATATATGGATCTTACGAGAGCCAATATTGCGTCAGGAGATCCTATGGCGATCTATAAATCTTCCGATGCATTCGGCATGTTTTTGCGCATTACGCTCAACAACATACAAGTGGCTCTGCTGGCCTTTGCACTGGGTGCTTTTATGGGTCTTGGCACAGCGGTGGTATTGGTCAGTAATGGTATTATGCTGGGGGTATTTCAGTTCTTCTTTATGGATCAGGGTCTCTTCTGGGAATCCTTTTGCACGGTCTACTTGCACGGCGCCATAGAAATCAGCAGCATTGTCATCGCCGGGGCCGCTGGTTTTATCATGGGTGGAGGGCTGCTATTTCCAGGCACTTTATCTCGAGGCAGATCTTTCGCATTGGCCGCCCGCGAAGGCGTAAAAATGATGCTTGGCATTATTCCCTTGTTCATTATAGCTGGCTTTTTAGAAAGTTACCTAACCAGGCATTATCAGGAAATCAGTATCGAGCTGCGCTGGGTGTTTATCTTATCCTGCTTCGGATTTATCATTTGGTACTACGTCATCTATCCTATGCAGGTAGTGCGTCGCGGACCACCTATACACGCTTACGATCAGCGGCGCGTACGCGGCAGGGAGCTGCAGTCTATACGCCCGCATGCCGTAAAGATGATGGGAGAGCTCTACGGAGATGTCTTTTCCTGGCTTTGGAGGCGTGGTCCTAAAGTATTTGGTTGGTTGCTACTGATTGGTATTGCCTTCTGCTTCACTGCCTTCACATTTACTGGTGCTGCACCTGCCAATCGCTATGTTTTTGAGAGCAATGGTTTGCTGATGTTTTATAACTTTTATGCCCTACTCTCCACTTTCGGCTTTGAGCGCGAGCCCGCTTATATCATCTTGGTCTTTTCCAGCCTATTGGCCATTCAGGTCTTGACTTTCAGACTTTTGGACAAGGACTTTAAGCTGCTCGATGAAGGGGAATCATCCTTAAAAGCCGTTTTGCGATTACTGCTGCCAACCCTTATGATAACTGCTTTTGCTTCTTTTGGCGGCCTATTCGGTAGCTTGTTCTTCTGGATCACTCTGCCCATTTTTCTATTATACAGCTTTGGTGCTTATTTCAAGTTTGGCGGCTTAGGCAAAGGAATAACTTATGCATTCGGTTATTTCCCTACTTCATACGGATTGGGATTTCTACTTATCCTCTTCGGATTCGTAATCAGTCTGTTTTTCGATACCGTTGTGAGCAATTTCATCTTTACTTTCTTATCGTGGGTCATTTCACCTGACCTAAGCGCCGTAGACGATTACAACAACATCATTTTGGCTGCTCATTTTTGGGCGTATTTCAGCTTCATATTTTGCTTGCTCTGTATCGGTCTTGCTTTTGCCTATCTGAGTATACGCGAACAAAGAGAAGCCAATAGTTTTCTGAAAGAAGTAGAAGATGTTGGACAACAAAAGCGGATAAGAGGTTTAGTCGTAGAATGATTAATACACAGATGTATAGAGCGCCTTCTCAGGTGGGCCGAAAGAATAAATACTATGTCAGCTAGAGAGTTATTTCTTAGGCATGTAGCCCAAACCAGTCCTTTTCCCATGGGTTTAGAGGTCTCAGGTTCTAAGGGTTGCTATCTCTACGATCCTGCTGGCAAGGCATACTTAGATCTTATAGCAGGCATAGGCGTAAGCAGCCTGGGGCATTGCCATCCCGCAGTAGTAGAGGCCGTACAGCGGCAAGCAGAGACTTTTATGCACACCATTGTGTATGGCGAGTTTGTCCTGGCTCCCCAAGTCGAATTAGCTGAGCTGATGACTGCCCATCTGCCATCTTCGCTTAACAGCGTCTACTTCGTCAACAGCGGGACCGAGGCTACCGAGGGAGCCATGAAGCTAGCCAAACGGCATACCGGTAGAACCCAGTTTGTCGCAGCCAGATACGCTTATCACGGCAGCTCACAGGGTGCAGCTTCGCTTATGTGGCCCAAGGATTTCACTCAGGCTTATCACCCTTTACTTCCCGGTATAAATCACCTCAGCTACAATTGCGATCTATGCCTGGATGCCATTACCCACAAAACAGCTGCGGTGATTCTGGAAACCGTTCAGGCCGAATGGGGTATTCGCCCGCCACGGCCCGAGTGGATTCAAGCTGTGCGCAAGCGATGCGATGAGGTGGGTGCTTTACTTATTTTAGATGAGATCCAGGCCGGCTATGGTCGAACCGGTAAACTTTTCGCCTTCGAGCATTTCGGCATTGTGCCTGACATTTTGCTTTTGGCCAAAGGCATGGGCGGCGGAATGCCCATAGGTGCCTTTGTAGCCGATAGAGATCTGATGCAAGATCTGAGCAAAAAGCCCATTTTGGGTCACATCACCACATTCGGTGGGCATCCGGTTTCTTGTGCCGCAGCCTTGGCTACCTTAAAGACACTTACGGCCGAAAACATAATTGACCAGGTAGCTCAGAAAGAAGCGCTCTTGCATAAAGAACTCGTGCATCCATTGATCAAAGAGGTACGCAGCTGTGGTCTGTGGGCAGCCATGGAGCTCGCCGATTTCGATCAGGTGCAGCACGTCATTGCCCATTGCCTCGAGCACGGCCTCATTGTCGACTGGTTTCTCTTCAACAATAGGTCGGTGCGCATTGCTCCACCTTTAATCATTACAGAAGACGAGCTAAAAAGGGCATGCCAGATTATCATACAAGCGCTCAATGCTTTGAGATGATAAAGGAAGGACTTGAAATTGCGATATTACAATTATTGGTTCTTGTATGTGCCACATCACCGCCAATCACTAAATCAGCCCAAAGTCATATCTGAGATACTCGATGTACCATTCATCGAGTACTAATAGCCGTTAGTCCATTTTTTTGAACTTCCGCAGGTCGGATGTCATTAAATATGGGTGTAACAACATACACGTATCCATTAAACCAAATCAGACTCCTATGCGATCAGTCTATCGTATTACCTTCGCCATTTTGGCGCTTATGTCTACTATTCATACCTATCAGCTACACGCTCAGCTTCCAGATCTAATTGATCGAGAAGTGTTTTTCGGTGATCCCGAAATTACGGGTGCTCAATTGTCTCCCGATGGGAAGTACATCTCTTTTATCAAGCCCCACCTCGACACGCGAAATGTATGGGTGAAGGAGCGTTCAGCTCCATTCGAAGATGCCAAACCCATCACCGCAGCTACCGATCGTCCGATTGCAGGCTATTTCTGGTCGCAGGACGGACAGTATATTCTGTATGTAAAAGATCAAGGCGGAGACGAGAACTTCAACATCTACGCCGTAGATCCGCAAGGGCAGGTGCCTTCGGGAAGTACCGTACCCGAAGCCCGAAACCTGACCGATAGAGAAGGCGTTCGTGCCATTATCTTCGCCGTTCCTGAAAAAGATGCAGACCTGATGTATGTCGGCATCAACGACCGAGATCCTGCCTGGCACGACCTATACAGCCTGAAGATATCAACTGGTGAATTGACGCTGCTGCGCGAAAATACCGACCGCTTTACAGGTTGGATCTTTGACAACAATGACGAGCTGCGCTTGGCCACCCGATCTGCCGACAACGGCGATACCGAAGTCTTGCGGGTAAATGATGACGGGTTCACCAAAATTTACGGTTGCGACGTGTTGGAAACCTGCGGCCCGGTTCGCTTCCACAAAGACAATCAACGTTTCTATATGCAGAGCAATAAAGGTGCGGATCAAGACTTGATCGCCCTTTTTCTGATGCATACAGAAACCGAAGAAATTGAACTGGTCGAGTCAGACCCCGAAGGCCGGGTTGATTTCGGTAATGCATTCTTCTCCGACGTCTCCAAAGAACTCGTGGGCACCAGCTATACCGACGATCGTCGCCGCCGCTACTGGATCGATAGCGAATATGAGGAAGCTTACAATGCCTTGCAGGATCAGCTACCCGGAAAGACCATCGGGTTTGGGTCTTCTACTAAGGACGAACGCTACTGGATCATTTCCGCTTATAGCGATACTGATCCCGGAGCCGTTTACCTCTTCGACAAAGAAGAAAAAGAGATCGAGTTCCAATACCGTGGCCGCCCCAATATGCCTATAGACGATCTGGCGCCTATGCAGGCCGTTCGTTACAACTCATCTGATGGACTCGAGATCCCAGCATACCTGACCTTACCAAAAGGAGTTGAAACCAAGAACCTCCCCGTGATCATTATGCCACATGGTGGTCCTTGGGCCAGAGATTACTGGGGCTACAATTCATACCACCAGTTCCTGGCCAATCGCGGATATGCCGTGTTGAGTCCCAACTTCAGAGGATCTACCGGTTTCGGAAAAGCATTCCTGGATGCCGGTAATGGCGAATGGGGAGAGCTGATGCAGGACGATCTCACAGCTGGCGCTCAGTATCTGATCGAGGAAGGAATAGCCGATCCAGAGCGCATCGGCATTATGGGTGGTTCCTATGGTGGCTATGCTACACTAGCTGGTGTAACCTTTACGCCAGATGTGTATGCCATGGGAATTTCTATAGTGGGTCCATCCAGTTTGGAAACGCTGCTCAATAGCATTCCAGCCTACTGGGAACCCATCAAGAAGCTGTTCTACATACGTATGGCAGATCCCAACACGGAAGAGGGCAAAGCGCAAATGGAGCGCCAATCTCCGCTCTACCATGCCGACAAAATCAAGGTTCCATTGATGGTCGTTCAGGGTGCTAATGACCCCAGAGTAAAGCAGGCCGAGTCTGATCAGATCGTAGTAGCCATGCGCGAGCTTGGACTACCCGTCGAGTACCTGGTTGCTGTAGATGAAGGTCACGGCTTTTCCAAGCCCGTTAACAATATGGCCTTCCTCGCAGCCGCAGAAGAATTTATGGCCGAGCATCTAGGCGGTCGCTATCAGGAAGAGCGGAGCGAAGAAGTCGCCAACAAGTTAGCAGAACTCAGGGTAGACATCAGTACCGTCACTTTACCCGAAGCAATAGATGAAGCGGCTATGAGTGCTGGCCTGCCAGAAGTAGCCGAAGATCTCAGCGCTACCGAATACAGCTACACTGGTGGCATCGCCATGGGGCCACAAAACATCCCCTTACAGGCCACAGTGAGCATTACAGAAGACGGAGACAACTGGGTGATCAACGAATCTACCTCTATGGCCATGGGCAATTTCTCAGACGTAGTAACTGTCAAGAAAGGTAGCCTGGAAATGGTTGCCAGAGAAATCAATCAAGGCCCTGCTGTCATCAACCTGGATATTAGTGCCGATAAAGTAACGGGCTCTATGGCTATGGGCGACAGCCAGAACCCCATCGATCAGGCCCTTGACGGCCCACTTTTTGCAGATGGTGGCGGCGCAGCACAAATTCTCGCACAGCTGCCACTAGCCGAAGGGTACACGGCATTCATGCGCAATATGGATATGCAAAGTATGCAGATCAAGACCTTCAAAATAGAGGTGACTGGTACCGAAGAGGTAACTGTCCCAGCGGGTACTTTCAATACCTACAAAGTGGAGATTACTTCAGCCGAAGGCGATCCCGGTAGCCGCACCTTGTATGTCAGTACAGATGAAAGCCGTAAAGTAGCTAAGATCGAGGCCGTCGTTCCACAAATGAACGGTGCCGTCGTCACTATGGAGCTGCAGTAAACTAGAGCACCATTTAATTTTATGTGCTTGTCGAAAAAGCCAGAAGGCTTTTTCGACAAGCACATTTTTATTTGAGTTTATTGCACAGATCAGAAGATCTAGTACAAAAGACCAAATAACCAAAGGGGAATTTTGTGAGGCGCTAAAGAAGCCTCGCTATCGATAATCGTAAAGTGATTGTCGTGCTGTCCAATTTGACGGCTGGTCTTCTCGGATCCACCAATCTCGAATAAGTACCTTCGTTCTTTGTCGATCAAGACAAAATCTCCCTTACCTGGTAGTCGTATCTCAGGAGAGAGAAAGCTGGTTGCGTGTGTCAAATAATCAATCTGATTCAAGAAAAAGGTTTCACGCAAGGTGCCTAGATTAGCCTGTGTCGGTGCGAGTGCATAAAGTAAATTGCAGTTATTCAGAAACAACTTGTCTGGCTTGGATAGCGCAGCCACGCCTTTTGATTCAGCTTGGAGATTAAAAACAAGATCGGCTCTTGCCAATAATTTCAGATACACTAAAATAGTTTCTCTCGCCATGCCCAAACGGCTACTTAGCTTGCTTATATTAGGTTTAAAAGGAGTAGAAGAGGCAATAGCATAGAGAAGCCTACCTATCTTCTGATAGTCTACTCGGCCTGTTTCGATGACAGCTGGCAAGTCGGCTTCCAATACAAGCTGAACCATGGTATTAACTCGACTTAAATAGCCCGTTCGATCACTTAAAAAAAATGGATAATATCCTTCCCTCCAATACTGATGCAACAACTGTATTGGCCTAAAATCTGGAATGCTGAGTAGCTCATTAACTATTGATCGATGGTCAAGGAAAATATCTTGCAAGGAAATAGAACTCATTTCTAGACTATGCTCTAGCTTTAAATATTCTCTAAAAGAAAGACCGGGAACCCTCACTTGTAAAACTCTTCTACTGAGGTCTGCCTTTTGCCGAAGTATTTGTACTGCAGAAGATCCAGTAAATACGATACTGAGCTTCCCTCGATAAAGATCATAGGCTTGTTTAAGTTCTTGTGCCCATGTCTGATAACCATATCTATGCACCTCGTCTATCAATAGAAACCTACCTCCTCTAGCAACAAAATCAGCGATGAATACAGAAAGTCTATGCTCTTGAAAGTACAGATCGCCCATATCCAAATAGAGCGCCTCGTTAGGTGGTAAATCAAGCGCGACTAAGCGCTGCAAGAGCAAGGTTGTTTTCCCTACTCCGCGAGCACCTAAAATAGCTGTCAGGTTTCCGTTCCAGTCGACTCGATCATAAATCGGCCTGATAAAATCTAAGTTCGTTCGCCGTTTTAGTATTTCACTATTGGCAATGAGACTATTCATTTTCAAGTCATTTCACTTGAAAAACGCACAAAAATCAAGTTGGTTGACTTGAAAATAGATATGTCTCATAAAATATCACAAACTCACACCCAAACCCGCACAATCAAAGCCACCCCAAAAACGACCAGCAAAGCTCCGCCGATTTGCCCTACCCTATCCAGCCAACCACTGTTTAGCTTTTGGCGCAGCCACTTCGCGCTCCAGATTTTGGCGCTATCGGAGAGAACGATGGTCAACAAAATACCAGCATAAAGCGAAAAGGCTTGGCCGCCGCTCAGCCCCTCGTCGTGAACGAGCGTCAGGGCCACTGTAGACCAAAAAACGATGGGAAAGGGATTAAAGGTATTGATCGCAAAACCCTGCCAGAAGGCGGAAAACGGAGAGGTCCGCTGGCCTTCTTGATAATCATCCACATGTACGAGATGAGTGCCCGACCTGCGGAAGTACAAAGCCAAACCCACACCGACCAGTATGATTCCCCCTACTATACCTACCAATGGTTCGAAGCCCGGCCAATCGATAGCTACAACCAGCTGGTCCGTACCAAAGTGCGCCAATAGCACATACATAAGATCGCTGGTCCAGATACCGGCACCCGCAATCCAGGCCGCTTTCTGACCTTCCTTCAGCGCCAGTTGTAGCAACAAGACTATAAGTGGCCCCACCAAGAGAGCCAGTCCCAAACCAATGCCAACGCCTTTGAAAAACAATACGGAGAGTTAAGCAGGCTGCAAGATCTGAGCCGCGTGATCTTTAGTTTTGACCTTAGTGATGACCTGCTCGATTTTACCCGCCTCATCGATCACGAAAGTCGTGCGGTGAACGCCATCGTACTCCCGTCCCATAAACTTCTTGGGCCCCCAAACACCGAACGCATTCATCACGCTATGATCCTCGTCTGAGATGAGCGGAAAGGGCAGGTCGTACTTATCTTTAAATTTGTTGTGCTTCTTCAAGTTATCAGGACTCACGCCCAGCAGCTCGTAGCCCTGCTCGCGCAACTCGCTATAATGATCGCGAAGGTTGCAGGCCTCGGCCGTACAACCCGGCGTATCGTCTTTGGGATAGAAAAAAAGAACGAGCTTTTTGCCGCTAAAGTCAGCCAGAGAAACCGTTTTGTCTTCGCTGATTGGCCCGCTAAAGTCTGGAGCGGCATCGCCTGCTTGTAGTGTAGTCATGACAATTTGAGATTTCTCCTGTAACAGAATCATGGGCGAACTGTTAACTAACAAACCTACTTTTTTATGCAGCTTGTCGGAATCATCCTCATGTTTGTACTTGCCGGGCTCATTTACTTGCCCATCGCCCGCCTGGCGCGTCGCGATCTACAAGAGCGACGCGCCAGGGGCGAGAGTGACGGGGCCATATTCTGGGTGATGATGATACCGCTTATTGGCCCACTGATCTATTTGCTGGTACGCAAGAAGGGTTAATCCTCTTTTTTCACTTCCTCCAGTAGCGGCAGCATGGCTTCGCTTTCGCTCACATCGGTACCTTCTTCTTGCCCGGCTGCTATGGCCATGCGAATGTAGCGTTCTGCCTCCTCGTACTGCTCATTCTTATAAAAGAGCCAGGCGTAAGTATCCAGAGTCATAAAGTCGGGCTCGTTTTCGATAACCGGACGCATCCACTCGATTGCACGCAAGATCACTGCCTGATCATCACATTCCTCATAGACCTGCCAGCTTACATTATTGATCATACTGTAGTCTTCCGGATCCTCTTCGATCATGCCGTCTACATGGTCCGCAAACTTGGTCCATTCCCCTTGGGCGGTAAACCAGCGTGGTTCTACCCAACTCAGCATTTCGCTGCCAGCCTCTTCACCCAATAACTCCATGGTTTTGTTCTTAGCGGCCTCCCAGGCTTCGGCATCACTCGACCGAATAGCACCGAATAGATCTTGCATGAGTACGCTTTCTATTACGCCGTTGGCATCCGTTTCGCCGTACAGCTCCCTGTAGGTGTCCAGGTTTTCCACATAGTCTTCCAGTACTTCATCAGTGTACATGCCCACGGTCATTAGTGCAAAAGGCACCTCGGCTGTGCGGTCTTCCACACCGGTCCAGTAGGCGGCTATGGCCTCTTCATCTGCCTGCTGCCTCCTGGTCATCATATTGGTATAGATCTCTGGAAAGTCCATCTCTATTTGCTGGCTCACACCAACGATATACTCTCCGGCATCGGCCTTATTCTTGCCTTCGTCCATAAACTCTACAAAGCCACTTGGATCACCATAACCCATCGTTTTGTGCACCAGCTTCATATCTGCCGTTAAAATGGCAAAAGTAGGGTACGCACTAACGTGATACTTGGCCGTAAGGCCATGGTTATCATTTTCTGCATCGTACTTCAGCATGACATAATCTTTGCTGATGGCTTCTGCAAATTCTTCGTTGTCGTGAACCTCTGCACTGAACATACGACATGGTCCACACCAAGTGGTATAAAAGTCTATAAGCAGCAACTTGCCCTCGGCTTTGGCCACATTCTGAGCCTCGCTCAAATCTTGTTCGATAATGGTTAGGGCCTGCGTCTGGCTGAGTGCCGCGATCAATAGGGCCGATAAAATCAAAAGTCTCTTCATAATGGAAATCGGATTATTTTACTAGCTAAGATACGGGCAATATTTTATCCGCCTTATAACTTCGACCTATCGGTCCAGACCTTTCTCGGCCTGGTTAGTATAGTCAAGCTGGTTTGCCAGAGCAAATAAAAGCAAAGTATGGCATCGTAAATGGGCCAAAGTGATGCGGGTCTTTTATACGCTCGCCAGACCGCTATCATTCGCAGTACATAAGCGAGTAATGCCCACCACCGCCATGGCGTAAAGAGCAATAAAAAACCCAACAGATAAAACAGCCCATGACTCATAGCCAGGCCCGTTAGTATCCATTTACTGCGGGCCGGGTAGTGACGGCCAATACTAAAATGACGCTGCTTGCGACTGGCATACTCACGCCAACTTCCAGCAGGCTCTGAAAAAGTCCAGGTATCTGGTGCATCGACTACACTGTATTTCTCATTTTTATAGACTTCCGCGGGCCTCCCAGCATGATTTTTGACCAGAGCGCTCCCTGCCTTGTCGAATGAATCGGGTCGAGTCTGTAGCAGCAGATCATCGTCTCCACCCGCCAGCTGAGCATGTGTGTCCATGCCGCTTCTGGCATAGAAAAAATCCTTGGTGTAAGCCAGATTGCGCCCTACCCCCAGCAAAGACCACCCCTGGCGGGTGAGTGATCGATATTGCAGACCGTGATACTCGGCAGTAAATGCTTGCCAGCGAGCCAGAAAAGACGATGTATGGGACTGATAAGCGCCATGACCAACTACGACCGATGCCCCGGTCATTAAAGGTGCGGTCATCAGCTCTGCCCATTGCTTGGTAGCGGGGCGGCAGTCGGCATCGGTTAGTAGCAAGAAATCGTAGCGGGCCTGACTTATTCCGTAGCTCAGCGCATCTTTCTTACCGGGACGAGTGGGCTGAGGCGGCCGAAGTAAGCTGATGGGTGAACCAGGCCCGCAAAAAGATCGGACGACCTCGGCAGTTGCATCGGTCGAGTAATCATCTATGATCAGCAGTTCGGATGGGAGATTATGCCCCCTTGCCTCAAAGGAAGTTCCAGTTTCAGAGCCAGTGGACAGATGATCTCCGCGATGCTCCGACTCCGCTTTGACGGGAGTGTTCCACCTGCGGAAGTCTTGATTTAAGAAAACCGATTGCTGGAGCCAATGCGGTATGTGCTTTTGCAAGTTTCCTGCCTCGTTTCTGGCGCACACGATGATTGAAATGGGCTTATAGACTGGTTTCCCCTTTGAAAGAACATACGAATGGCTTCGAGCCAGCATATAGTACGCCATTTGGACACTCCATACCAGGACAAAAACCAGGAGTAGCCCGATCATACGCCCAGATCGATCTCGGTATTGTCGCCTATATTCAGGCTTTGCTGGTTGCCGCGGATACGGGTATCGCTCCCCACTACAGATTCAGACAAGATGATGTCTTCGATACCAGCATACTCTCCGATGATCCCGTTACGGATGATCGATGCATTGATGGTGGTATTGGCGCCTATGGTCACATGCGGCCCTACTATGCTATTCGAAATTTTACAGCCTGGGCCTATATGTACAGGGTGTATGATGATGCTGTTGTAAAAGGGTGGCGGATCGTCTGTCGCGAAGCCCGGCCGTTCTAAAAAAGTGGCATTGGTTTCCAATAGCACTTCACGGCGACCGCAATCAAACCAATTGTCCACTTTAATAGTCTTGAGTTCCGTACCCCATTCGTGCATGCGCTGCAAAACATCTGTCAGCGGATACTCGCCAATACTGCGCAGCCCGTTTTCCAGATTGTAACTACAGGCCTGAATAAACTGATCTACCTGGTTGATCTTGTAGCAGCCCACCATAGCGAGATTGGACTTGGGAATAGACGGCTTTTCGACCAGCCGTTTGACTTGTCCATCTTGATCGAGCTCGACCACGCCAAATTTGCGCGGGTCTTCTACTTTCATCACACCGAGCGTACTTACCGGAGAGTTGATAAATTCTTTCAAATCGGCATCGATGATAGAGTCTCCGAAGAAGATAAAAAGCTCGTCTGTATCCATGTAGTGCTCACGTCCCAACCAGATGGCATGCGCAGAGCCGATGCGCTCGTCTTGCTGAACAAAGTAGGTGGTCAAGTCTGGGTAACTGCTCTCGACCCAATTGCGAATTTTCTCCCCCAGGTAGCCTATAATGAAGATGAACTCTGTAATGCCCTCGGCAACCAGCCTATCGATGATGAACGATAGAATGGGTTTCCCTGCCACGGGAATGAGTGGCTTGGGCTGCGTATAGGTCAACGGCCTCAGACGTTTGCCCGTACCGGCCACGGGAATGACGGCTTTCATACGCTTAAAGGTACGGTTAATACGTTGTTAATAATGCGTGGGGCTGATCATTAGAACTGCATATTTGTAATCGATGTGGGGAAACAAACTTCGGTGGGTCCTTTTTTTAGGCTTGTTGGTGCTCGCTGGCATAATAGGTACTCAAGCCTATTGGTTGTCCTTGAGCTGGAGTCAGGGAGAAGAAGACTTTTCAAAAAAAACGCACTTGGCGCTTTACAGGGTCGCCCAGTCATTAGCCGCCATCAATCATAGCGAGTTGCCACCCCGAGACATTGTCAGGCGGCAGAGCAACAACTACTTCGTTGTCAATACGGAAAGCGAAATCGATGCCGAGACCCTCGAATATTTATTGAGAAGGGAATTCGATCGATTGCAGCTCAACCTCGATTTTGAATACGCCATATTCGACTGCTATACCGAAGACATGGTATATGGTGGATACTGTACCTATGCCCCCGACGAGCAAACCCCAACCATCCCAGAAGCGGAAACGCAGCTTCCGCCAGAGGAAGACTTCACCTACTACTTCGGCGTCAAGTTTCCCACTCGCAGTAGCCACATCTGGGGAGAGATGCAGTTGGTGGCTTTCTTAAGTGCTCTACTCCTGCTTGTTTTGGCCTTTTTCGTGTATGCCATGTCGGTCATGATGCGGCAAAAACGCTCTTCTGAACTCCAGAAGGATTTCATCAACAATATGACGCACGAGTTCAAAACTCCTCTATCGACCATTCGCATAGCCACCAACGTTTTTCAACGCGATGAGCATATCCGCTCAAATGCTCGGTTAAAGCGCTATGCCGACATCATTTATGAACAATACGAACGTTTGAATGACCAAGTAGAAAAAGTGCTACAAATTGCCCGAATAGAAGAAGGTAACTTTGAGCTCAAGCGGGAGGTTGTCGACTTGAATGGGCTACTTCAACCTTTGGTATCTGCCACACAAATGAGACTAGAAGAACGCGATGGGCATTTTCACTACCAACTGCCCGAAGCAGGACTTCGGGCATACGCAGATCCACTTCATTTGACCAATATCTTGCATAACTTGCTCGACAATGCCATTAAGTACGGTCTCTCAAATACACCCAAAATAGAGATGACAACCTCTGTCAATGACCAGCGGGAGTTATCGATTTTCATCAGGGATTTCGGTCCGGGTATCCCCGTTGATCTGCGCGAACGCATTTTTGAAAAGTTCTACAGACAGCCCACCGGCGATCGCCACGATGTCAAGGGCTTTGGCCTCGGTCTGTATTACGTGCGTCAAATATGTAAAGCTCATGGCTGGTCGATCTCAGTTCAGGCTGCTGACGATGATCCAGGAGCTATTTTTCACCTCACCCTGCCTTTGACTAAGGCGCCTATTGCCCAAGTATCAGAACCCATAGCTTGATGAACACGACCAGTGCCCACTTATTATACGTAGAAGATGACGAAAGCCTGAGCTTCGTTACACGAGATCAGCTGGAGCATTACGGTTTTACCGTAACCCACTGCCCAGATGGGCATTCGGCCGAAGATGCCATTAGCAACCAGCTTGCCAGGTTTGATTGCTGCCTGCTAGACATTATGCTTCCAGGCGTCGACGGCTTCGAGCTGGCTCAGCAGATCAGGGCAAAGGACGAGCATATACCTATTCTGTTTTTAACCGCCAAGAGCATGAAGGAGGATAGGCTAAAAGGTCTGCGAACCGGAGGTGATGACTATATCACTAAACCCTTCAGCGTAGAAGAACTCATTCTCAGGATAGAGGTTTTCCTCAAACGCAATCGGATTAGGCCCGCTACACCCGCCTTCGACCCTCAGCTTCTAGGGCAGTACCAGCTCAAGCTCGAAGAGCAGATGCTACATCACCTACCATCAGAAGAAGGACGAAGACTCACCCAACGAGAAGCAGAACTACTGCACCTACTTTCCCAAAATCGAAACCAGATACTGGAAAGAGGTATCATACTCGAAAGACTCTGGGGTAAAAACGACTATTTTCTAGGAAGAAGCCTCGATGTTTTCATCAGCCGGTTACGCAAGTATCTACAAAAAGACGAGCGGCTCAACATCGAAAATATCCACGGTGTGGGATTTAGCTTTCAAGTACCCGAAGGATAAAATAAAAAGGGGAATGTGGTTTCCGTTCCACATTCCCTAATAATGCACTCATACCTTGCGGCCCTCTTGGCCTATTGGGGAGCCTGATGCCAAGTTTGCTTATGCTTTCTAGCTTCGATAGTTTACTAACCAAAAAAGCACTGCACAAACGCCCGATAGCTACTCGCCAACTGACCTAGCTCACCTGACGGATATTGCCATACTGCCGCTTAATTTGCGCCTTCAAATCTTTTCGCGCAAAGAAAATTCTACTTTTGACCGTGCCCAGCGGCAACTCTAGCTGGTCGGCAATCTCTTGATATTTGTATCCCTGATAGTGCATCAAAAATGGTATGCGTGTACTATCGTCAAGCTGGTCGATCATTCGGCGTAGCTCTTTAATTAGGATATTGCCATCTCCATCATTTTCTATAGTCTGGCGGCCAGAGTTCAGATAATACAGATTATCTGTATTGTCCATGATGGTATTGGCCTTCATCTTTTTTCTGTAATTATTGATGAAGATGTTCTTCATAATTGTGAAGAGCCATGCCTTTAGATTTGTTCCCATTCGGAACTTATCGCGATTGGTCATTGCCCTGAACGCGGTTTCCTGATAGAGGTCTTTCGCGTCTTCGGCGTTCTTGGTTAAGTTATAAGCAAATGACTGAAGCATTCCGGTCATTTGGTCAAACTGTGCGTTGAATTCGAGTTGAGACATGGCTAGAGTAATATTAGATTAGGGGGCTATTTTTGTTGAACCAAAAGTAGCAGAAACTTAAATAAATAGCAACTTCAAGCCTGACCGATAAGAGCCATTCTCCTATTCATCCCTGATAAATTTACATTTTACAATACATAAAGTACTAAAAATCAACACATAACAAAATGTGTACAAATTTTAGTTAATTTTCTGAATTTTCAGAAAAATTTGAAATTTGACATTCAGATTAAACGCTGTTCACCCTATTTTTGAGCCCTACGTATGAACCAGGCTGCGGCCAAAGCGAAGCAGATGTTTGGTATCCACATTGTTATAATAGGTGGAAGAGGAGAGCTTAGGCTTATGATAGATATGAATCGACTCATAAAAACAAACAATGCACCTATGAACATACCTATGGCCAGCTGTATCCCTATACCTCCTCTGGTTTTGCGCCCGGCCACGGCTACGCCTATGAGTGTAAGAATAAGGATCGTAAAGGGCTCACTCAGTCTTCTGGCCCATTCCACCTGATACTTGCGCACATTGCCTGCTCCTCGCCGAATCTGTTGATCGATATAAGCCAGCAGCTCTGGGCTTGTCATGCTAAACTGCTGCTCTTCGTAATCGATAAAGTCTTCTGGCCCCACATCAATCAGGGTGTCTAGTGGAGAGGCCGTGTAGTGGTTGAAATCTTCTTCGAGATCACCATCAAAATTTCGAATGGTGAAATTTCGTATTTCCCATTCGTGCGGCTTGCCACCAAGGTATTTAGCATTTCTCGCCTTAAGCACAGACTTCAGCTGATGATCGACATACTGCTCTAGCCGTAAATCGGAGGCCGTGCTGTCGTTCTTTCTATAGATTCTGAAAAATGCAACCGTATTAGGCGCAATCAT
>JBCDFE010000044.1:0-23918 GCA_039178745.1 Bacteroidota bacterium | reverse complement strand
GTTGTACCAAGCGAGGCCGTACCGGGAATATTGATTGTTCCTGTGCGGGTATTATTTCCGGCACTCTGGAAAACCAATTCACCTGCATCCGTAAAGTCACCGTCTGCATTGTAGTCGATATATACACTCCAGAACTCATTGTAAGAGCTACCCGGGAATCCAGGCGTGAGGCTAATACTGGCGCTACCTCCTGCATCTGCGCTAAAGGTGACCGATCCTGTGAAGTCTGCATAACCTCCATTGTTCCCAGAAGTATTAGTCTGACCATTGAAAGCAACAGACTGGATATACTCGTAGGTAGTATTTGCAGCTGAAGATCCACAGTAGTTGAGCGGACAAGCCGGGCAATCGGGACCACCACAATCTACACCCGTCTCATTGCCATTCTGGATGCCGTCACTACAAGTCGGACATGCTGCACAGTCAGGACCACCACAATCTACACCTGTTTCGTTGCCGTTCTGTATACCATCAC
Source organism: Bacteroidota bacterium (assembly GCA_039178745.1). Classification (GTDB taxonomy): domain Bacteria; phylum Bacteroidota; class Bacteroidia; order Chitinophagales; family Saprospiraceae; genus Neolewinella. Next base: position 23,443 of record JBCDFE010000044.1, on the reverse strand, counting down.
TACAAGTTGGGCAAGCTGTTGGACAGCTACCACCGCAGTCGACTCCAGTTTCATCTCCGTTCTGGATGCCGTCGTTACAGCTGGTACATGGTGAACAGTCAGGACCACCACAGTCTACGCCAGTTTCATTGCCATTCTGGATGCCATCATTACAGGTCGGACAAGCCGCACAATCAGGACCGCCACAGTCTACGCCAGTTTCATTACCATTCTGGATGCCATCATTACAGGTCGGGCAGGCTGCACAGTCGGGACCACCGCAGTCTACGCCAGTTTCATTGCCATTCTGAATGCCATCATTACAGGTCGGACATGGTGCGCAGTCGGGACCACCGCAGTCTACGCCAGTCTCATTGCCATTTTGGATGCCGTCATTACAAGTCGGACATGGTGCGCAGTCGGGACCACCGCAGTCTACGCCAGTCTCATTACCATTCTGAATGCCATCGCTACAAGTCGGACTGCCACTAGAAGCACCGAAGGCAAAGTAAGCGACTTGCTCAGTCGTATGTGATCGCTCGGTATCGGCAGCCACATCCTCATCAAAGGCCAACAGGAGCTGGCTCGAAGAGAAAGGATTGTTGCTGTACAGTACTGGCCAGCCACCATTATTTCCATCCATAGCCGCTGCACTGACCACTGCAGCTTGAGCTCCTGTAAGACCACTGAGGTTATATGCAAAACCGCTAGATGTATTGGTAATACCTCTTACGATATCACTACCTACTCCTGCCGTATATTCTGTATTGGCTACTGTACCACTACCCGATTCGATGACCAGGTAGCCCACAGTTTCGTTAGCGCGCGTATTATCTGGATCCTCTCCTACGTTCTTGCCCGCAGCGAAGCTACTCGATGTAGGTATGGTACCACGAGATCCGTTGGCTGAGGCCCAGAAAACCGACCAATCGGCATCGTTAAAGGTCATAACTTGACCGACCACAACAGGATTGCTGTAGCTCTGCTGATAACTCTGTGCCTCAAAAGCCCAGCTATTATTCTCTGCCGTTACCGTAGAGTTATCCTTTACTGCTTCCATCTTAATGCCGTCGGCAGCTACGGTATAAACGCCTTCCTCTACGACTACATAATGTATGCTGTAAGTAGACGAAGTCCCGGCATTAGTAGTTTGGATGCGCAAGTCGAAGCTATTGCCGCTGGCATTGCGCACACGAGTAACTACGGGCACCTGAGCCGAGCTTGGCATAACCACTGAGGCGACCACAACCATAGAATTGTAGGTATTATTCAATGGTACCGTTACCCAGCTTTCGCCTATGTTATTCAGTACGCCGTACTCTAACTGTAGTCCGGCACTTGGACAACTGGTTGGGCAGCTGCCGCCACAATCGACGCCGGTTTCATCGCCGTTCTGAATGCCATCGTCACAAGTAGGACATGCGTCGCAGTCAGGGCCACCACAATCGACACCAGTCTCACTGCCATTCTGGATACCATCATCGCAAGTTGGGCAGGCTGGGCAATCCGGGCCACCGCAGTCGACTCCTATTTCATCGCCATTCTGGATGCCGTCATCACAGGTCGGGCATACCGTTGGGCAGCTACCGCCACAATCGACGCCAGTTTCATCTCCATTTTGTATACCATCGTCGCAAGTCGGACATGCATCGCAGTCAGGACCACCGCAATCAACACCAGTCTCACTGCCATTCTGGATACCATCATCACAAGTTGGGCAAGCTGGGCAATCCGGGCCACCACAGTCGACATCGGTCTCACTGCCGTTTTGAATACCGTCATCGCAGGTCGGGCAAGGCGCACAATCGGGGCCACCGCAATCGACATCGGTCTCACTACCATTCTGGATGCCATCGTTGCAAGTAGGGCTACAGCTGCTAAGTGCCCCCGTACTACTAGTACCCGAAGTACAACTATTGTCAGAAGCATCGCGAAAACTAATGCTGGCACTACTTCCGTCGGCTGGCAGAGAGAAACTAGCTGAATTTCCAGATGGAATATTAGCCGCTACCTGGCCACCATTGACTAATACATCATAGGCTCCGCTGCCATTGGTTACCGTTGCTGAGACTGTAATGGTATAGCTATCATCAGTTGTTGTGACGGTATTTCCACCATCACATACCTGACTGACGATACTACCGCTTACACTACAAGCGGGTGGATCGGCATAGTCGGCAATTCTAAAGTCATCGAAATAGAAGCCGTCAGATCTCAGACTACTATTCGAAAAAGAGGCAAACCGGAAACGCACCGATTGACCAATGTATGCACTCAGATCTACGCTTTGGTAGGTCCAGCGCTCGTTCTCTTTAAATGCAGGGCCGCCATTGACGGTCTCCATAGCATCGGTAGTAATATTCGACCAGGAGCCTCCACCGTTTGTGCTAATCTGTAGGCGTACATAGTCTGTGGTTGTATGTAAGTTCCACTTGGCCGCAAATTCCAGACGGGGATTGCTGGTGCCAGCTAATGAAACCGAGCTGTTCATGGCAAAGGCCCGGCTATTATTGCTGTTGGTATGACTGATTCTCGAATCGACAAAACAGTTATCGCCTGTGTAAGCATCTTCATCTGAACTTTGCCAAGTTGACCCTGAGCCCTGGTTAGTCCAGTTGCCCGAACCACTTTCTGCATCATCGCTAAACAGAATGCTGCGATCGCCAACTGTCATGTAGAAAGAATCTCGGTCTACAACAACACCTTCCTGGCTGACGTCTACGTAAAACTTAACCGATGTTCCGCTAGCCACTCCAGCCACACTGAATTCAAAAGGCGTGCTGTTTGTGCCTTCTGTACGAGAAGCCAGATTACCATAATTTTCCGTTCCATTTACCGCAGTGACACCAGCATTGTCTGCAGTAACTGTCACACTCACATTTTGAGCCGCTTGTGTCAGTCCTTTATTTTTAATTTCGATATCCAGCTGTAGATTCTGGCTTGCACTAAGTCCCTGGCTATTCAAGACATTGAACCCTTGATAGTCAGCAAGGGCACCAGCCACCCAACAAGCGTATTCAAATGGCTTGATCTGTAAATTTACCAAGGGAATAATTTCAGACATTGGAGGCCAGAAGCTGGTTCCAATTTCAGGAGTCCACGCCAAAATACCGGCTTCCTTCATCCAGTTTTGTGTAGTACCTGATACATATCCGAGTAATAAGTCGGCATCGCCATGTATGTACTCATTTTCGTCCATACAATCACCACCGATCTCTGCATAGATGACAAACTCCTGTGTGCCGTTGCTAAAGTCAGGACCCAACCAGTATTCGCCGAAGGTATGCGTCGTGTAGGCAATAGGAGGCTGTATACTATTTACAAAATCGCGAACAGCCTGTGACTCCGGCTCGCTGAAGGCACTGGGCCCACGATAGCTGTCTGAGCAAGGATTATTACTAGAGCCCTGCCCACCAAAGTCTGTGTCATAATTCCGATTTAAGTCAACACCTCTACAGGAGCTTCCCGAGTTGAATCGGCGGTTTTTCCGCCAGAAGCCTCCTCCATTGGGGTTGGTCTGCTCATTGTAGACATAACCATCAGGATTCACACAGGCCACTATGTGAATCTCACGATTATTGATCAAATAAGTTATAGCCGGATCAGAACCATAGTTTTCCAATAGATAGAACATGAAGTTAATCACCGTAGACCCCGAAGCAGGCTCACGCGCATGGTGTAAGGCATCGAAGTAGACCTGAGCTTCAAATGACGACTCATCTATGCTGGGATTATCCGATATTTTTACGGCCCATATTTGACGACCCTCAACGGATGTCCCAATACTGAATTTGGGAGTTATCAAGTTAGGATAAAGGGTGGCCATCTCGTCCAGCTGTGCAACAAGCTCTGTCAAGGTGTAGTAACCGCCCATACTACCCAGTTCAAAGCCCATGGTTGTCTTTTCCTGGCCTTCAGCGGTAGGATTGTACTTGCCTAGATCCTCGATGTTGCGCGCCTCGATTGCGGAAGCTAAATCATGGACACTAATGGTGTAAGTCAAGCCAGAAGCATTTAGCTTTGCTAAATCATCCTGGCGAATAACCAGAGTATTGGAACCAATTTCGGGAAGAAAGGGATCGATATCAAGCTGTGCCTCCTCCAGAACTTCGAAGGCTTGTTGATCAGTTAGTTCGACTTCTACCTCCAAGTAAATAGGGGCAGAATCCTGGGCAAAAAGTGAAATGGAGAAAAACAGGGCGGAAAGCAGGCATAAGCCGCGACATCGCATGTTTAGATAGAAATTGTTTTTGTGCATTTTTTCTATGTGAAGGGGTGAGAAAATTAGCCCGAAATAGTTTCGAGTAAGTTAAAATGGCTCGCAAAACAGAAGTAAAGAGATGTAACCAAGACCGACTATAGCCAAAGGAGCTCAATAACTTATTTCATGCGATAAAATGTAAATCCTCTAAAGCCGACGCTAAACTAAGCAAATTATTGATTAAACACGTTGTGGTGATATAATTTGGACTTCCGCAGGTCGAAACTTTCCCCGAAAGTTTCGATCCTCGCGCAACTGCTAGTAGCAGGAGTAGCGGGATGAAATTGTTCCCCGAATGCTGAGATCCTAGCACGAGATCTTGCAAATTGAGCAGCGGGATGTAAGCATTCCCCGCTACGAGAGTTGGGTTCTAACTGCGATCCCGGTAAAACCATGCCCTTGCATGGTTATGGAAACCGCACACTCCGGCTAAAAACTTTAACTTTTCATATCAGGAAATCTGTAATTTCATACGCGGAAGATTATTGGCGCTGAGGCGCTTTTTTCGGATGTCCTGAAGCCTGCCTGCCGACGCAGTCAAGCAGGGACATAGGCGGAGAGGCAGGGAAACGCAACATGGGTTTTAATGATGATCAAATCATTCGATTCCGCTTCTAATTTTGGATTACAGGGCTATCCGCGTATGTCAAATTGCGCTTCAGCGCATCCGTTTCCCGTTCAGTCCTGCTATATCTGTGCAATCTGAATACAAAATTTATACTTCACAGTTACAAGAAATTTAGGTGCCTACCTACCGCGTGAAATCTGTTAAAGTGGTAAATATGTTTTTAAGCGATGAGCATAAATGGAAGCAGCAATATCGTTTTGTGACTGAGTACTAACTATAGCTATTTAGATCCTCGTTTGTACTCAAATTTTCCATTATATTTTTAGATTGTAGATTTGTGTAAGTGATTGTGCATCAATCCGTATGAATCGTCAAACCTTTCAAGAGTATCTTCAAGAGCCGAGCAAGCTCTATCAGCTTTCTTTGACTGAGCTTCAAGGGCTGGTGCTCGACTACCCATACTCCGCCAACCTTCGATTGCTGTTACTGATTAAAACGCGCCTGGAAAACCATCCCAGCGCCGAACAGATCGTAAGTCAGGTCGCTGCACGTACCTTTGACCGAGGACATCTTTACGACCTCCTTCGTCGACTCGACAACGAAGCCGAATTAGACGGCGACACCCTCGAATTGTTAGAGCTTGATGAAACCAAAGAACCCATCATACTAGAGCAACCGATATCGGATAAGGCAGCTTCTACTTCAAGTACATCTGAAGTCTCTACTGGTCCATTTTCCGAGGCGTCGAGCGAAGCACAGTCCTCCGAGGCGTCGAGCGAAGTGAGCTCCTCGGAGGTCTCGGGCTTCGCGAGCTCCGAGGCGGGCTTCGCGAGCTTTACACTTCCGAGGAGCTCGTTAAAGGCTAACGCCTCTACTCGACGCCTCGGAGGAGAAAGCTCGCGGGGAGAAAGCTCGACTCGCCTAATCCGTCTAAAAAAGCGGCAGCTGGCTCGTATTCAGTCCAGGCTGGAAGGCAAGGATGAAAGTGCAGAGCTCAAGTTGCGCCGTATTGCGCGCAGATCTGTTTCCAGGCACAAAGGGGTAGCTAGTGAGACTTTAGCCAATCTACTGGTCGGCCAGGGGCAATATCAGCGGGCCATACGCATGTATGAGGAATTGAGTTTGGCACATCCCGAAAAAAAAGCGAACTTTGCGGGCCATATAAAAGAACTGAAGGAAAAATTATAATCCCATGGTCAATCTGCTGACACTTCTTACGGCCATAGTTTGCGTACTACTCGTTTTGGTCGTCCTTATCCAAAACCCCAAAGGTGGCGGTATCGACTCTACCTTCGGTGGTAGCCAAGCCAACCAAATGCTAGGCGCTAAGCGCTCTATCGACTTCATTGAAAAGGTCACCTGGGGGCTAGCTGGCACACTTTTCTTTTTATGTGTGGTTACGGCTATGGCCATTCAGAATCAGGGTGGATAAAAGCACAAGCTGATTTCACCTCTGAATCAAATAAGGCGTTGATGAAAAACATCAACGCCTTATTTGATTCTCACCTCCTCCCACCAGTCTTCTCCGGCTTCTTCATTCAATCGTTTGGCGATTTGCTCTCGTAGCATGTGCAGCTCATGCCTCAAAGCAGAGTTGTTGACGTAGATGAACAAGGTTCGCTTACGTCTGCGCAACTCGGTGGTTTGCTGAGCTACGCGCTTGCCAAAACCAGTTGCCCAGAAATGTCTTGCTCTGGCTAGAAAGTAATCTCCCTCATTGTCCTTATTTCGGAGATGATTCAGGAATGTGTCTTTAAGGGAGGGATCCATAAGATGATTGAGTCTCTAATTTAGAGATTTATTTGGTCAATTCTACCTGATTCTACCTCCCATAGCGCCCAGTTTTCAGAATCCATATCAACGAGCTGAGCTACGCGGTCTGCATCGGTATCGGATATAAATATTTGGCCATAGGTGTTGGCCATCAGTAGCTGGAGTAAGGAGCCGACCCGCCTTTGGTCTAACTTATCAAAAATATCATCGAGTAAGAGTATCGGCTTTCGCCCAGTTTGCTCTTTTAGCAAGTGGTATTGTGCTAGTTTCAGGGCGAGGACGAAGCTTTTGAGTTGCCCCTGAGAAGCTACGCGTTTTGCCGGGTGCTCACCTTGTTCAAAGACCAGATCGTCTCTGTGAATTCCGGCCGTCGTACGTTGCAGGATCCGATCTTTATCTCTTCTGGATTGCATGAGATCGGCCCATGAACTTTCTGAAAGATGGCATTTGTAGGTCAGGCCAATCTGTTCTGCCTCGCCACCACTGATCAAGGTGTGGGCCTCGATGACCAGTTGTGAAAATTCGGGACAGAACGACTTGCGCTTTTGGTGAATATAAGCTGCGGGATCGGCCATGCGCGCATCGTATACATCGAGCAGGCTAAAATCTGGATGCTCGCTTTTGAGCAGTGCGTTTCGCTGCTTGAGTAGTTGATTATAGAGCAGCAGATTTTGAAGGTAAGCGCCATCGACCTGAGAGAGGGCATTATCCATCAATCGACGACGCAGCTCACTACCCTCTTGAACGATGCGCGAGTCTTCTGGCGTGACCAGCACTACGGGCAAAAGTCCCACGTGGTCGGCGAGACGCTCATAAGCATTTCCATCTTTTTCGATCACCTTGCGCTTCTTGCGTACAGCCTTAACAACAATGCGATGATCTGGGTCTTCGAACCGGCTATCGAGTCTAAAAAAGTCTTCGCCATGGCGCATAGCGTAGGTGTCCAGCCTGCTGTCGTGAGCCTTACCCATGCATAGGTAATAAATGGATTCGAGCAGGTTGGTTTTGCCCGCACCGTTAGGGCCAACGAATGCGTTGAGGCGGGCCGCTGGCTCGATCGTAGCCTGCTCGTAGTTTTTGAAATTAGTGAGTTTGAGGAGGGTGAGTTGCACGGAGGGTAAAAGTAGGTGAAAACTGGAATACACCTTCCGAGGAGCTCCCTTCGCTCGACGCCTCGGAGGAAATTTCAAACTTCGCTTAACAGTCGGAGAAGTTTTCAGCTTGCCGCAGGAAGCAGTTTTCCTACAACTACTTCGCCAGCGAAAGGGCTTTTAAATGTGCTCCCCTCCTTATAAATATTTACAGATCCGAAGATTCGCTGCGCGCTATCGGGCTGTAGATGGACTTCAATTTGGCGATTTACAAGGTTGACGATCCAGTATTCAGCGAGACCGGCCTCAGCGTAAAGCTCAGCTTTTGTAGTGCGGTCGCGATTTAGGGAAGAGTTGGAGACTTCGACTATCAGATGCAGATTTTCTGTTTTTGGTCTTTGGTTTGAATAGTTCTTTCTATCAAGCACGACTACGTCTGGTTCGGGAAGGCTCTGTTCGTCTTCGAGTAGGAGAGATTTTTCTTCTCTTACCTGGTATTTCTTACCAAAAATATCTCTTAGGAATTCTGCAATTACGGTTACGCAATCCTCATGATCTGGTCCTGCCGACATAGACTTGATTATTTCACCGTACAGCAATTCGATTTTATCATCTTCTGTGAACACACCAGTCTCTATGGCGTGCTCGTAGCGAGCTACCGTCCAGGTGAATCGAGTATCTATCGTTTCATCTTTGGAAATTGACTTGGTCATAATTCTTAAAGTTAAGGGTTTATTGCGAGACGGGGTTGCGCCCTCAGATTCGGATTCCAAGAGACAAATAAAAACTTCTGGGCGTGGCCGGTATAATTCCCGGACCGGGGTAGCTCTCGGCCCTGCGCGTGAAATATTGCTCGTTGGTCAGGTTGTTGACGCCCGCCGAAATTTTGAACCTGTTGAATTGGTATTCTGTCGAGAAATCAAGGACTAGGTAAGCAGGAATAATACCCGTAAGCGCATTGGGGTTGAAAATGGAGTTCGTCGCGTCGGAAAATTGCTCATTGAGATACGATAGCTGAAAAGTCGTTTTCAGGTTTTTCCATTTATAATTGAGTCCGGTTCGCAGCATGACGTTCGGCACATACTCTACCCGCCGATCTTGTATGGCTGTAATGTCAGACTCAATATAGGTTGCATCTGTCAGTGCAAGGTTGACGAAGAGCGATAATTTAGACAAATCGAGCTCTCGCTTGAATAATCGGAAAATATCTATTTCGCCGAAAAACTCCATACCGATGTGCCGGGAGTTGCCGATGTTGGTTCTGAATAAGGTAGTGCTACCAGGAAGCAAATACACACCAATTCGGTCGTTGTATCGCAGCAGAAAAACACTTGCATCGACATTTAGCCAATCGAATATTCGCCCTCTTATGCCCAGATCTACATTGTAGCCATTTTCGTCGGTGATCGTACTATCCAATCGAAAATTGGGATTGACTACCCTTAAATCACTAAATGTTATTGACCTGAAGTTGCGGGAATAGTTGGTGTACAGGTGAAGATTTTCCCTAAGGTAATAGCTGGCTCCTATTCCGAACAGAGGCACCCAACGCCTTATGGAATTGGCGTCGAAATTGAGGGTAGACGAAACCAAGTTTCCGGCGAAGTCAAAGCGGTTTAATCGCCAGCTACCATCTGAATCTGTTCGGATACGCTCTAGCCTTAGTCCGGTGGTCAGACTCAGCTTTGGCGTGATATATACCAGGTTTTCGGCAAAAATGGCTTGGTTTTCACTGGGAAATTCGTAGCTAAATTCCTCAGGGTCTTCTGGGTTCAGCAATCGGAAATCAGCTGTACCATCGGCGCTGGCATCACCCTGCTTTCGTCTGGTCAGGCCGTTGTAATAACGGACGCCCAATACCAGCGCTGCTTCGTTTCCCCTGAATTCGTACTCGTGCAGCAACCTGGCTTCTGCGCCAAAATTTCTGAAATCGTCGGTGATGAGTGTTCGGTTGGCAAAGGGGTTGTCGATTACACCTATTTGCTGAAGATTACCGAGGGCATCCCGGCTCGAAAAGAGTGCAAAGCTGCGGATGTTGAGTTTAGTCTGCTCGGAAACCCGATAGTCTACAATCATGGCCGGCAAATTCCAGGACACGCTGAACCAGTTTCTGGCCCGTTGCGAAGATTCGAGATCTCCGCTATTGAATTGCTCGTCTGTAAGTCCTCCGGGTTGTTGGGCTTCATAGTACAAATAGGAATATTCGAGGCCGATCTTGAATCGCTCATTTATCTGGTATCCTATCCTGGCAAAGCCCGTATGTGCATCAAACCCTGAGTTATCCCTCCAGCCTTCACCCGTCCGGTATTGATAGTAGGCATAATAGTCCAGTTTTTCGCCTCTTCCACCTGCGCTTACGAAAGAATTGGACAATCCAAAAGAACCTATGGTTTGATCGATATGGAGTTCGAATGGAACGTCTGGTGCTTCTTTTATTTTGAAGTTGAGCATGCCTCCGAATTGCGAACCATACTGTAAAGACGCTGCCCCTCTTATGACTTCTATTCTGTCTACTGCCAAAATCGGTGGCATATAATAACTCTCCGGGTACCCCAGTGCGTCGGCGCTCATATCGTAGCCATTCTGGCGGGTATTGAAATTGGCCGTTCTGCTGGGGCCCAGACCTCTTGCCGCAATATCGAGTTGGAGACCGGCAAAATCGCTCTCCCAAATATTCAAGCCGGGTACTTTAGCGAATACCTGCCGGGCATTACTGGCGGCTTTGTTGGCTGCAAAATCGTCTAGTACGATGACTTCGTTTTTTTTGGCTTCATAGATCCCAAAGCCATCTACTGCTCTGAGTCGGGCAATGCCGTTGGTCGCTCGATCGGCAGTGATCTCGACGCCTTCCAGGTCGATGTTCAATTCCTCCAATGTGAAATCTATAATTGTATCCCGATAAATATCGAGGGTAGTGGAGGTACCTTTCATCCCAACAGCAAACAGCTCGAAGGTGTGCACTCCCCTGGGCAGCGATAGCTCGTAAAAACCAGAGACATCCGTGTTTATAGCTTGCTGTATAGACTGCACAAAAACAGTAGCGGCTTCGATGGGCTCTTCGGTCAATCCATTGAGTACTCGCCCTGATACGCGCGCATTTTGGGCAGCCAGTGCGGCTGGTAAGCAGATAGCTAAAACTAGAACGTTAGGTATTTTCATCGAGATTTCTGAGCATTGTATGGCAGAATCCAATCCTTTGAAGACCAGCTATCCCGATATTGTGTAAGGTCTGCTTCCGGGTCAATAAGCAACTCCGCCGGACGGCTGTTTAAGGTTACCCAGACTTCGGCCCTTACACTGGGATCATCCATTCCTTTTTCCTGATAATGGTCTTTTAAGTAATGGGCAAATTGCAAAATGAGATCGGGCTGCATGGCCATTTGCTTTTCCTGATGAGGATTTAGAAATTGGTGGTTGATGACCGATCCTTCTCGCCCGTCTTCGCCATTCTTTACATAAAAGGTAGCTGTTCCGGCTTTTTCCATAAGCATGACCCGCCAGGAGAATCGATACCCTTCCTCTGTCCAGAACAGATTACCGTCGTAGGCGAGGTAGCGCCAAGGGAAGAGTAGTTGGAAGAAGACGAAGGCAGATAATGCTAGGGTAGCTGTATGAGACCTCCGAGGAGGACCATACAGCTGCGCTCGACGACTCGGAGATCCATAAAGCTCCACTCTACAACTCGGAGGAACATTCGGCTCCACTCGACGCCCTGAAAGGCCATACAGCCGCCGTCGAGATTTTGAAGAGCTGTACAGCCTTTGGAGATTGGTATGTAATCGCTCGTGCCATTCGGGGGAAAAGAATATGGTGACTACACCGATCATGACTAGCGGAAAAATACCGATCTGGAAAAGTATGCCCGTCATGGCATGAAAAACAACCACGGCTGAGTATGCCAGCAAACGGGTCTTTTTGAACAGTAAACCACCGATTATGAATGTGTCGAACAGCATACCTGCCCAGCTGAACAAATAGGCCGTAATCTTAAACTTAAAGATCCACCCGATAACAGGAATACTCGTCTTTGCAGGTAGCCATATAGCTAGGGGAAGGGCACGAAACAACCAATCGTAGTTGATTTTGGCCAGACCCGCATAAATGTAAACGATAGCTATCTGTAACTTAAAAATATCGATGCACCATCTGCTGACCTGTGCTTGTCGAATCTGAGGTCTACGTATAGCATCTATGGAGAAATACCGATTGGCCGGAACCCAAATCAGTAAAAAAGAGATGATACTGACGAAGTAATAGTGATTGAGATAATAGGTGATATCGATCAGCTCTACGTAGGTAAAAGACAGGAAAAAGCCGACCACAAAAAATCGGTAGAAGCAGCCTAGCGCTATGGCTAAGCTAGCTAATGCCATAAAAACAAAAATGGCATACATGCCTGTTCTGCCCATTGGCTCTACCCAATCAAAACCGTAATAACTAAAGTGAAGGATGGGATCTACCAGCTGCGTGTCTACCCACCCCATATACATGTACCGCAGGGTACTGAACAACATGAGTAGCCCAAAGACAATGCGAAAACTAACTAATGGAGCAATCGAAACCGATTGCTCCATATAGTTAATAAATTTCTGATATGTGCTGACTCTGGCAGTCAATGTATCTGGGATTTAATCGCCATCACCAGAGTTGAACGTAATACTGATGCCCAATAGCGAGCTCATAGAGCTCTTGAAATTGGCGGTATTGTCTTGTAGCAGATCGCGAAGTACGACAACTGTATTACTCTCGATATTATCGGAGAGTCTGCCTTGAGGTAAGTTCGCAATGGCAGCATCGATCCCCGATACGGCTTCTGTTGTAGTTCGGACCAGTTCGGGACCGCCGACGACAGCGTTGACATAATCGTCAAAACCAGTAATTTCCTGACCAGCTCGCGTTCTTCCGAAGTAGATGTTCTTGGTATTTTCGAACTGCTCTACAATCAGATCCCTGGATATGCCGCTGTAAAATGCCTCAACCAGAGCTGGGTCTACCTCTTCCTGGCCAGCAGTCAGGCCGGCAGGCAATTCTAATTTGAAGTTCTTGAGGTTCTCGTAGTCTTTGACGAATTCATTGTAATACTGGGAGATCGAACTACCTGCTGAAGTCCCATCACTACTCACAAACTCTGCCCGATAGGAAGTATTCCACTCCGATACAATATCGTCTACAGTGGTCTTCAGTTCGTCCATGATGAGTAGGAGATAATCTTTTCTGGCTTGATCAAAGTTTGCAACGAGCTCAGCATCTGATGGGCCATTGCCAAAGATCAGATATTCAATAGTGAAGAAGCCTCGAATATTGGTGGCAAAAGTCCCGGATAAGTTGAAGTCGGGGTTGACAATATTGTCTTCCACAGAAGCTTCATTGACGGGAAACGCGCCCAAAACTTCCGCATAAGTTCCCAACAGTAAATCTGCGGGACCAAAACCGAAGGCCGTGCAGTGCTGGTGATCGGTCACTGCCTGCATCCATGCTGTCCTGGCGGCTGTAAGATTCTGCTCTGTGCTGGTTTCTGCAAAGGCGGTTATAGCTCCAGACAAGGTAGCTACGCTAGACTGAAGTGTCTCAAAATTGGGGACGATTAAATTATCTGCTGCATCGGCAAGTAGGGCTGCACGATCAAAGTCTACCGTATCGTCAGCACTGTTGTCATCGTCACAAGCGAAGAGTACTAAGATAAGAAGAAGTGAAAACAGAAAGCCTATGGATGGCTTGACTGTATACTCTACGAATTTCATATTATAAATGCACTTTAGTTTCTTAAAAAAATAGAACCCTACCTCGACTATAGCCAAAGTAGGGTTCCAGATCATTACCATGTGAAATGATAATTATGGGTTATTGTTGATGAAGAAGCTTTGTACTTCGGCATCGGTGAAACCGTACACGCCCTGGATGGTCGTGATGATGGTCTGCAGATCGTCTAGAAGATCTGGCTCGGTCAGGAATCGGTGACTCTGTGGAGTGGCACCAGCAGGAGCCTGAAGCAGAGCAAGGACTGCGTCGATCTGTGCATTAGTCATCATCTTGCGGTCGATGTTTCTGAAACCGTGTGCAAAACCGACACCTTCTGCGTAGGCGTGCATAGCGTTGCCTAAAGTAGCGGCTTGCTCATCGCCAGTTTGATTAGCGGCTTCCAAGATGCCGTTTCTAGCAGCATTAGCATAAAAGATAACTGTAGCGTAGTTTGACTTTTCCCAGGCTTCCAGGTAATCGTTGAGTGCTTCGTCACGACGACTGTCAAAGTCGCGGCCGCCTTCGATGGCTGCTTTAGCCGTCAAAAGTGAGTTGCGAATGTCGAAGAAGAAACCAGTCTGAGCCGTAAGGTCAGATCTTCTTCTTGAGTAGGTAGCCGCAGCAGTGGTTTCTTCTACGTCGAAATTAACTTCAGTACCGTGGATTTCCACCAGCTTGTCGATGGTGCCCGGATCGGTGAGGTCACCGTTCTCAATGACGTTTACAGCATGGTTGTAACAAGCAGCACCGAAAGAACCTTTCTGTACCATTTGCTCGAGCTCGAGACCATTCTCATCCAGAAGACGAGAGCCAAGGAGGCCACCTTCCTGATCTGCAGCAGGAGACATGCCCATAGGAGGAGTCTGGAAACCGTCTGGTGAATTGGCAGCTTTGACCAGCTCAACCAACCAACCGTCTACCAAAGTAGCGTAGTTAGATACCGTTACTGAGCGAAGTGTAGCGGGGTAAGGGATCGGAGCCACACCGCCCATGTCAGCAGCGGCCTCGGCAGCATTAGCAGCTGCAGTCATAGTACTCAATTCGGTAATAACCGTTCTTTCATCAGTGACGTTAGCCGCAAAGTTGGCTGAAACGTACTCTGTAGGAACAGTCAACATTGGCGTACCGCCGTCATCGTCGTCTCCGCAAGCAGAGGTGGTGAAAAGAAGACCCAAAAGGCCTAAGTATAAGAAAGAAGAGAATTTCATTTGGTTGAATTCTTGTAATTAGATAATTGCCGCATGTGTGTTATCGTAGTGACGGCAAAGGTTATTTATAGAAATGCATTCCAACGCCAGTTTCTGCATCGGGCCGCAAATGTATTCACCTAACGGGGTGGTTCCTAGTATCGCTGCCTTTATTTAGACCAATTATACACAATTATGACAAAAATAGGTCCCGCCGCTTTGTCCTAATTGACTTAACAAGATGTAGGGAAAATCGAGAACATATTGGCGCGCTAATACTCGAATATGTTCGTGCGCAAGCTTCGAAACTCACACCGCCACCGGTGCTTTAATAGCCCCCTGATGCGCATAGCCCACCAACTCCAAATCCTCAAACCGAAAATCGAATACAGAATCGACATCTGCACTTAATTTCAGCTCCGGCAGCTTTCCTGGGGTGCGGCTTAGCTGTAGTCGGGCCTGATCCAGGTGGTTGTTGTACAGGTGTGCATCGCCCAGGGTGTGCACAAAGTCTCCGACCTCCAGATTGCATTCGTGCGCAATCAGATGAGTCAGCAGCGCATAAGAAGCAATGTTGAAAGGTACACCCAAAAACACATCGGCAGAGCGTTGGTACAGTTGACAACTCAGTTTCCCATCGGCTACATAAAACTGAAACAGGGTGTGGCATGGTGGCAGACCCGACTTGACCATAGCCGGTATTTCGGGCGGGTTCCAGGCAACTACCAGATGCCTGCGGGAATTGGGATTCTGCTTGATATTAGCGACCACATCAGCAAGTTGATCTACGCCTTCAAAATTGCGCCACTGCTTGCCATAAACCGGACCTAAATCGCCCCACTTGGAAGCGAAGTCCTCGTCTGCCTTTATTTGCTCGACGAACTCACGCATTCCCGCTTTCCAAACCTCACTGTACTTGGGTCGCTCCGACTCAAGACCACCTGCCTGCAAATAGTGCTGATAGGGCCACTCATTCCAAATGCGCACCCCATTTTGCACCAAATACCGAATATTGGTATCACCGCTAATGAACCATAGCAGCTCGTGGGCAACGCTCTTCCAGTGTACCTTCTTGGTAGTCATCAATGGAAATCCCTCGCTTAGATCAAAACGCATCTGATAGCCAAAGACCGAAAGCGTTCCCGTACCGGTACGATCACCCTTTGGTGTGCCGTGGTCTAAAATGTGCTGAAGGAGCTCGTGATAGATTTGCATAGCTCAAAGATAAATCTACATCGGTATTGTTCGGTTAAAAGCCGTCTCAAATGCAATGGTCGTATTTGTTCCTTCTACACCCTCTATGCTCAAGATCTTTTCATATACGATATCTCGTAGATTGCGGTTGTCTTTCGCATAAATCTTTACAAGTAGCGCATATCGACCAGCAATATTCACACACTCTACGATTTCTGGAATCTTAGCCAGCTGTTCTTCTACACTTCTGTGATGCTTGGCCTCTTTTAGCATGATTTGGGTATAAGCAGAGGTTTGATAGCCGAGTTTCCAAGGATCTAGCTGATAGACAGCATTGTCTAAAATACCAGCGGTCTTCATTTTTTTAATTCGCTGATGCACAAGCGTATTGGAGACTCGTAGCTTTTTTGCCAGCTTGGTGTATGCGATCCTCGCATCCTTTGTCAACTCGTGCAGTATTCGCCGGTCAATGGGGTCAAGTTGATTTTCCAGCATATCATCGTTATTTTAAAAAAGTCATATCAACACTAAAATAGCATCCAAAAAATAAATAACACCAAAAAATGAATACAAAAGAGTCTATTCTTTCTTTTCAGGCGTTATAAGTACAATTATCATCATAAAGTAATATATGTAAATTCATGACAGCTATATTCTCTGTGAGCTTGATTCTGTTTTCAGTTATTGACATTATAGGATCTCTTCCCATCATAATTGGTATGAAGCGAGATGGCGTACACATTAACCCTGCTCTATCAACTATAGCGGCAGGAGGCATTATGCTCAGTTTCTTATTTTTCGGAAGTGCTGTCCTGCATCTATTTGGGCTTGAGGTTTCCTCTTTTGCTATGGCTGGCGCCTTGATCATTTTTCTGATTGGCTTAGAAATGGTATTGGGAATCCGGATATTTCGAGATCATCATGAAGACGGCGGGTCAGGTAGTATTGTGCCAATAGCTTTCCCGCTAGTGGCGGGGGCTGGGACTCTAACCACGATATTGTCTTTGAAGGCAGAGTTTGATCTTAGTCCGATTCTAATTGGCATTGTTGCCAATCTATTAATTGTCTATGTTATACTCAAAAGCTCTGATTGGATCACATCGCGTATTTCACCACAAGTAACGACGACTCTGCGTAAGGTATTTGGAGTGCTATTATTAGCTATAGCTTTTCAGATGTTTCGCTCAAACATATAGTTGTTCAGGCTCGCGTTTGTTGCAAGCCCGAAAAAACGCTGTATCCAGTAAGCTATTGGATTAATCAGCTTACTGTATTATTGCATGACAAATTCCACATCTATTCGTGCTTAACATTCGTCGTGTTACTCTGCTACTCATTGCTGTTTACGCGTTGGTATCTGCGGCGCATTATCGAATATGGGAAGACGAACTAACCATCATCCACTGGGATGGCTACGGCTACTACGCCTACCTCCCGGCCTTGTTTATTTATGGGCAGGCAGACGACTTCGCCTTTGCAGACGATCATTTCGAACACTACGAGCTCAGCTCCAACTTGTATCAGATCAGGGATGCACCCAATGGCCGCAGATTCCCGACCTACAATATCGGTCTTGCTGTGCTCTGGCTACCGTTTTTCTTACTGGCCCACGCCTATTGCCTCATCTTTGGCGGGTTTGAGCCAGACGGCATGTCCTGGCCCTATCAGGCTGCTATCTGGCTGGCCGCCTGCTTTTATCTATCTCTCGGCTGGTGGTATCTGAGTCGGTTTTTAGAGAAACACTTGCCGCCCTATGCCGTGATCAGTTCCCTCTTGCTGATCGGCCTGGCCACCAACCTATACTACTATGGCACGCAAAACCTGGAGCTGACCCACCTCTATTTATTCGGTATTTACGCCGCTTTTTTGTACCATTTTCAGCAGTATACAGAAGGCGATCGATCGTGGGTTAGACTCGTTATACCAGGGCTCTTGGCGGGGCTCATGATCCTCATTCGCAGCTCTGAGATCGTGGTGTTTCTATTGGCTGCAGCCTGGGCCTGGAATTGGCGCTGGTCTACATGCTGGCGAAATGGCAAAGCCGCGCTCGTTTTGGTGGCCATAGCCGCTCCTGTATTTGCCTTGCAGCTCATGTACTACCGATACAGCCTGGGCGTCTGGTGGGTCAATGGCTATGAGGGGCACTTCTTCGAGTGGCCACCGCACCTCTACGAGTGCCTCGTTGGCTACAGAAGTGGTTGGCTGGTGTACACCCCGCTGGCCTTTTTCATGCTACTGGGCATCGGGCTGCTTTTCAAAGTGGGCAGCAAGTGGGCATGGTCTATTCTGGCGTTTACCATCATCAACTGCCTGATCCTCTTCAGCTGGCATGTGTGGACATACGGCTCCACCTTCGGTTCGCGCCCCGTTGTACAGTCTTACGCCGTTTTGGCCTTGCCGCTGGGCGTGCTTATTCACTGGCTTTGGCAGCAGCTGAATAGCATCGGCAGAACTGGCCGAGCATCTACCGGCGAAAGTCTGGAAAAAACATCCTCTCCCACCAGCTATGCAAAGTGGCCTGCTCGCATTTTGAAGCTTTTTATTTGTACTTCCGCAGGTGGTTTGATCGCACTCAATCTGTTTCAAACCTGGCAATTCGGGCAGCGGATCATACCCCTAGACCTCAATAATAAGACCCACTACTGGCACAATTTCCTGGCTACAGAACTGGACCGCCACGACTACCGGTTTTTGTATACTGACGAGAAGTTACCCAAGCACGCACTATACGACTGGCAGCTACTCGGCAGCGCTGATAGTACGGTACTTCTTCCGGGGCATGGGCAAGATCACCAAGAGTACTTTACGCTATATCAGCAACGTATAGACTCGACTGCGGCCAGAGCGCTATCGGGCTCCTGGACGCGCACCAGGCTAGATTACACCTACCTCCAGGATCCCGAAAACTGGCAGTATGAACCCCTACTGGTTTTTGAAGTGACTCGCCCCGATAGCGAGCCGCTCAGGTGGACCGGAATAAATTTGAAGAATGTGACCAACAACCTCAGCAGGGACACCCTGGAAGTAGATATGCGGCTCCCTACCCTACAAGCGGGTGACCACTGGCAAATCTACCATTGGAATACATCAGCAGATTCTTTATTGCTGTACAACGCCCAAGTAAAAGTTCTGAGATGATATGCTAATTTGTTGTGACCGCGCTCCTTCACGCAGCCACAACAAAAAATCATTTACACCCAATACACCAGATTCAACTCTTGGGCGTGCGCCATCATTTGGTGCCGTGGCCTGAGTCTAAAGCCATACTCGTATACACCGGCTAGCTTAGGATCGATGCTGATATCGAAGCTAACCAAACCATTCTTCTCTGAAATGGGCTCGGCAGTTTCCTTGCGGCGCAGCTCCAGATGCTCATCGTCTGAGCGCTTGAAAAATACCGTTTCCAGGAGTACATCCTCTGGCTTCAGCTCATTCAGATTGAGCTTGAGTTTGGCGTTAAAATTCTGACCGACGGGCAGTGGATGGTTGGCCGTGTCGGGTGCATCGAATGATACGACTTGAATTTTTGGCCACGCCCGCTCTACCTGCTGTTTCCAGCCTGCAAAATCGCGAGCTGGCTGAAAGTTGCTGGTCCGAATGGCCTTGGCCGACTCGAATAGCGGATTGTAGAAACGCTCGTAGTAGTCGTCAAGCATGCGCTTCATGGTAAACTGCGGAGCTACCTCTGCTATAATTTGCTTGACATAAGACATCCAGCCTGCGGGGATACCATCTTCCCCTCTGTCGAAGTAGGTCGGGATAATCTCCGTTTCTAATATGTTGTAGATGGTTTCGGCATCCAGCTCGTTTTGAAGCTGCTGATCTTCGTAGGTCTTTTCGAGTGGCAGGGCCCAGCCGGCATCTGGCCGGTAGCCTTCTGCCCACCAGCCATCGAGCACGCTGAAATTGATGCTGCCATTTAGAGCTGCCTTCATACCCGAGGTACCGCTGGCTTCCTTAGGGCGGGTTGGCGTATTGAGCCAAACGTCGACACCGCGTACCAAGAGTTTGGCCATCTCCATGTTGTAATCTTCCAAGAAGATGATCTTTCCGGCAAAATCTGGTTCTTTGCTGATCTGCACAATCTGGCGTATCAGATTTTGCCCTGGCTCATCGGCCGGGTGCGCTTTTCCGGCAAACAGGAATAAGACCGGCCTGCCTGCCTGATTGACCAGTTCGCGCAGGCGTTCTCGATTGCTGAATAGTAGCGTAGCGCGCTTGTAGGTCGCAAATCTGCGCGCAAACCCAAAGACCAAGGCCTGCTCGTCTATGCCGTTCAAGATATTGAAGATGTCTCTCGGACTCTCCCCACGGCGGCGCATATCTGCTTGTAGCTTTTCGCGCACATACTCCAGCAAGTCGTGCTTCAGCCCTTGGCGAAGAGAGAAAAGCTCGCCATCGGCTACCTGATGAATCTTACGCCATCGCTCTGGGTTAGACTGGTCACGCATCCAGTCCTCACCGAAATGTTTATTGTACAAACGGTGCAGGCTATTGGCGATCCAGGTCGGATAGTGGACCGAGTTGGTCACATAGCCTATGTGTATTTCGTTGGCGACGTAGCCATCATAAAGCGGGGTAAACATCTCCTGGCTAACCTCGCCATGCAACTTCGATACACCATTGACCCGCTGAGACAACCTGATGGAGAGTTTGCTCATATTGAAAGCCTCTGCCGGATTACCTACCTGGGTGCGTCCCAGTCCTATGAAAGTACTCCAATCGATGCCCAGCTTACCTGCAAAATCGTAGAGATATTCGCGCATCAGGTGCTCAGAAAACTGGTCATGACCCGCAGGTACTGGCGTATGGGTCGTGTACAGAGATGTAGCCCTCACGATCTCTTTGGCCTCGGCATAGCTAAATCCGCTATCGACCAAATTGGCGAGCCTTTCCAGGCTCAAGAAGCCCGCGTGGCCTTCGTTGAGGTGATAGAGATCGGGTTGTAGGCCCATGGCCTCTATGGCTCGCACACCACCTATTCCAAGCAGAATTTCCTGCTTGAGTCGGTGCTCATTGTCACCACCGTAGAGCTGGTGAGTGAGCGCGCGGTCTTCCCAGCTATTCTCATCGAAGTCGGTATCGAGCAAAAAGAGATTGATGCGGCCCACGGGTAGCTTCCAAACCTTGGCCCGGACTATACGCCCCCTGATGCTGACCTGCACCTTCAACCAATCGCCATCGTCACGGCGCACCGGCTCGATGGGCATTTTGGTAAATTCCTGAGCTGGAAATTGATGAATCTGGTCACCGTGCTTACTCAGTGCCTGATTGAAATATCCATATCGGTATAGCAATCCGACACCAAACAGATCGACATTGCTATCGCTGGCTTCCTTCAGATAATCACCGGCCAGCACACCCAAGCCCCCACTGTACAACCTCAGGCTATAGTGCAGGCCATACTCCATGCTGAAATAGGCAATGCGTGGCTGGTCTTTGGCCTTTGGCGCTGCCAGATAAGCATCGAAGTCCTTCTCGCATTGATCGAGCTTAGTCAAAAAGTCGGCATCGCCTGCGAGTTTGGCTACTTGCTCTGGAGATAGTTGATCCAGCAAAGCCACCGGATTGTAGTTGAGTTCTACAAACCGATCGCGATCTATGCCTTTAAACAGCTCGCTGGCCTCTTTATTCCAACTCCACCAGAGGTTGCCAGCTAGTCGATGCAGTGCACTCAGCTCTTCAGGCAGTTGCGCCTTGATATAAATACGCCTGAGTTTGGCGTGTGTGTCGGTGATTTGTCCAGTCATGATAGGGGGAATTAAGCCATGGCCAACTTAGGTGACCATTTGAACTAGTTAATTTCAAAAAGCTCTACATCAAAAATCAAAGTGGCATAGGGCGGAATACTGCCGCGAGAACCTTGGGCACCATAGCCCAGATCGTAGGGGATGTAGAAGCGAAACTTATCGCCTATCGACATGAGCTGTAGGCCCTCTGTCCAACCTGCGATTACGCGATCTAGACCAAAGCTGATGGTTTCGCCCCGATTTACGCTACTATCAAATACCGTCCCATCGAGCAGCGTACCATGGTAGTGTACGGTTACATTGCTGGTCGCTGTTGGTCTCACGCCACCGTCGCCTTCTTGTAGCACTTCGTACTGTAGGCCGCTTGCTGTCACTTGCACCTCCGGGCGCTGGGCGTTTTCGGCCAAGAATGCGGTGCCTTCCGAAATGGCAGATTCATGAGCCCGGCGCTGCAGGCCTTCCATGTGCTCTTGTACTTTGGCATTGGCTGCTCTGAGATCCAGCTCTCCGTTGCCGGCCAGCATATCTGAGAATCCACGGGCCAGTTCTTCGGCATTGATTTCGGTCAGACCTTGTTGTTTGAGGTTGTTGGCCATAAGCAGGCCCAGGCTGTAGCTTACGCTATCCATAGATTCGGTTTGTGCGCTCAGGCCATCCCATAAAAGGGCAGACAGTAGCATGGTGATGACGATAGTTCGCATCGGATTTTGATTTTTTGAGACCGCAAAGAAACGGATTTTTGAGCAGAGCAACCCTTAAATCACCGGGCAATCCTTTGAATAAAATACCCGATTGACCCAATAATGACCATACCGAAACCCACAAAAAACAGCCCAAATGCCCAATTGGGGTCGGCCTGTAGTGCCCACTGCTCTGGAACGATCTGAAGTTCTAGGTTGAGTAGCGCCAAACCGTGATAGGAGCCCGATTGCCAAAATCCCACAATCAGCCCCAGTGCCAGCCAGCTACCACCCAGAGCGGCCATATAGCCCATTATCCGGCCAGTGGTGCTGACTTTGGCCTGCCGCATGGCCCTGGCCAGGTGATCCCAATGCAAAAAGAGTCCAAAACCCGCTATGCCCAAAACGATAAATCGCCATAGACCACCTTCTAATAGTATGCGGTCTAGTCCATCTGGACCGCGCCATGCCACAGCGGCCAGAATCACTAAAAAAATGGTCAGCAGCGGTCTCAGTGAT
Organism: Bacteroidota bacterium; assembly: GCA_039178745.1. GTDB lineage: Bacteria > Bacteroidota > Bacteroidia > Chitinophagales > Saprospiraceae > Neolewinella. The sequence goes on along the minus strand of JBCDFE010000044.1, from coordinate 702 downwards.
CTCACCCACTCTGTTCGGTACATAGGCAAAAACCATAGACCTATGGCATATACCATATAGGAAGTGCCCAAAGCGGCAAACCAAAAAGGCGCAGCCATGGCGCCGTATACCCAGATGGTCAATCCGACTACGGCCGCGTAAAAAACGGGGGTAGCCAGGTGAAACTCTTTTAATCGACCAGACCAGAGCATCAATACACTAATTACAAACCCAAATAACGCCAGCCATTTGGTTGGTGTAGACCGATCTTGTAAACGCAGCAGCTGGGCACGCCACTCAGCAGATGGTGCAGCAGACTCTGCCAAAACCTCGGTATACTGCCTGTCGTACATCTCTCGCCAGGCCAGCCAGTTATCGCCTCCGCCCTGGTATAGATACTGGTCGTAAGCATAGACCAAATGTTGCAACACCAGTAAAGAGTCGGACAATGGAGGTCCCTTCCACCCGCTGAAGTCCCAATCCTGAACAGACCGCAGCAGCGAACCATCGTATTCGACCAGGCTTATCGCATCCTCGGCCTTGCCCATCTGTTGATCTATTCCATAGCCTATACCCCAGCTGAGCAGAGCGGCCAAGACCAAGCATACGATCAGGCCAAATGCCTTATTCGGCATGGCGGGCGCTGTTTTCAAAAATGGCCAGCAGATCACAAAGTCGATCCCGCAAATCTGCCCGGTCTACGATGAAGTCCAAAAAGCCGTG
>JBCDFE010000043.1:0-23983 GCA_039178745.1 Bacteroidota bacterium | reverse complement strand
CAGCAGATCAATGGCAACCGCGTCAATCACGAATAAGTAGTGAAAATCGAGTGCAAACAGGTCTTCAAGCGCTTTGATCGCGAGTGGATCGTACGCCAATTCAGCCATACTTTTGAACCCGGTCGTGTATACGGCATTAGCGGCCCAAACGGCAGTGGCAAATCTACCCTACTTCGCATACTTGCCGGGCACCTGACTCCAGGCCGAGGCCAGATTCTGTTTACCCACCGAGACCAGAAAATACCAGCGTCCAAAGTCTATACCCATCTCACCATCTGCGGTCCTTACATCGAGCTCATTGAAGAGCTGAAGCTCATTGAAGCCATTGAATTCCACTTCCGTTTTAAACCCCTATTACCCGAATTTTCTTTATCGGGACTTCCGCAGGTCCTTCAACTCCACGGACACCAAAATCGGCTCGTTTCAACATTCAGTAGTGGTATGCGCCAGCGGCTTCAACTCGGTCTGGCGCTGACCAGCGCATCCCCTTTTACCATTCTCGACGAACCGACAGTCACACTAGATGCCAAAGGCAAACAGTGGTATCAGGATCTGCTGAAACAATGCAAAGATGATCGGCTACTTATCATCGCAAGTAATGAAATGGCTGATCTAGAACAATGCGACGAACTCATCAAGCTCGGATGACATTACTTACTTTCAATATCTTCTAGTAAGTCTCTGGCTCTTTGCGCCGGCACGAAGTCAGGATCTGCATTGCTGTATATATCAAGAACTCGCTGAGAAAGCTCTTCCGCCAATTGAGTGTTGCCGGTTGCTTTTTCCAAAAATGCCTTTTCCAGCAGCAAGTCTGGCTCTCCGGGCGTAACGGCCAATTCTTTCTCCAGCAACTCACGAGCCGTATCATAGCGGCCCGCCATGCGATTTATCCGAATGATTACATCAGAAGGCGCAACATCAATACCGCCTGCCTTCTTGGCATCGATAAGATCGGCAGTGGCCGAGTAATCTCCCGAGTAGTACATCCTGGAAAACTCGTTATAAGCAATATACATGGTGCCCAGAGACTCTAGCGTTCCCGAACAGTTTTGTATTCGATTATTGGCATCAAGTAGCTCTTCGTAATTGTAGACAATGGCCAAATACGGCACTATGCATTCGTACAATTTGGCGTAATTGGCATCATAAGGAACTAATTCTTCATAGGAGTTTCGTACACCGACCTCGTCATTGACCAGCATGGCTAAATTCAATCGCAATTGAAAATTGCCCATCTTGATGCGATTAATGGGGGCCGATTTGCTGATGAAGGCCTCGTAATCATCTAGGTTTTGACTCGCTTCATCGATTCGGCCTTGAAAAGCATGAACGCTTGTCAGCGAGTTATAGGCATTCGTGGAATCGCCTTTAGTAGTCGACTGCTGCAGCATTTCTTTAAGCAAATCCTCTGCCTTGTTGTAATTGCCTTGCCTGATTTCTAATTTACACAGCTGATAAAGTGGATCTACGTTTAGCGGATCCAAAGCCATCATTTCAGCCAATAACTCACGAGCTTCATCCGTACGGCCTAACTTTTGATACAAATTAGCTCTGCGAATGCGATAGAGATCATCATCTGGATATTCTTCTTGCGAAGTTTCCATGATCTGTTCGGCTCCTTCAAAATCTTCCTTTTGGGTGTACAGAGAATACAATCTCCCAAGGGCTGCTTCTCGATCAGACATTTCAGCAGCCTGGGTCATCAGGGCAATAGCCGAATCAACGCCATAACTCTGAGTATACCAGGGTTCCAAAGCGCTGTAGGGCAAAAAATCATACGGGAAAACCGTCCGATAAGACTCCATGATCTTTGCGGTAGCTTCATGCTGCTGATTGACTTGCAGCAAAATAAACTTATACAAAAATTGATCGCGCTCTGGCAAAACCTCAGCTAACCGGACAGCCTGCCGGAAGTAAGTCTGAGCAGAATCAGCTAGTCCTAGACCGTAATATTTGTCGCCAAGACTGTATGCACAAGATGCGCAATTGGCGTCTTTATTAACTGATTCTTGAAAGTAAGCAATGGAGGTAGGCAAATCATCGGGCCTGAGTTGAAAAGAGATCCACCCTTTCATGTATGCTTCCAGTGCCTCTTCAGAATCAGTTATTAAGGCAGAAGACGGCAGATTTGTTACCTGCATATTCTCATCCTCAAAGGCTGGCAGATACTCATCGATCTGGGCTTTGAGCTGATCTACAGCTTCAAAGGCATTATCTGCCTCTGCCGATAATTTGAGTACTTCTCTGCCGTCTGAGGTTTGGAACATACTGCCTTCCAGTGCATAGTTGCCTTCCTCAGAGGTATGCTTTACTGCAATAAAATAATCCAGGCTGACTTTCTCTGCCACTTTACGCTTAGTTGCAAAATTTATGGCTCCAAATCGAACAGCACCGTATTTTTCATAATTGACTGAAAGAATGAAGGGATTTGTCGATATAACTTCAGGACGCTGGCGCAAGCTATTGTGTAGCAATTCGCCGTATGCCACACCCAACCAATCGCTGCTGTTAGTCTCCCCGCTCGCATTTTCGAACTGAAATACCCCAATCTTCTGAACAGCAGCTCTGGATGGAATCACTCGTTCTTGTTCTACACCTTCGTCATCTACATACGCGACGGTCTCCGTCTCTGCAGCTGCGCCATTGGAAATTAGAATGGCTAGCATACCGACAAAACCGAGGTTGGCAAATACCAGGCTAGTTTTTAAGCCAGCTTTAGTAGCCCTATCTTTAGTAGGTAAGCCACCATAGTATATCAGTAAGGCCACAGCTGGTATCAGTCCAAGCCAAATGAGCAAATAGCGATCTACCCAAATTGAGCTAAACTCATATCGATTGCTGACAAATTCGACGAATTGTAGAAGACCGAAGCCTACAGCAAGGTAAGTGCCCAAAAGTTGAGGTACTTTGGCTTGCATAAGCTTTTCCGTAAATGAAGGCATATTGATTGTTTAATAATGCACTCAAAGCTACGCCATTTTCCTGGCTTCCATACTTACCATAAAAGAAAATGGGCCATACAAGCATTGCTCATAAGGCCCATTGAATTGCTATTTTTAGTTATGCACAAGCGGCGAGTTGATCCATATCGCGAACCAAAATGCGACCGCGATTGAAGTAAATCAAATTGTCCTTGCGTAGCTCATTGAGCACCAAAGTTACTGTCTGACGACTGGTGCAGGTAATATTGGCTATGTCCTGATGGGTCATGCTGTGCTTCAATAAACGCTCGAGACCAACCGGACGGCCGCGTTCCTCAACCACAGAGTGTAAGAAGGTAATAATCCGGCTTCTGGCATCCTTAAAGATCAAATTCTCCAGCCTGGACTCAGCCTTGATGAGTCTTTGGCCAAACAGTTGGAGCACACGAAGACTAACCTGGGGGTTACTGATCATAATGCGTCGGAAATCATCAACTTTTATGACTGCCAGTTCAACTTCTTCTTTTAGTGCATAGGCGGATTCTGTTCTGATTGACTCCCCAACTAGGCCCAATTCACCAAACACAGCTTTGGGGTGTATCAGGCGCTTAATGACTTCTTTGCCTTCCCCATTGTGGATTCCAATTTTGACTGTTCCTCTATTGAGGAGATATATATGGCTAGACGCATCACCTTGCTCGTAAATAGAGCTATACCTGCTCCTTTTACATACTTCCATGTGATTAACGAGCTGATCAATTTCACTATCATTTAAGCTTTGAAACAATTCAAACTCCCTTAGTAAGTTGATTTTGGCGATTTGGTCCATGTCAAGATTGATTATTGATTGTTGCTATCTAGTACCAATTAACTCCTACAAATGAGTGGCTGGTACACCTATAGGACACCGCTACAAGAGTAACCCCCCAAGGTGGGATCAAAAAAATTTCAATAAATCTTCAAATTGCCTTTAGAAGGCTACATCTAGTGTGTCCAATACAGAATTATATCCTGCAAACACGCCCTGACCATTGGTTACATTATTCTGTATTTCGCCTCCTTGTCCATTGCTGGGCAGTCCGCTCGTCAATCTTTTTTTGCTTAAGCTGCTCTGAAAGTTATAATAGTCTTCGGAAACAACTCTAAGTTCTGCAAACAAACGGCCAGGTCGCTCTAGGTCTTTAAAAGAGTTGGTTAGATTAAGGTTAAGTAAGGGCGAAAACGGCTTGTCGATAAGTAGTATGCCGCCTCCAGATCTCGATAGTGCAGGAATCCATATACCATTCGTGCTCGATGCTGGAAATATGATAGGCTCAAGCCTTTGGCCTACAACGACGGTATCTCCTATGGTTGGAATAACATGGAGTTCTTCTACCTCCTGAATAAGCCTTAAGTGATAATAGGTTATCGCAGCATCTGGATCTTCATAATCTAGCTCAAATCCCAGTTTAACCTCTGTTTCTCCGTCAGCGAGATCGATGACTTGTAAAGACGTTTGTCTAAAAAGTGAAATTGGAACAGGTTCTGGAATACTGCTTACTGCACTGATAGGATCATACCCAGGCGCACTCGCATGCAAGGTATATCGAACACCGACTCTTGGCTTGAAAACAGTAGTCGTATAAAATGGTGGGTTGCCGTCACTGGCCTCTACCTCTTGTAGTTGTTCCACTGATTCATCGCCGACTAGGAGCCTTACCGTTGCTCCCTCTATAGGCATGTAATCTTCTGAACTAAGTATAGATTGAGTTCTGGACAATTGAACCTTGACCAATTCATCTGGGAAGAAATTGGACAATAGCACGATTTGTGGATCTGGAATATCCAACTCCAGATCTACGGGTTCCTCGCATCTATTGAGTAGACCTACGATTGTACCTAAAGCCACTATTTTGAACAAGGTGCGCACTGCAAGTAATGTGAATTACGCGTTAAATGTAGCGTTTTGCTTGCAGTATTACAAACCTAGATTTCTTGGTTTTTTGCCAGAGAAGCTCAACTCGTAAGAAAATACGGGCAAGAGCGGGGCAATAAATACCTGTACAAATTCTCTTTCTGCGGCCAGTCGCCCATCCTTGCTCACGTAGTCGGTACGCAAATCATAGTAAACTGGATTTCTTCTATTGTACACATTATAAACACCTAGGGTAAACTGATGCCTCGGCTCACCCATCTTGCTGGGAATCCGGAATCTGAAATTGACATCCAGCCTGTGATCTGCGGGCAACCTAAACTGATTGCGTTGTCCGGCAATGGTTGTTGGCGTCTCTGGAGGAGTGAATTCTTCCTCGATCTCAGGGGGCAAGTTGAAACTCTCCAGGTTAAAGCTATATGCTGCACCGGAAGCAAACCTCCAAGCCAAATTGAAATCAACCCTTGGACTAATCTGACAAAAAACGGCAAGCCCCAATGCATGTTCACGATCAAATCGAAAGGGGAACGGTCGCCCTAAGTTTACTTCTTCCCCGAAGGTTCTTTCGGAATTGGCCCAGGTGTAAGACAACCATCCCGACCAGCGACCTACCCCTAGTCTGCGAGTGAGCAAGAATTCCAAGCCGCTGGTATTACCAGAGCCTGTACTCACGTTATTCGACCAACTCTGATCAGCGTCTATATCAGGTGCATATATCAGAATATCGGTCATTCTACGTGCATAGGCACCGAGTTCCAACCGCCAGTATTTGCTCCATAGCCACCGGGCGCGGGTACTCCATTGCCTGGCCCTAGCAGGTCTGTAACGGCTGGTACTCGGCACCCACATATCTGTTGGCAATCCTATAGATGCACTGCTGAGTCTGTGTACTGGCTGACTGGTAAAATCTAAGGATGCTTGTATATCCAGCCTAGGATTGAGCCTTTTTCGAACGAGTAACCGGGGCAACATATCCAGGGACGACTGGCCGGCGTTGGTCCATAGCTGAGCACGCAAACCGCCCCTAAACTGCCAATTTCCATATTTTAATTCCAGAGATGCATAAGGTGTGGCTTCCCAAGGAAGCTCCTCACTGGGTTCTCCTTCTATATCGTCAATTACCGGGCCATCCGTTTCTCGGAGTAAGAGGATGTTGGTCAGGAAGGTATATCTACTCAGCTCAACACCAAAATCAAATCTATGATTGATACCAAAGTGATATTCTGCATCCAAATCCAGACCGATTCGCCTCAGCTGGCTCCCCAATTGCTCTAAGTCAAAAGTGCCTAGTTTGTCTCCTCCAACCAGTTCTTGCAACGAATCAATGCGAACAAATTCGGCTCCTACGTTTAGCTGGCTGTAGGACAAGGTCAAATTGGCAAATAGCCTCCCAGGAAAGTCGTGGTTGTATCGAAGGGCAGCAAGGGTATTATTCCATTCTACTTCCTGACGGCCAGCCTGCAAACTTTCGTATTGAAAAACGGCTCCAGCTTCATTAATGACTGTAGTGTTCTGGAATCTCCGGCCGTCGTTGGCATAATCATCGAGTCCCCTGAAGAAGCTGAAGAAAATTCTATCGGTCTTGCCGAGTTGATGGTTGAGTTTAAAATTGATGTCGTAGAGCTGATAATCTGTTTGACCAGCCCGACCATTATTTCGTTTGTATTGGGTACTTAAGCTTTGTATAAACGGCCTTGCCCATAAATAACGACCAGTAATGAGGAAAGAGCTGGTGTCTTGAATGAGTGGACCTTCGGCAGTAAATCTGCTAGATCCTAAGCTAGTACCAATCTGATACTCATTGAATTTGAGATTCCCATCTCGTGTATGCACATCGAGAACGCCAGATAGCCGACCACCAAATTTTGCCGGTAGCGCCTCTTTATAAAGATCGATGCGACGAATGGCCTGAAGGTTGAATATGCTGAACAAGCCCGCTGCATGTCCATAATTAAACAATGGAACACCATCTAACTGCACGAGATTCTGCCCTTGATCACTACCGCGGATGAATATTCCGCCTAGACCATCTGCACCTGTTGTAATACCCGGCAGTAAACTAAGTGTACGCATTGGATCAGCCTCACCGCCTGGGCCAGACAAACGCTCTGTAGCTTCAATAGAAATCGCGTCACCTTCGGGCTCTACGCCTAGGGGCAACAGGGTATCTCTATAGAAAGGGACCAATATCTCGGGCAATGTGGCATCGGCATTCAGCTTTATGATGGCTTTTTTGTCTTCGGAAAAAAGCAGCTTGGCCTGGTAAGATGCATAGCCCGTATAGCTCACAATGACATCGTATGCTCCACCTGTTACACCGAGACTGAATTTGCCGTAGTTGTTGGCGACCGTACCTATTCTTAGTTCAGGCAGGTATATATTGGCCCCGATCAACAGCTCACCAGAAACCGCATCCTGTATTTGACCACTGAATGTAACCTCCAAATCGCGAAGCACCGGATCTGGAAAGATATCTATACGTCTACCTGCTTCACTGTATAGCCAAACTAGGCCCGTATTGGTCAGCAGCCGGTCTAGGAGTTGATTTAGTGATGATCGCTGACCATCATGATCAGGGAGCTCGAAACCCTCGACCCGGTCTGAGCGATAAGCAAGTGGGGCTCCTTGTTCGCGCAAAGACTCCAATGCTTCTTCAAGACTCGTAGCTTGACGACTGTAACGATATTCTGTTTCTAGCACTGATTGTGCACGCAGGCCTGGAAAAAACCCGACCAGCGGAAGTACAAAACCCACAATCAGTTTTAGCTTAGACATGCCTATTTGACTTTTGTCTGGCAAGTGAAACCGGGAATAAATGGTACAACCAAAGTACCAAGTGCATTGCAATTTCTAAATCGGGCAGTAGCCCATAGCATTAGCGGCAATCGCCACTAATGCGGTAGGTGTTTTCTCGATCTTCGAGCAGCTTAATTTCCAGTCCAAAATGACGCTCTATAGCCGTTAAAATTTCACGAAGAGAAACGCTTTCGAATTGTCCGTTAAAGAGTAGCTTGCTACAGCTATTCTCACCCTCGATGTCCATTTCCCAACTAATTCTAAAGGTCTCAGCAACAGAGAGAATCACCTGATCGAATGGAGTATCTTCAAAGATAAGCCGGCCAGTGCGCCAGGCATGTCTATTGAGATGTGGAGCGTCCATTGTACTCATTTGACCATTGCGCACCATGCCACACTGTTTAGGCCCTAGGCTAATTGATTGGTCTTTATGGCTGAGCTCGACTCTACCTTCCGAAACTTCGACGATAAATCCTTTTTCATCTTGGCTCAGATTAAAAGCCGTACCCAGAACGCTGACCTTTGCATCTTCGTGGTCGATAATGAATGGCCTGAGCGGATCAGGTTCTATCTGAAAGAAGGCTTCACCGGATAGTTGGACAACTCTTTGTTCTTCATTGAAATCCTCGCTGAGCACCAAAGTGGATTCGTGATTCAAGAGAACAGTACTACCGTCTGGCAACTGGACGGTCTTTGTGAAATCGGTTGTAGCGTATGCATTGGAAGAATCTGAGAATCCAAACTTCCAAACGGCAACTACGCCTAGGATAAACGCTAGGGTTGCTGCCAGCTTCAAAAATCCTGATGCAGACTTTTTGGTGCGGGTGGCCACAGATTGGTCTTGCATGCGCATATGCAAGCGGGCAAGGCCATCTTCTGTAGATGGCTGAAAGCTGGTTCGGTAATGTTGGCTGAGCTTATCTATGTGAGCTCTATGGTGGTCTTCCATCTTGTGCTCGGTTTGAGCGGCTATATGTAGAATGTGTTATTAGGACACAAAGGTGACGAACACCCCCCAATATGACATGTGTAAATATCTGTTCTTTTTGTCATCTGTTGTCCATTTTGATCGGCTAAAAGGAAATTGTAACTGTTAAGAGTAATACAAGCGACAAATATTCGCGTAAAAATCGATAAGCACGAGTCATTTGATTTTCGACGGTCTTGAGGCTTATGCCCAATTGCTGTGCGACCTCTACGCGCGGCATTTCTTCAATTCGGCAGAGCACGTAAATAAGCCTGCACCGCTCGGGGAGTGAATCGATAGCTGCATCGACTCTTTTTTGGAGTTCTTCGAGCTCCAGCTGATCGATGGGCTGGCTGGCATTGGTGGGAATTTCAGGAATCTCTCCATCCGAATCGGGAATTCTCGCCCGATCTCTGAGCCAGTTCAACGCCCGATTTCGGGCTGCCCTATTTAAATAGGCTTTAGGCTCTTGCATGACTGGCAGAGTGCTTCTTTTATTCCACAGCCACAAGAAGAGTTCTTGCACAACATCCTCGGCGGCAGCATGATCTCTTACTATGCGATCTGCCGTCTGACAGCACCCCACATAGTGACGTCTAAACAAGGCATCTAGTGCCTCGCTCTTACCAGCTCGAAGCTGGTCTAGCAATTCCAGGTCGGATGTAGATTGTTGCATTTAAGGCCAACAAGGTAGGGTATTCAGGCTCTAGCATAAAAAAATTTTTACCTTGGCGGACGTTTAACAACACTCACACTGAATGTTTAAGAAACTTAGCTTCCTCCTCGCTGCCCTATTGAGCCCTATTTTTTTGCTAGCTCAAGATTCCGATTCCGGTTCTGTGGATGAGGCGTTGCAACAAATATTTGAGCCGATTACCTCCTTTATTGAAAGCATTGTATTCGTTACTGTTCCCCTTGGTGGTTTCGATGTACCCTTTGTGTTAATCTGGCTAATTGTTGGTGCATCCATATTTACTGTCTACATGGGCTTTATCAATATTCGTGGCTTTAAGCATGCGCTGGATGTAGTGCGAGGTAAGTACGATGACCCAGATGACGAGGGAGAGGTATCTCATTTTCAGGCCCTTACAGCAGCTCTTTCCGGAACAGTGGGTGTGGGCAACATAGCGGGCGTAGCTCTCGCTGTTGGTGTGGGAGGCCCTGGCGCTACTTTCTGGATGATCCTTGCGGGTTTGTTGGGAATGAGTTCAAAATTCACCGAGGTATCGCTGGGTTTGATGTATCGAAATGTCAATCCCGATGGTAGTGTCTCCGGTGGCCCTATGTACTATCTCGAGAAGGGGATGGCAGAGAAAGGTGGCGGTTTAGCCACACTTGGAAAAATACTGGCAGTCATGTTTGCCATATTCTGCATTGGCGGATCTTTCGGCGGCGGCAATATGGTACAGATCAATCAGGCGACGAATCAACTGATTAGTGTAACTGGTGGCACCGAGTCCTTTTTATATGGCCGTGGCTGGATCTTCGGTTTACTTATGGCTGTAACCATCGGTATTATAATTATTGGGGGTATCAAAAGTATTGTGAAGGTCACCGACAAGATTGTACCCTTTATGGTGGGCATCTATATTTTGGGTGCTTTAGTCGTTTTGGGATACCACTTTACGGAAATACCATCGGCCTTCGGAGCAATTGTGAGTGGCGCTCTAAGTCCCGATGCACTATATGGCGGCATATTGGGTGTTTTAATTCAGGGCTTCCGCAGGTCGGCTTTCTCCAACGAAGCCGGTGTGGGTTCTGCCTCTATAGCTCACTCTGCTGCTAAGACTGATGAACCGATTAGTGAAGGAGTCGTGGCCCTACTCGAACCCTTCATAGATACCGTGGTCATTTGTACCATGACGGCTCTAGTCATTGTCATTACCGGCTATGGCGAGGCCGTTGGTGGCGGACAGGAGTGGGCTTTTTACGGTCTAGCCGATGAATCCGTAGCCGACATCAGCATTACCTCAAAAGCATTTGAGTCTGTCATAAGTTGGTTTCCAATTGTGCTCAGTGGTGCTGTAATTCTCTTTGCCCTCTCAACTATGGTCAGCTGGTCTTACTATGGCCTCAAGTGCTGGACTTATCTATTTGGAGAGAGCAAGACCAACGAAAATATTTTCAAGGTCATTTTCTGCTTCTTCGTAGTCGTCGGATCAGCTATCTCTGCAAGAGCGGTATTCGGTTTCGGTGATGCCATGATCTTCGCCATGTGTTTCCCCAATGTATTTGGTCTATTCTTTTTAATGCCCAAAGTGAAGGAAGCATTGAACGATTACATGCGCCGAGTGAAGTCTGGAGAGATTAAGCGGGTGGATTAGTCTTTTAGGAGATTTGTGGGCTGTGGACCTGGGCTTTTGGATCTGCTTAGTGATTGGTGCCTGGGCCTGACATATATGGGAAGTCTGTTAGTCTTTTAGGGAAATTGGGATTTAGTCCTGGGTTTGTGGAATCTGCTTAGTGATTGGTGCCTGGGCCTGACATATGTGGAGAGTCTGTTAGTCTTTTATTTGAATTATGTCAAACCCAAAAGACTTTCTACTGACCTTTGATTCATAGATCAGGTCTACAAAGCAGATTTCAGATTATAAAGAGCTTCATCAAATCCCTTAACAGACTAAAAGACTTCCCACCAAATATTAGATTTGAAAACCACATCAGCAGAAGATTCCCACTAAAATGAGCCTCCAAAATCTTCTAACAGACTAAAAGACTTCCCCCAATACTAGATTTGAAAACTACATCAGCAGAAGATTACCAATACAAAGAGAAACCGAAAATCCCCTAACAGACTACCCCTTATTCTTATCTTGGAAGTCGAGCTTCTTGATCCCCATTTTGTACATAGCCGATTTGATGTTGACCTTGAGGGTCTCTTTGACGGTTGTGAGGGTGCGCTTGACGATAGACTCATCGGGGCGAGCCAAGAACTTGCTGTCGCGATATTCAACGCCTTCCTCCACGGGCGTATAGTAGTAGACGTAGAATGATTTGCGCGTCTCCCCTTCTGGAACGTTAACCTTATTTACACCATGAGGAGAGTTCTCGTCGGTTAAAAAGACTACCGCACGATTAAATGAAGGAAGTACTTTTTTTTCCATCTTGGTCATCCCCTTGTCCCATAGGGTAAGATGGCCTCCATACTCATCTTTCCAATTCTTGTTTAAATAAACCAACATATTGATGCGACGCCATGCATTGAACTGGGTACTCATGTTGTAATCGATGTGGACGTCTACGTAGCTGTTGTTGGCACCTTGGTGGATACCAGCACCGGTGTTGTCTGTAGTTACAAAAAGGCCATCTATATCCGTGATCTTGGACATGACCTCGCAAAACTCCTCTCCAGTAACTGAAGACTTGGCATCCGAGAATACTGGATGCCAGCGCTCGAATTTGTAGTCTTCTACCTTGTTTTCATTTAAGCTCTTGCGCTTCACTTTCATGTCTTCCACCTTTGGGAAGTTGTTATAAAGCTGATCCGCTACCTCTGGTCTGAAAAAGTTGTCTATTACGATATAGGGACAAGGATGACCAGCGTAAAACTCTTCGTTATACCGGGCGATTGCCTCTGGCGTAGTATGTTCGGGATTAATGATTCCATTCATAGTCCATGTAGTTTTTTGATCAGGTGGTAAAAGAGCTTCGGACTCAAGCGCCTTAGATACAAAAATACGACCTCTTTGCCTGCAATAACGACCCCGTGCCTCCTTTTCTTAGTCATAGAATTGGCAATTTTTTGGGCAGCGCGTTCTGGTGCTATACCATTTGCTTGGGCTCTGCTGTCTTGGTTGGCTGCCTGGCCGGTCTCGTCTAGGGCTTTTTTAGCTACGTCGGTCTTGATGAAGCCAGGGGTTACGAGGAGTATGCCGATCTGGTGCTTTTCGACTTCGTAGCGCAGGGATTCAAAGAAACCGTAGAGCGCGTGTTTGGTAGCGGAGTAGGTTGTCAGGTAGGGCGCGCCATAGCGACCCGCGATAGAGCCCACAGCTACAATCTGACCTTCCCCTTGTTCTATAGCCTTTGGCAGCCATGCACGGGTCAAGCTAACAGCGCTGTGATAGTTGACTTGCCAGAGAGTCGCTTCTACTTCGGACATGGTCTTCTCGAAGAAACCCTTTTGGCTCAAGCCAGCATTTAGGATCAGGTATGGTATACTTCCTAGTGCACCAAACGCTCCTTGCATTAACTGCTCGTAATTTTGCGGCTCAGCCAGATCGAAACACAGCAAATGGTAGGTTTGGCCTTTATCAGTAGGTAGATCATTCAGAAGCATATTCAGCGCTTCCTGGCGCCTACCGCACAGGGCCAGTGAGTAGCCTTGATTAGCAAGCTCGATGGATAGAGCACGGCCGAGGCCAGAGGTAGAGCCGGTTATGAAGGCGGTTTTCTTCAAAAAGTGATGGTTTGTTTTTTTAGACTTTCGCAGGTGGAATTATCAAAGGTAAAGTCTGTTAGTCTTTTAGGTGATTTGTGACTTAGCGTAAAGCCTAAGATATACTTAGAAATAGAGCTTTGCTATTGGATGATGGGGAATTAGTCTGTTAGTCTTTTAGCTGAACTACAAAATTTTAACAGACTAAAAGACTTCCTAACAATACAAGTTTCGAAAGCAATATCAGCAGAAGATTCTTAATAACAAGAGCCATCAAAAAATCCACTAACAGACTAAAAAAGGCTCTACCGAGAAAACCCAGCAGAACCTTTAAATTGTGGAGGCGGCGAGATTCGAACTCGCGTCCAGCGAAAGTGAAACAGGCCTTTCTACATGCTTAGCCTTCGATTAGATTGTCGGGGCGGGGAGAGTTCGTCGGCCAACTCGTATCCAGCCCTTAGATCTTTTATTTCGCCAGGTACTCAGATCAGGGTACTAAACTAGCCCGAAAGTGATGAGGGCGGCCATCTTTGTATCGGACGTCAAGACAGCGGCCACTTAACAACTTAATCTAAATAGATTAGGCTGCCATTGCATAGTTGTTGCCAACTAAAGGGTTAAACCTTATTTGATAACGGAGTAACGGCTCATGCTCCGACATGCTTAAACTGCATCGGTCATTCCTGTCAATTCCGGTACGCCCCCGGAAATCAATCTAACCCATTGGTTAAATCCGATAAGTAGAACACATCCTTTCAAGGATAAGTTCCTTCCGATTCCGGAATTTTTTAAAAGATCAGTAAACGAAACATTACAATTTTTCCTTACTTTTGCATCGCACACATGGGTGTGCAAGAACCTGGTAATGCCGACTGTCGCATTACCAGGTTTTTTATTAAAGATTTCATTCGATTCGAATGAATAATGATTATCTATGTACGAACTAAATGCCGATGCGAAAGCTGCGCTAGAAGCTATTGCACAAGCTATTCAGGGTCACGAAGCCCTGGCTGCCTACTTGGAAGAAGGTGAAGATGAACACTACCAAACCATTAAAAATGCCATGGAACCACAGATCGAGCAGTGGTACCAGCATGTGGCAGCACACTTTCCACTCCAGTTAGAAGCTTTTGAAAAGGCACTATTGGATGAGCGCTTTGAAGGCTTGTTTTTGCCTCGTATACTCGGTTATGCCATCTTGAGGGGGGAAATCAATGATTATTACAAATATGCCAGGCAGCCAGACCACCTGCGAGAGATCTTACTTTTTATAGCCGCCAATGACAACTTCGATCAATTACGTCAGCGTATCGGACAAGGCCTTCAGGTCGCTTTTGCGCTGGGTAGTGACATCTGGGACACCAGCCTGATCGAGGCCATAGGCAACAAACGAGTCAGACAGTTCTATCAATCGCAGCGAAAAGACGAAAACAGAACCATAGAAGGGCGCAGACATACTTACACCCGCTATGCTCGCCAGTTCAGGGATAAAAACTTTCAGTCGGCAGAATTTCCCAAAACTCCGGAAGAGCTGGGCGTACTATCCAGTGCGCTTCAAGCCTTCCTGCGTTATCGTGTAGCTAGCGAGTTCGACAATCAATCTTTAGTCGCCCCACTCGACAAGCTCGTTTCTAATGAAGATTTTAAGGGATACCCCAAGCTCATCGAGATAGCAGCACTCTATGGGGCATACTTCGATCTGCAAGACGCAGAACATAAGAACCTACAAAATTCCATAAGCCGAGAGCGAAAGCAAGACGCCACAGCTACTGCAGATCAGATGCTGGCTAGTATACTGAGCCTAAAAAACAATAGAAAGGTCAAATTTGGCCCAGACGAAGAACAAAGACTCGGCAAGGTCATAGACAGATCTATAGATGATAAGCTGACCCAGTACTTCGATGTTATGGACCAAGTTCATAGTTTGGGATATGTACAAACAGAAGCAGCCGAGGCCATTCAGCAGGCTTACGACCAACACCCTGGCCTTAGTGACTTCAATGAGAATATGCGCCAGAGCATTTATGGCTACTTCAGTAGGTTCGCCCTCAACCTAGAGCCAGGCGATTACAAAGAATGGTTCGAACTAAGTCAAAAGCAATATCCGGTCTACTTACACCTTTTCAATAACGAGGCTTTCAGCCAGCAACTTAAAGATCTCTACTTCAAGTTTGCCAAGCGCCTAATCAAAGCATTTCCAGACAAGCGAGGAAAGGATTATCGCGAAATCAAAAAGACCGTAACAGCCTCTGCTCTAGACTGGAAGTTTATGACTGAAAAGCAGCTTAAGGAGTTCTTCAAAACACCTAGAAAGAAAAAGCCAAAGGAGGAGTGATTTTCGCTTTGAGCAACTCAACTCTTTAAAATGAAAATTTCAAAGGCTATGCCCAACAGCCTGCCTTAAATTTTGTATAATGGACATATAAATTGCAACAACCACTATGTCCAGACTACTCATTGTATCCAATAGGCTCCCCGTTACGGTCAATCGAAAAGACGGAGAGCTTCACTACCACCCCAGTGCAGGTGGTCTGGCTACGGGTTTAAATTCACTAGACGACGAATACAACAAACTCTGGATCGGTTGGCCCGGCCAGGACGTGAACGACGAGTGGGAGCGGGAAAGCATCAGGCAAGATTTGGCCAAGCTGAAATTGGCTCCCGTCTTTCTCACTCCAAAAGAGATAGAACTTTACTACGAAGGTTTTAGCAATAAAACCATCTGGCCACACTTCCACTATTTCACAGAATATACGACCTACCGAGATAGCTACTGGGACGCCTACAAAGCAGTGAACCAGAAATTCTTTGAAGTCGTTGAGCAGCACATACAGGAAGACGACATGATTTGGGTACACGACTACCAACTCATGTTACTGCCCAACATGATCCGTGAAAAGTTTCCGAAGGTCAGTATCGGCTTCTTTTTGCATATCCCATTTCCTTCTTATGAGATATTCCGCATTCTTCCCTGGCGCGAAGAAATCATGAGTGGATTGCTGGGGGCAGACCAAATCGGCTTCCATACCTTTGGATACATGCGTCACTTCTTGAGTGCAGCCTACCGGATTTCGGGATACGAACACGAGTTTGGTCGCCTGACTATTGAAAATAGGGAAGTCAATGTGGATGTCTTCCCCATGGGTATCGACTACGAGAAATATGCCCATCCAGAAATCGATCAAGACGACGCCATCGTTAGAGAAATCGAAAAGCTACACAGCGGTAGAAAATTGATTGTTTCCATAGACCGTATGGATTATACCAAGGGGATTCCTCAGCGGGTTCAGGCTTTCGGTGATTTCCTTTTCAACCATCCAGAGTACCACCAGAAGGTAGGACTAGTGATGTTGGTTGTTCCTTCCCGGTCAAATGTGGATACCTATAGGGAGCTCAAAAGAGAAGTAGACGAACTCGTGAGTCGGGTAAATAGTGAGATAGGTACTTTCGACTGGACTCCCATACACTATTTCTACCGTTCTCTACAGTTTCCGGCTTTGATGAAGCTTTATCAAGAGACAGATATCGCCCTGATCACGCCACTGCGCGATGGTATGAATCTGGTAGCCAAAGAATTTATAGCGGCAAAGGAGGAAAAGAAAAGAGGCGTGCTCGTACTAAGCGAAATGGCAGGCGCCATACACGAACTGACCGAAGCCATACCCGTAAATCCCCAAGATCGGGCAGATATTGATCGCGCATTGGTCGAGGCACTAGAAATGTCCGAAGAAGATCAAGAGGAAAGGCTTATCGAAATGCAGAAAAAGCTTCAGCTATACGATGTAAAAAACTGGGCTGCCAACTTTATTTCCGAACAACGAAAACTACGCGATATCAATATCAAGCAATCGAACATGCCCCTGCGAGAAGAACTGCTCACAGCCGTCTGCAATAAATACCAAACTGCCGAACAGCGCCTGTTTTTCATCGACTACGACGGAACCCTGATGGATTTCCACGTAGACCCTCAAGCTGTATCGCCAGACGAGGAGGTCCTTTCTATCCTTAGTAGGCTAGCTGAAGACCCAAAAAGCCGAGTGGTTGTCAATAGCGGCAGGGATAGAGATACGCTCGAAAAGTGGCTCGGACAACTGCCCATAGAAATGGCCGCCGAACATGGAGTCTGGATGAAAGAAAACGGAGATTGGCACCTGAACCCAAACGTAACTGATGCCTGGAAACCCAAAGTACAAGAACTACTAGACAATCTCGTCACCAGGACACCAGGATCATTCATAGAAGAGAAGGACTTTAGCCTGGCCTGGCACTACCGGGGCATAGATAGAGACCTGGGACAAAAGCGGGTACGCGAATTCAGAGATATGCTCGCTTACTTAATACAAAACCAGGATCTCCAGGTGCTAGAGGGCAATAAGGTCGTAGAGATCAAAAATGCCGGCGTCAACAAAGGAAAAGCCACTCAGCACTGGGTAGGTCAAAAAAATTGGGACTTTGTACTCGGTATTGGAGACGACTCCACAGACGAAGACATCTTCAAAGCAATGCCCGCCGAAGGTGTGAGTATCAAAGTCGGTGGCGGAAGAACGTCTGCCCGCTACGGCCTAAGTGGTGTCAGCGAGGTCAGGGCGATGTTTAACGAACTCCTCGGCTCTTCTTAACTATCCTTTTGTAGCTTTGTCGCCCTGCTTGCGATGCCGGTTAAAATGCCATTTAAAAAAACTCAACATCTGGTTAATCCCCATACGACCTGCGAATGGATGTTTGTAAATAGCACGGTCGTACCACTTCGGGTCTAGTTCATCTAAGTACCTGCGCAAGTCTAAACGAGAATCCCGATACTGCTGTACGGCCTCGTGTAAATCCGACTTGGGGGGCAACTTGTCCGTTGCAATTATGGCTGGCGCTTTGAATTTTATGGGAAGTGCAAGATAAGTGCGCAGCAATCCCATGCGCCAATAGGTACGCCAACCTACTTTTTCCACCTGGGGGCCATAGCCGATTTTTTTGCGCAAGTACTGCAGCGAATACTGCTCAGACAACAGTAAATGATGCATACATTGCATAGCAGACCAACCGCCATTCTTCCCCGCCTTGTTGAGCTGCTCATTGCTCTGTTTCTCTAACTCGGCAAACCAATTTTCCAATTGCTGATCAAGGCCATCGAGTCTTGCTTTTGTAGTGGTTCTCATGTTTAGTCTGTTAGAAGATTTTTGGTGGCTCTTTTTATTGGAAATCTATCGATGATCTGCTTTGCAAATCAAAGATCCGTGGGGAGTCTTTTAGTCTGTTAGAAGATTTTCGATGACTCTTGGTATTGAGAATCTGCCATCGATTTGATCTCCAATTAGCAATCAGTGGAAAGTCTTTTAGTTAAGGGCTACGCAAATCTAAAAGACTTTCCATTGGTATTAATTAGGGGCAAAATCGGATAGAAATCCATCAAGCTCAAGCCTGGAGACCAAATCCCCCTAAAAGACTAACAGACTCTCCCACAGATTTCAGGCCTAGGCATTAATCACCAAGCAGATCCTAAAGTCCAGATTCACAAGCCCCAAATCCACTAAGAGACTAACAGACTCTCCCACAGATTTCAGGCCTAGGCACTAATCACCAAGCAGATCCTAAAGCCCAGATTCACAAGCCCCAAATCCCCTAAAAGACTAACAGAATTCCCACAGATTACAAGTAAATCGCAAAAATCGCAGAGAAATCCGCCAAGCTCAGGCTTAAATACCAACTCTTCTATCAGACTAAAAATTAACCTTCGAGTCCGTGTTATAGAAGAAAAACGACCAAAGGTCTGCTTGCTCTTCGATTGACTTGCTGATAGGCTTTCCAGCGCCGTGACCGGCATCCGTTTCTATCCGAATCAGAACGGGGTTTTCTCCTTCGTGAGCTTCTTGCAGTCGGGCGGCAAACTTGAAGCTGTGTGCAGGTACAACCCGATCGTCGTGATCTGCCGTAGTGACCATCGTGGCTGGATATGCCGTACCATCTTCCAGGTTGTGGAGCGGGCTATAAGCAACCAGATTTTCAAACTCGGCCTGAGTTGAATCTGCGCAGCCATACTCTGGTATCCAGCCTTTACCAACAGTAAATCTATGATAACGCAGCATGTCCATTACACCAACAGCAGGGAAAGCAACAGCAAACAGATCGGGGCGCTGAGTCATAGCCGCCCCTACCAACAAGCCACCGTTACTACCACCCGCTATAGCCAGCTTTTCACTTCGCGTATAGCCTTCATCGATCAGGTATTCGGCCGCAGCGATGAAATCGTCAAATACATTCTGCTTGTTCATCAGCATACCGGCTTGATGCCATTCTTCACCGTATTCGCCACCGCCGCGCAGGTTGGGCATGGCAAAGACGCCACCGTTTTCGAGCATCGCAAAGCGAAATGCGCTAAAGCTCGGCGTCAGGCTGATATTGAAACCTCCGTAACCATACAGGTAGGTCGGATTATCACCATCGAGTTCCATGCCTTTTTTGTGTACAATAAACATGGTCACCGGAGTACCATCCTTGCTGGTGTAGGTAACTTGCTTTTCTTCGAAGTCCGTTGGATCGAATGGCAGCTCAGGCTCAAAGAAAGGTGTGCTTTCTCCTGTAGCCACATTGTAGCTGAATACCGTTGGTGGGTACGTAAAGGATCGGAAGGTATAGAAAAGCTGTTCTTCCTCGGCCTTTCCTCCGAATCCGCCCACGTTGCCGAGTCCGGGTAAAGTCACCTCTTGCCGGTCACTTCCGTCGTACTTCATCCGGTATACGTGGTCGGTTGCCTTCTCCAGGTATTGCGCAAAGAAATAGCCACCACCGGTACTGACGGATTGTAGCAAATTATCGCTTTCGGGCAGTACATCCATCCAGTTTTCTGGAGCGGGCTCTGTTAGCTTCATCTTTACCAATCGATAGTTGGGGGCTTCGTAGTCGGTTTGCACCCAAAAGTCCTCTCCCTCATTGTGCACTACATAATTCTTATTGCTGAACCCATCGAAAAGCAGTTCGAAATTGGGGTTGTCTAAGGAGTTGGACTTCCGCAGGTCGAGCACATAAACCGCAAAGCCGTCCGTTCCCGGTTGCTGGTTCAAGATGAAGAAATCCTCTTCTTCGGTTGTATAGCCGAAGTGATAATAAGCGGGGTTTTCCTCGTCGCTAAAAATGAGTTTATCTGCTGACTGAGGCGTGCCAAGTTTGTGATAATAGACCGAGTGCATGGTATTATCGCCTTTCAGTTCGTCTCCCTCAGCTGGTGCGGGATAGCGACTATAGAAAAAGCCATCACCAAACCAGGCGGCTCCGCTAAATTTCACCCACTCCAGCTCGTCTTCCAGGTCGGTATTTGTCTCGATGTCTCTAACATACATCTTACGCCAATCACTACCAGCGTCGCTGCGGCTGTAGGCCATGTATTTGTTGGTTTTGTCGGCACCCATCAGCCCTATGCTGGTTGTCCCATCTTCATTGAGCTGGTTGGGATCGATAAACACCCTAGGCTCTCCTTCTAGTCCGTCTTGTATGTAGATTACAGATTGGTTTTGCAAGCCATCGTTCTTGCTAAAGAAGTAGTAATCGCCAACTCGGAATGGCGAGCTCGTACGCGCGTAGTTGACCAGTTCTGTCAGTCGGCGCTCCATCTGCTCCCGGAAAGGGATTTGTTCCAGGTACCCGAAGGTTGCTTCGTTTTGTGCGCTCACCCAGGCACCGGTCTCTTCAGACCTATCGTCTTCTAGCCAACGGTATGCGTCGGTTACATCGGTGCCGTGGTAATTATCTACTACATCCTGCTTCTCAGTTGCCGGATAGCTGACTTCAATATTTGCGTAGTTCACAGCTGTATCTTCATTGGTTTGTGTCTCCTGCTGGCATGCTGTCAGTAGCAGGCTCAATACAAGGAGTGTAATGAGGTGGTTGTTTAATCCCATGGTTCAAGAGGTTGATTTTAAAATCCAAAATTACAAAGATCCTGGGGATAGCCCTACCGCTTGCAGACATCCTGTTTGACACATGTCAATTAAATTAGCGCGTACAAAAACTCAAAAACACTAGATAAAGCTTGGCTAGATACGCATATCCCTTAGCCCGATCTCCGCGATCACAAGTTGGTCTCGCCCTGGGACTCAGTCTATGGCTTTATCTCTTCCTGAGCCTGATCGGTCCCTTCGATGCCGCCGAGCTTTCCTTGCCTATCCGCATCATACTCATGACGGGCTATGGACTGGTATTCTTTTGTTGCTATTTAGCCAGTTATCTCGCTCAAATTCTGTTAATCAGAAAGTCACTCAGGTGGACCGTATGGCAGGAGATTCAGTTCACCGCCATTTTTCTTGGCTTAGGCTTCCCGGCTACCTACCTGTATTACATTTCTGGATGGATGAATGGAGATTGGCCTTTCCCGATTTTTACTACTCAGATTTTCTTACCTACTCTGGCAATAATTCTACCTGTGCTGCTCATTGGCAGATATTTATTGGGTCGTCAGGAGCAAAAAGAGCTCGATCTCAACCCCTCTTCCAAATCCATCACCATTGTAGGCGATAGCCGACTAGACCATCTGAACCTTCATGCTGAGGAACTCATTGCCATTTCAGCAGCTGGAAACTATTGCACCATCTTCTTTCGAGTGGGCAACAAACATGAAAAAAGACTACTGAGAATCAGCCTGAGTAAGGCTCACGAGCAAGTGCCCCAGCTGATCAAAATTCACCGTTCTCACCTCATCAACCCCCAACATTTCATCGCCTGGATAGACGAGAAGACCATCCTGGTCGGGCAAAACAAACTACCTGTGTCAACCAAATACAAAAACACTCTAAGTGAAATAGGTTTGTTCGTCCCTAAGCGGAGCTGATTCATCCCAAACCCTCGATTTTCCGCATGTTTGCCGCATCAGCAGTCGTTATTGCAGTCAAAAGCAATACCATCATGAAGACACTATTTTCCGGCTTATGTCTGCTCGTCGTTTTATCGGTTTACGCCCAGTCCGATTCACATGCACCAGCGCTGCAACAACTGGCCGATCAAGCCATACTCGATGAAAAATACGTAGGCCTATCTATTGGCTATCAGATAGCAGGCGAAGAGGCTGTAATTGCCGCAGCCGGAATGAGGAATAGGGAAACCGGACTACCCTACGAAGCAAATACAGAAAACCGAACGGCCTCAATTTCAAAAACCATGACCGCCGTAGCGGTACTCCAGCTGTACGAAAAAGGGCTGCTTGACTTGGATGCTCCACTGAGTACCTACTTACCTGATTTTCTGCGGGCCGATGAGATAAGCATCAGGCAAATTTTGCAACACACCAGCGGGATTGCCCATTACTCAGAGCGAGGCAGAGAAACCGAATCGACCGTCAAATATCCCAATCTGGAGGCTGCAGCTGCCGTCTTTGCCCACAGACCGCTGGCCCATGAGCCAGGTGCGGGTTTTCACTATTCTACCTACGGCTATGTGGTGCTGGGTTTGGTGATCGAACAGGTAGCGGGCATGAGCTATGAAGAATACATGCAAACCCACGTCTGGTTGGTGGCGGGCATGAGCCAAACACGTGTCGAATACGAATACCAGCATAGCCAAGACAACAGCCAGCTGTATACGCGAAATCGCCGTGGAAAACTCAGGCTGACCAACGCCAACAACCTCACCAACCGAATACCCGGTGGCGGGATCACTTCTACCCTTCCTGATTTGTTGCGATTCGGTCAGGCTTTAATGGATGGCACCCTACTGTCTGAGGCTGGTTTTGACCTGATGTGTACGCCCTCTGAAGTCGACTATGGCGAAAACAATCCTTACGGTATGGGTCTATATCTATATCATTACAAGGCCGAAGCACCCTGGGGCAAATTTATGGGTCATAGCGGAACACAAACCGGCGTATCGGCTCAACTTATGCTTATGCCAGAGCAGGGAATATGTGTAGTTGTACTCACTAATACCTCACGCGCCTGGCAAGACACCATCCAACTATCTATAGAAGGCATGAAAGCCGCCTTTCGGGTGTATTCGGAAGAGTGATTGGTTATATATTTGCGCCATACCTAACAAATTGCTTTTGGCTCCCTTTGGACAGGCATTTTGAAAAAAAACTTCATGGCCAAAATTTTAATCATTGGCGCAGGTAGATCTGCTTCTGCGCTTATCAATTACGTCTTAAACAAAGCTGGTGAGCTTGGGTGGAATGTCACGGTCGCAGATATGGACCCAGCCCTGGCAGAGGAGAAAATTGCCGGGCATCCGCTCGGTCAGGCGGCCTGGCTCGATGTCAAGAAAGCCGAAGATAGAAGAACGCTCATCGGTCGTGCAGATATCGTCGTTTCCCTATTGCCTGCGCACCTACATCTGGAAGTCGCCCACGATTGCATCGCCCTGAAAAAACATTTGATCACGGCCAGTTATGTCAGTCAGGAGCTGTACCGTTTGGGCGACGAGGCGCGCGACCGCGAGCTGATCTTCATGGGCGAAATGGGACTAGATCCAGGTATAGACCACATGTCGGCCATGCAGCGACTCGACAACATACGGGACAAGGGTGGTGAAATACTGGCTTTTCGTTCGTTCACCGGTGGCCTCATTAGTCCAGAAAGCGATACCAACCCTTGGCGATACAAATTCACCTGGAATCCACGAAACGTCGTATTGGCAGGCCAGGGCACTGCCCAGTATCTGCAAGACAACAAGTTCAAGTTCATCCCCTACCCTCGCCTATTTGCCGACCCCTGGAAAATAGAAGTCGACGGATTGGGTACCATGGAAGCCTACGCCAATCGAGACAGCCTCTTATACAAAGATCAATACGGATTGCAGGACATACCCACCATATTGCGTGGCACCCTGAGATATCCTGGCTTTTGCCAGGCGTGGAATGCCCTCATCCAGATCGGCCTGACCGATGCTGACTTCCCTATACTCGATAGCGAAAAGCTGACCTACCACGAATTTATGGAAGCCATGGCCCCCGAAGGACCTGGATCTGTAAAAGACAGAATAGGAAACCTACTGGGAGAAAGACCGGGAAGCGCCGTGATGCGCAAACTCGAATGGCT
>JBCDFE010000042.1:0-23983 GCA_039178745.1 Bacteroidota bacterium | reverse complement strand
TTTGCCCAACACTCCAGAGCAACATCGCAGGCCGAGTTAGCAGCACCGACCACCAGTACTTTTTGTCCCATATAGGCATGGGCATCATCGTAGTAGTGCTTGACTTTCGGCAGATCTTCACCCGGTACTTCTAAAAGCCTGGGGGTGTCGTAAAAGCCGGTAGCTACCGTCACAAAGCGGGTAGTATATGTTCCTTTGCTTGTACAGATCTGATAGCCCTCAGCTAAGGGTTTCATCGTATCCACTGGTTCGTACAGCCGTATGTTTAGGCTATTGCTCTGCACCAATCTGCGATAATACTCCAGTGCCTCTCGGCGGGTGGGTTTGTCGGTATGGCTAATGAAAGGAACACCACCTATTTCCAATTTTCGGCTGGTGCTGAAAAAGGTCATATTGTCTGGAAAATTGACCAGGCTATTGACCAGCTGGCCTTTTTCCAGAATCAGATAATTCAGCCCGGCCTGTTGAGCGGCCAGAGCCACGTTGATGCCGGTCGGGCCACCGCCTATGATGATGAGGTCGTAATCGAAGCTGTGCATGATAAAATAACGATGTAGAAAGGGAATCGTTTGCTTTTGCCCTATGGCCCTGAACATCCTGTCAATTAGCCAACACCGTTTCTCCTTTTCTGCTGCGCATGTACACCAGCAAGCCCCCGAAAAGCACAATCAGGATGGCGGGCAGCAAAGCCATGTTGCCGAGAAAAGAGGCAGCCGCATCGACCTGAGCGGCCGTTTCAATCTCGCCACCGGGATCTCCCAGCATACTGCCGATGATGGGCTGGGCGACTCCCGCTGAGAGCATGCCCAAGCCACCCATTACCGAAAGGCCCAAAGCTCCGCTTTCGGGTATGTATTCGGCAATGAAGCCCAGCATATTTGGCCAAAAAAAGGTAATACCTACGGCAAATACGGCCGCTGAAACCCATAGCATGCCACCTGTAGAAATAGACATCATATAAAGCCCCAGCGTACTAATGACAGCCGAAGCCAGTAATACGACCGGTATACTGATGCGGTGCACCAGATCACCACCGAAGAGTCTACCCAGCGCCATGATGCCATTGATAAATGCCAAGACCAGAATGGCCGAAGTACCCGTATTGCCCAGTATGGCCCCGATTCGTTGGTTCGTACCCAATTCAGTGGCTGCGGTGAGCAGCATGCAGAACCCGATAAAAAGGTATAAAGGAGTAGCTAAACTAGCCCACATCTTTCCTTCGCTGATGCCCATACTGACCCGTTCTGTGACGGGGAAGCGCTCGTTGAAGATCATGTAGCCGTAAATCGCAGTCGGTATGAAGAGGGTAGCCATTAAAATCTGCCAGCTTATGCCCAGATTGTCGATCATCAGGAATGCTAAGGCACCACCAATCAAAATGCCAGCCGGAAACCATACGTGAAACCGATTGAGCATTTTGGTCTTTTGGTTGGGATACAGGGAGGCGACCATGGGGTTGAAGGCCGCTTCTACAAATCCATTACCTAGTCCGATGAAGCAGGTGGCCACGAATAGGGTAGTAATGTCTTTGGATAAGATGGTTACAACAATACCGATGATGTGGGCTACAAAAGCCATTTGTGCGATCGCCTTCAGACCAAACCGATCGGCGAGTGGCCCTCCGATCATCATGGCTGCGGTAAAGCCCCAAAAGGCAGGGAGAAATGCCCAGCCTACGTCTTTGAGTGCATACCCGTAGCCGTTGGGACCAAATTCACTATCGAAAACCACGCGGAAGGCAAAAGTCATAGAAGTGACTAGAAGGGCCAGGCAAGCCCCGTAAAACAATCGCTTTCTGTTAATCGTCTGGTCCATAGATCGGCAAAGTTTGTGGTCGAATAATACGGAGAGTTTGAGATAAAGACCTAACAAAACAATGACGGATAGGAAAAATGGGTTTTTATGGTAGTTTT
This sequence comes from Bacteroidota bacterium, assembly GCA_039178745.1. Lineage (GTDB taxonomy): Bacteria > Bacteroidota > Bacteroidia > Chitinophagales > Saprospiraceae > Neolewinella. The sequence continues at coordinate 22,070 of JBCDFE010000042.1, read as the reverse complement.
GCCGACCGCGGAATAGATGCGGTGCGCTTGCCGCAATAGAATCGTAAAATCTACCAAATACAAACATCAGCCGAATCATACCTATGCACATCAGATACTTGCTGACATTGAGTTGTTTTTTTACCAGCGTTTTCATTTTTGCTCAATCGGGAAATCCTACCACCAATGCCAACCTACCCCTTGGTGAGCAATATCAGTTGATGGTGGAAAAATCGGGGCGTTACCAGCAGTATAGGGTAGTAGAGCGGGCATGGCTAGATGCGTTTCAAACCCATTTGGGAGACTCTCTCATTGCTGCAGCAGATAAGCAAACAGAGCTGGAGGGGACCATAGCAGATCAGGCAGAAACGATCAATGAAAGAACAACGGAAATCTCATCGCTCAACGGTCAGATTGATGCCTTGAACGAAGAAAAAGACAGCATTTCACTATTCGGACTTTCCTTGAGTAAAGCGGCTTATCACACCATTGTATGGGGGCTTATTGCTGCACTGGGTGTACTCTTGTTTGTCATTTTGGGAAGATCTCGGCTAGCAGTATCTAGTGCCAGAGAGGCCAAAGACAAGATAGATAAGCTCAGTAGTGAGCTGAAGGAATCGCGCAAGCAACGCCTGGCCATCGAGCAGGATCTGAGGCGCAAGCTACAAGACGAGCGCAACAAAAATCAGGCCTGAGCCCTATAAATCTGGGGAGATGCTGGACAGAATTGTCGTTCAGGCACATGAGATTGCCAGTTCTTATACGTAAATTGCAACCTACTCTAACAAAGTATTTTTGAAGATGAAACATCTATTTCTCTCCGTGGTATTGGCACTTGGTGTGTTCAGTCATTTATCGGCACAGCAGTTGTCGACATCTGAAGTGTACAAGTCTAAATCAGAGCTGATTGCTCATTACGATCTGGACGATGAGCAGGCTGTAGAGATAGATCGCATAATAGATCAGCGAGAGAATAATCTGAATACACTGGATGCGTTTGGCATTCAAGGATCTGAGGTGTACCTAAGCAAGCGTCGGGCTATGTTTTATGGAGAAATGACCAGCATCAGGCTCATTTTGAATAAGCCCGCTCAAATTGAAATCTACGACGCTGAGCTACGCGCACACCGCAGAGCGGAAACTGAACGCGTACGCGAGCTGGTGGCCGCTGGGCACGAACCTGCGAAAGCAAGAGTACTGATGTTAGAACGCTATTAAAACCATTTCATCTTAAACAACCGACCTGCGGAAGTCCTAACCAAAGAAAAAGCCATCTGCTGTAACACAGAGGCCCTGACAAATACAGGTCGATAACCACAATAATGGATCCTCTCAAAAAACTATTTGCAGATCGCGCCCTGGCTTTATTTCAAGAATTGAGGGCTATCAATAAAGAACACGGAGAACTATCAGTAGGCGAAGTCTCGCTCAAACAAGTGCTGGGCGGCGCACGCGGTGTAAAGATGATGCTCTGGGAAACAAGCAATCTGGATGCCATAGAAGGCATCAGATTTCGCGGTCGAACCATCCCGGAATTGAAAAAGCAACTACCCGCCGGACCGCAGGGCGAGCCGAAGCCCGAAGGTCTATTTTGGCTGATGCTTACGGGCGATGTACCCAGCGAAGACGAGGTAGACTGGCTGGCCGGCGAATGGGTAAGGCGTGCAGAGCTACCGGAAGGTACACTGGAAGTACTAGACTCACTGCCAGCGGATACCCACCCGATGGCTCAATTCTCGATCGGGATCATGGCCATGCAAAAGGACAGTGTCTTCATGCAGCGATATGCCGAGGGTATGCACAAGACCGAGTACTGGGATGCCTACTACGAGGACACGATGAATCTGCTGGCGCGCTTGCCTAGAATCGCTGCCTATATATATAGACGGTCCTTCCACAATGGCGAGCATATTGCACCAGATAATACCCTGGACTGGGCGGCAAACTTTGCCCAGATGCTAGGCAATGATGGTGCTGATTTCAAAAGTCTGATGCGTCTCTATCTGACCATCCACGCCGATCATGAAGGCGGGAATGCCTCGGCGCATACCACACATCTGGTGGGTTCTACTTTGAGCGACCCCTACCTGAGTTTTGCGGCAGGCATGAATGCCCTGGCTGGTCCTTTGCATGGTTTGGCCAACCAGGAAGTGATCAGGTGGATTTTGGAAATGACGGAAAGTCTGGGTACCAATTCGCCCACTAAAGAGCAAATTGCCCAGTATGTGCGCGATACTCTGGCTGCTGGTAAGGTGATTCCCGGCTATGGCCATGCAGTTTTGCGTCAGCCCGATCCTAGGTTTACGGCCCAGAAGGTATTTGCAGAAGCTTATATCAAGGGCGATCCAATCGTGGAGACCGTCTGGAACATATTCGACGTAGTGCCCGATATTTTGAAAGGATTGGGCAAGGTGAAGAATCCATGGCCAAATGTAGATGCCCACTCGGGTGCCCTACTCATGCACTACGGTATAAAGGAATTCAGCTATTACACGGTACTGTTCGGCGTGAGTCGCGCATTGGGTGTATTGGCCGCTGGCTGCTGGAGTCGTGCCCTGGGTATGCCCATCGAACGCCCGAAGTCTGTAGGTAGCGACTGGGTCAAGTCATTTGTGGCCGAAAAAGCATAAAGCAAAACAAGAACGATAAACAACCATTATGAGCAAGATACCCGACAATTGTCGTTATACGAAGGACCACGAGTGGATTCGCGTAGAAGATGACGGCATTGCGGTGATAGGCATAACCGACTTTGCCCAGCAGGAACTTTCCGATATCGTCTATGTAGAAGTAGAAACCATAGGAGAGAATCTGGATGACGGAGATGTCTTTGGAATCGTAGAAGCGGTAAAGACGACCAGTGATCTTTTTATGCCTATTGCCGGAGAGGTGATAGCCTTTAACGAGACACTGGATGGTAGCCCGGAAACCATAAACGAGGATCCTTACGGCGAGGGATGGATCGCTAAGGTAAAGCCTGCAGATCCTGCAGATTTGGAGGGTTTACTGAGTCCAGAAGCTTACGAGGCGGCCATCAGCTAAAAAAATAGTGTGGGCAACCACCAAAAAGCGGATACTTGGCATCTAAGCAGTATAAGCGACGCTGGCAATGGCTGGCAGCCCTGGGGTGGGCGCTCATTTTACTGATTGCATCTACCCTGCCAAAGGGCAATTTGCCCAAGATGACTTTCTGGACAGATCTGGTCTCACCCGACAAAGCAGCGCACGCCTTGTTTTATGGGGTTTTTGCCGTATTATTGTCCTGGCTGTTGAGGCCAATGGTCAAACGAGCTGACTGGTGGGCCTTTTTGCTAGCTACAGCCTATGGAGCTAGCATGGAGGTACTTCAAGCTTGGATGGCCAAAGGCCGGGCCTTCGAGCTGGCAGATATGCTGGCTAATGGGCTAGGCGCTTTACTGGCAATAGTGCTTTTGCGCTATTTAAATGTATCGAAAACAACTTAATATTTAATCATGAATTTTGACATCGCCTTACCAGGTTGGTTAGTCGGCGCCATCTTAATAGGAATGATCGTGCTCATTGTCGGTATGATCTACTATCTGAGAGACGTGTATCACGGCAAGCGAACTCAACAAGCCATGGACGGTGCCTTTAAAGAAGAGGCCAATGCCTCTCGTGCAGCTGCCTTGGAGAATCGGACGAAGTACGAGCAGCTCAATGTATTTGGCTTAAGTAATACGTTCTTCACATTCGGTCTGGCTCTTGCCGCAGGATTGTGCCTTTGCGCTTTGGCCTGGGAGCAATATGAAGATAAAATCGATATTCCGGAAGGTGCACTCGAACTCGACATGCTCGAAGTAGAGCTTCCTCCTCGTACTGCGCCACCCCCACCACCTCCACCTCCGCCACCCCCACCGGTGATTGAGGAAGTAGAACCCGAAGAGTTGGTTGAAGATCCACCGCCACCCCCCTCTCAGTCGTTTGATGAGCAGGTAGAGAATGCACCTCCTCCACCGGCACCACCGGCTCCTTCAGCGCCACCTCCGCCACCCCCACCTCCACCCCCGCCACCACCAGCAGAGGATGAGATATTCCGCGTGGTCGAGCAGATGCCGCTTTTCCCAGGGTGCGCCGAGAGCATGCCCTATGACGAAAAGAAAGCTTGTGCGGAGCAGAAGATGTTGGAATTCATCTACGGCAACATCCGCTACCCGGCTATTGCTCGTGAGAATGGCGTAGAGGGCATGGCTGTAATCAGCTTCGTTGTCGAGAAAGATGGCTCGGTAAAAGATGCTACAGTCGTTCGAGATCCGGGTGCCAAAACCGGAGACGAAGCACTGCGCGTTGTGAACCTCATGGCTTCTCAGGGGCTCAAATGGGTTCCTGGCCAGCAGGGCGGTCGCCCAGTAAGGGTGCAGTTTAACCTGCCCGTACGTTTCCGCCTGGAATAAGATATAACTTCCTAAATCATCAAAAAAGGTCGATGCTCTGCATTGGCCTTTTTTGTTTTCAACTAACTCAGCTATTGAATTGTACACCCAATAATGGATCCCCGCTTATACACGATCGACACTGCTCTACTTACGCCTCGCTGCGTTATCCGCCGATTCCGCGAAGGCGATGGGAAGCCATTTCACGCGCTTATTCAAAATAACCAATCTCATCTCGGAGATCACTTCCCACACTTGGTGAAAGCCATAGACGGACCAGAGATGGCCGAGGCTTTTGTCCGGCACCGCATATCGGATTGGTTGCTGCAACAGGAGTATACCTTCGGCATCTGGGAGAACGAGAGTACGAATATGGTGGGTTATGTCCATCTTTTCCACATCGACTGGGATGTACCCGTTTCAGAGGTGAGTTACTTCCTGGATCGCGATGCCAGCGGCAATGGACTAATGACCGAAGTGCTGGCGCGGATCATACGCTTTGCTTTCCTGGATTTGGAGTTGGAAAAACTATTTCTGACAACCCTGGCAGACAACTACGCCAGCCAGCGCGTAGCTCGTCGGGTGGGCTTTCAGCGCGAGGGCGATCTGCGCAATGAGTTCAGGAGGCCAGGCGGTACGCTGGTCGACTTGGTTAGATTTGGATTGACTAGGGAGAGTTATGGGGAGTAGGGGAGGACGCCTATCAAAAAATCTTCAGATTTTTTGATGGGCGTATTAATTACATCTCGCGTACACCACACCCCGACTTTCTAGCATCTATAATTTGAAAGCCGAAGAAAGCTTCTCGGCCTTCATTTTCTTGTAAGCTCTCTTAAAACATATATGGTTATGCTATTCAACATCGCCCTGTCTGGGTGGGTGGTCACTACTGCTATGCTCGGACTCGTTATATGCACCTTTCTCATTATCCTATTTCTGCGCAGGGAGTTTCACAACAAGCGCGTGGCCCGCGGATTGAATGGTGAGTTCAGTTTGGCAGCTGAACAAAATCGCGTTCAAGCCCTGCAAAACCGGACTAAATACCAGCCGCTACAAGTATTCGCCTTGGGCAAAACCTTCTTCTCTTACGGCTTGTTCGTTGCCGCCATTTGCTGCCTGTTGGCCATTTCCTGGGAGAAGACAGATACGCAGACCGGACACTATCAATATGCTGATGCTGGCGAGGTTTTAGTATTGGATCTACCGCCAATTACGCCCCCTCCTACACCGCCGCCACCCCCTCCTCAGCCACCGGTGATCGACGAGGTAGAGCCCGAAGAGCTCATTGAGGACCCGCCACCGCCGCCTTCCCAGTCTTTTGATGATCTGGTGCTCAATGAACCACCACCAGCGCCTGACCCAACGCCTCCTCCCTCAGAGCCCGTATTCATACCGCCACCACCCAGGCCACAAGAACCAGAAGAGCCCTTTGTTATTGTGGAAAGAATGCCGCTCTTTCCAGGTTGCGAAACGGATATGCCTTATGATGATCAGAAGATATGCGCAGAAGGCAAACTACTTCAATACATCAATGGCCAGATTCGCTACCCGTCCATTGCTCAGGAAATCGGCCAATCGGGTACCGCGGTCGTCCGGTTTGTCATTGAAAAAGACGGGCGAGTCACTCAGATAGAGCTCATTCGCGATCCTGGTGCCGGCTTGGGAGAAGAGGCCCAGCGGGTAGTAGAACTGATGCAAAGTCAGGATATTCGCTGGATACCCGGTAATCAGGGCGGTCGCCCAGTTCGGGTGCAATTCAATTTGCCCGTCCGCTTTAGATTGGAATAAGGTCAATAATAGAGGCTATCGAAAAATTCAATAAGGATTTTTTGATAGCCTCTCAAGTATCTTTACCCTAGTAAATTACCAAGGCCGCCACCACCAAGTAGGTCCTTGGCCTTATTCATCAGGCCGCCGGCATCTAGTCCGAGTGCGCCCATCACACTACCCTCGTCAATATCGTCGGTATCGCCGTGGCTCTGAGCTGCTCCACCGAGTTTATTAAGCACCATAGGTAGCGCTAAACCTGAAACCTGGCTGGCCAGGCCTTCTGACAGCCCTAGGCTGGAAGTTGCCTTATTGATGAAATTACCCGCTATACTTTTGTACACCATATTTTGGGCCAGCCCGGCCAAACCGCCGCCGCCGCTGCTTTGTCCCATACCCACTGCGCCTTTCAGCATGTCGAGTACACCACCCACATTACCTCCAGCTACAGCACCGGTGATTCCACTGGTAATGGCGTCCTTAGCCACTGGGAATAGCCCGCTTGCCTGGTCGGCACTCAGTTCTGTCTGCTCGGTTAATGATGAAGCGAATTGGCCCTGTAGGCCAGAAAGAAGTTGATCTAACATCTCTATTTTCTTTTGTTATTTGGTTAGACGTAAAAATACAACAATAGACACAATGGCTTACACCCTTTGGATCTCCTCAACTCTTTCCTGCTCACTCCTTGGTTCTTTCCATCAATCTCTCTATCTTTGCGCTCCCAAAAGAAACAGGCAATGAAAAAGGATATCCATCCCGAACAGTATCGCACCGTTATCTTCCAAGATATTTCCGCCAACGAATCTTGGATGGGCCGCTCTTGTGCCAACTCACGTGACACCATCACTTGGGAAGATGGCAATGAATATCCGCTCATCAAGCTGGAAATCTCCAACTTGTCTCACCCTTTCTTCACTGGTAAGATGAAGTTTGTAGATACGGCTGGTCGTATTGATAAGTTCAATAAGAAATTCGGTAAGAGTCGTTTCGCGAAAAGCGACAAGTAAGTCAATTATAACTCTGACTTATCTGAAGTCCCGTGAAGTCCTTGATTTCACGGGACTTCTCGTTTTATCCAAACAAGCTGGATAGGTCAACGTGCTCCTTGACCAGCTCTATGGCGCGTCTGATTTTCCAGGGCGTACGCAAATTGATCTTTACTTCCATCCGGTTTATTTTTACCGCGGCAGCATAGGAGTCCATATCCGTTACGATCAGGGGTATTCTGTGTCTGTCTAGAAACTCGCGATGCGGTATAATTTCCTCCAATTCGGATTTTAGCATTTCGTGCTCGCGTACCGTTACGACTACACCCGAAAGAATATCCTCTGGTAGCTTTTTCTGCTCGATTTGCTCGGCTATGTTTTCCAGGGTGCTTTCCAGGCGCGACCAGCCGGTTACGATTACAGAATTGGGTTGGGCACGCACCTCTTGCTGCTGAAGCAACACACCACTGGCAATATTCTCGGCCCGGTTGTCCAATCGATCCTTATTGATCAAGGTCACCCCTTTTACAGCATGTCTGATGGTAGCCATAATGGGGCTTGAGAGACTCCTGTCATAGGGCAAAACACCGAGCAAGGGGATACCTATTTTGTCGAGATATTTGCCCACATACTTTCTGACCTTATCGATTTTTTTGGGCAGCACCTTATTCAAAATAACTCCTCTGACCGGCACCCGACGCTCTCTGAACAAAGCCAGATTCATATTGAGCATGTCTATCGTTTTTCCGATGCCACCCTCAACCACCATAACCACAGGAGCAGATAGTAGTTGCGCAACTTGGGCATTGCTCACATCGCATACGCTACCTACACCGGGGTGGCCCGTACCTTCATATACGATGGTGTCATAGGTAGACTGCAGGTGCCGGCTGGCCTTCTGTATGGACGATGGAAAATCGAACTGGCTGGGGTCTTCGAGATATTTACTGGTCACGCCACGCCCAATGATGACCGGACTATGCCATTCTGCTTTTAGCTCGAAGTTATTGCTGCGTGCAAACAATAGCGCATCCTTGTCGACTTTGAGCTCGCCCAGATCTACAAACTGCTGACCGACCGGTTTGCAGTATCCGACGTTTATGCCCAGCTCTTTTATGGCGGCCATCAGGCCTAGTGTGCTGGTGGTCTTACCTACATGCTGACTGGTGGCGGCTATGTATAATCTATCCATTGGTTGGGCTTTTTAAGTTGCACTAAATGTCGCATTTTTGGCCTTATGGTACAACTCTCCCCTTCTTATCGCTTACGGGGCGGTTTGGTTTTCATTTTGATCGGTTTAATTGCTTCCTGGATCATGTATTCACGCTTTCAGGCTGAAAAACTGTGGGACTGGATTCCGCTGGCCATGTACCTGAGCTTTTTCCTGGGCTGGCGGCTGCTATTATCCAGAAGATCGGGCCTGATGACCAAAACAGAGGATAGCAACAGGCAATTGGCTCTCTTGGGCGGGGCACTTCTTGGGCTGGGATTTCCAGGCTATTTACCCTATCCCATATTACTTTTTGGTGCCTGGGTACCTCTACTTTTGCTACAGCGGCGGCTGGCACACCAGCAAGCCAGCGGCAGGCGTGTGTTCGGATATGGCTACACAGCTTTTTTGCTTTTTAATATCATCTCTACCTGGTGGGTCACCAATACCGGCCTGTTCGCGGGCCTATTTCCCGTGTTGGTCAACCCGCTGCTCATGACCATTCCCTGGTGGTTGTTCGACCGGATCAGCAGGCGTCTGCCGAAGGTGTCGGGCCTCGCCTTTGTAGCACCCTGGCTCACTTTCGAGTATTTGCATTATCGGTGGGACCTGAGCTGGCCCTGGCTCGACCTCGGCAATGGATTAGCCCAAAACCCATGGATGGCACAGTGGTACGAGTATACCGGCACCGGTGGCGGCAGTTTGTGGATACTACTCTTCAACTACTTGCTCTTTGCTGTAGTCTATCCAAACCGAACCTCGGCTGAGCGGCCACCTGCGGAAGTCCCTAAAAGGATAAAACCGGTATGGGGTAAAGTAGGACTGTTTGTTTTATTTGTACTTCCGCAGGTCGTCAGTCTGCTCATTTATCGGTCAGTAGACACGCAGTCAGGCCCATCGGTTTCTGTGGTGGCGGTCAATTTGAATGCCGAGCCCCACTTCGAAAAGTTTGGGGTTAGCGCTCGGCAATCGGCGGTAGATACCGCTGGTTTTTTGATGCAGGCGGCCATCTCAGAGCGTTCGGATACCATAGACTACTTTTTGCTGCCAGAAACATCCTTTGGGCGCATTCGCGAAAACCGCCCCTTCGACGAAGGGAGTTTTAATGCGCTGCTCAATCGCTTGCCGACCGATCGATTTCGCTACCTATTCACTGGTTTCAGCGGCTATTACGAGTTTGGACCCGATGAGTTTGTGACACCGGCCGCCAGATACATCGGCGACCGAGCTTATGAGTCCCTAAATGCCGTTATTCAGATCGATGCCGAGTACTTCCGCACACAGACCTATCGAAAAGGCATCTTCGTGCCGGGCGCCGAAAGTCTGCCCTTTTCCAAAGCATTGGGTTTTCTGAAGCCACTGCTGGAGTCGACGGCCATTAGTATGGCGGGCTTCGGCACACAAGCAGAGCGCAGCTCCCTGGATGGGGTGGCGCGTATTGCTCCTGTCATCTGCTATGAGGGGGTCTTTGGTCAGTACTTCACCGACTACATCAAGGAAGGACAAGCCCAGGCAGCTTTCCTTATGACCAACGATGGCTGGTGGGGCAATACGCCTGGGCATCGCCAGCATTTATGGATACACAGCCTGCGGGCCATAGAGACTCGCCGCGCCATGGCCAGGGCAGCCAATCTGGGGAATTGTGCTTTCATCAACGCTCGTGGAGAGATAACCGCCACAACCAATTATAATGAAATGGGCACCCTGTTCGGAGAGGTACAATTGCGGGACGAGGTGACCTGGTACGTCAAACGCGGCGATCAGATAGGCCGAGTAGCCAGTCTGCTGACCATCATGCTGCTGCTGAGTTGGATAGCCACCATCGGCCGCCAATTTCGAGCATTACCTGCTAGCGAATAAATCCTCTAAATAAATAAGCTGGTTGAAAATGGTGTGTAGTGGGCTATCGGATGGGAGTACCTTTGTCGTAATTAAAGATAGAAATATAAGTTTGGTAGATCCAGAGAGTTGGCGAAACCTTTCCTTTTGTAGTTTTAGCTTATTCCGTTTTGAGGTATCCAGTTTAATGGGGTTCTCCGAAAATTTAAATTCGCATAGATTGATTGCGCCGTCGTTACGATCTATCAATAGATCGATTTGCAATCCGGGATTGGCACCTTCAGCCTGCGTGTAAAAGATAGAAGAGGTTGTTGCTATTCCCGCAATCCCTAATGCTGTTTTTATATGATTGTAATGCCTCAGGCCTAAATTTTCGAATGCGTAACCCCGCCATGTTTTATAAGACTGCGTTTGATAAAGGCTGTGCCAGGTACCTCTGCCTTCCAGACGGTTTTTCTCTATGAATCTTAAATAAAAATTCGAGTATTCATCTATCAAGCGGAATCTTTTGTTTCTATTGCGTTTGCCAAAGGCGTAAAAGCTTTTTATAAAGCCAGAGAATTCCAATTCTTCTAAAATTCTAGTCAGTCCACCACCATTTTTTAAGGAGGTTTGTGCAGATATCTGCTTGCGATCCAAGCCATAGTGATGGTTAGATAGTGCTTTAATTATTTTGAGGTGCCGGTCAGCGTGTTCAAATAATGCAGGATAAAGTCGCTCAAATTCATCTTGGAGCATCCCATGCCTGGTAAACGCCAGGCGATCTAAATTCTGAGCAACGGTTTCATGGGGAGATAGCTGGTTGAGATAATGTGGAATTCCACCAATAGTCATGTATAGCTCAGCTATTTCAAATATGCCATAATCGAATTGACGACTCTCTAGAAAGGATTGTGTCTCATTTAAATTGAAAGGCTCTAGATTTATGCGTTGGGTGATGCGGTTGTGTAGACCACCTTTGTTTCTCACTACTTTATTGATCATCCATGATGCGGCGCTACCACATATAATCACTAGGATATTCTCGCGTTCTGCCCAGCTGTTCCAAAAGTGGCTAAATGCGCTGAGAAACCCCGATCTCTTGCTGGCAAGCCAGGGCAACTCATCAAGAAAAACGACAAGTTTTTCCTTCTTGCTCAAGCTGTTTAGGTGATCCTCTAAAGCAAAGAATGCGGCCTGCCAATCTGTTAGGTTGAGGTCAGTAAAGGCATTCCCTTTTGCCCTTGCCATTGCCCGACTAAAATTGATTAGTTGCTCTTGTTTTTTACCTCCCTGAACCCCCGTTAAGTAAAAGTCGATCTTATTCTTCAGGACTTCAGTGACCAAGAAGGTTTTACCAACTCGCCTACGTCCTGTAATTGATACAAGCTCAGATGACTTTTTGGCGTAGAGATCTAGCAGTAACTTTTTCTCGGTCTCCCTAGCTACAATACGATTGTCAAGCTCCATTTCGAGCCAAATATAGCTATAATTGGCTTTAAATAGGTTGTTTTTCCACTTATAGCCAAATTTGGCTATAAGTGGCTATAAGTGTGGCTGTCAGCATACTCAGAGCCAAATAAAGCCTGTAGCAAACCCTATATCTCAAGGAGGTCAGCAAAATCTCAGGTGCGTTTTTTCGTTTACATCACTCATGCTCCTCTCACTCCGGTTATTCTTTTTAGGGCTATTTTTTTGGGTCTCTGGTGTAGCTACTCATGCTCAGCTGGTATTAGAAGTGGTGGGAAAAGACTTTGAGCCCGAAGCCACATCAATAGAGGTGAGTGATACCGCGGCCCTCTACGATCACCTTCAAGACTGGCTAGATGAAAGACGTACAGATGCTCGCTGGGAAGCCTCTATAGATACACTTTACCCAATCGATACGACGAATTGGCGGGCAGAGCTCTACAATGGGCCGGTTTACGAATGGGAGCGATTGGGTATAGACAGTTTGCCCAAATCCTGGTTACAGCGATCTGGCTACCGAAAGCGAAATTTCAGAAACCGAGCCCTGGATCATCAAGTCTGGCTGCAACTACGCGATAGCCTGGTGGCGCAGGCTGCCCGCAGTGGCTACCCGTTTGCATCAGTTGGTTTGGGGAATATTTTGTGGGCATCGCCAGGTAGATTGTCCGCAGACATTAGCCTAGAAACTGGTCCGCTAATCACTATCGGCGAGTTGCGATTTCCGGAGAGTGCCCGCGTCAAAGAGCGATTCTTGGAGCGCTACCTCGGACTGCAAGAAGGAGCTCTATACGACCAACGCCGGATCAGGAGATTGCCAGACCTGCTGAGGCAGTTGCCCTACTTACAGTTGAAAGGCTCACCGAGCATCAGCTTTCAGAGTGAGCAAGCTATTGTTGAGTTGCCCATAGACCGCAAGCCTGCCAGCCGATTTGACTTTGTGATTGGCGTATTGCCCAATGCTACTCCAGAGGGTGGCCTGCTCATCACTGGAGAGGTCAACGCCGAGCTGCAAAATGGTCTAGGTACGGGCGAGCGTATAGCCGTGAGGTTCGAGCAGTTGCAGCCCCGCACGCAAGAGCTGGATGTACAGCTTGAGTTTCCCTACCCACTCGATCTTCCTTTTGAGTTAAATCTAGGTACAGAGATATTCCGTCGAGATACCCAGTTCATCAATTTGGGGTGGCGTATTGGTGCTGCCTATCGCTGGCGGGCTGACAATCAGGTGCAGGTATTTTGGGTGAACAGGCGCACCAACCTGCTGGGCATCAATGCGCAGCAGCTTCTGAGTAGCCAGCGATTGCCAGACACCCTCGACCTGAGGCGAAATCTCTTTGGGTTTAGGCTTAACCGCCGGCAGCTGGATAGGAGGTTCGCCCCCAGGCGCGGGCAGGACCTGAGTTTAAGCCTGGCCGCAGGCACCAGGCGAATTCGCCGAAATGGACGTATCGAAGAACTGGGATTGGGCGGTTTGTATGATAGCCTTCAAACCCGCGGAAGTACCATTCAAATAGAAACCGATTTGCTGCTGTACAGACCCGGCCCCTGGGGAACGGTAATTTATGGGGCCCTGCGTGGAGGTGCGCTGCTCGGCGAGGCAGAAGTCTACCCCAGTGAGCAGTATCGGTTAGGTGGAGCTCAAATATTGAGGGGATTCAACGAACAGCAAATTTTTGCCTCCAGATATGCCTTGGCTACCCTGGAGTGGCGTCTGCCACTTGGCGGGCAAGCCTTCTTGTATGGGTTTGGGGATTGGGCATACATTGATGCCAGTACAGCAGCAGAACCCGATCTGGATGCGGATTTTCCATTGGGTTTTGGCGCGGGTATAAACTTTGAGACAAGAGCTGGCGTCTTTGCTTTCAGCCTGGCTCTTGGGCGAAGAACTGGAGAACAGCTGGACCTCGGCGCCCCCAAGGTCCACTTTGGCTATGTGTCCTTATTCTAACAAGCGCTTAGACTGATGATTTAGCCGACTACTTTAGGGCTGACTACCCTAGATTGCCCGCTGACTCGTTTTACGGTATGGGCCAGTTCAGGCAGCCAATTGGGCTTGTCTTCCAGTCCATTGCCCACTACGATTAGGTCGGCTCCCGCTTCCAGCGAAGCCGTAGCTGTAGCTAAGTCGCGTATGCCGCCACCTACAAATATGGGCAGATCTACTTCGGCCCTTACAGCTTCAATTACTGCTGGTGAAATGGCTCTGGAGGCACCGCTTCCAGCATCGAGATAGATGAGTTTAAGCCCCAGCAAGCTTCCGGCCAGCGCAGTAGCTGCGGCTATGCTGGGTTTGTTGGCGGGGATGGGTTTGGTCTGGCTCATGTAGCTGACGGAGGTTGGCGCTCCACCATCTATGAGCATATAGCCCGTGGGGATAACCTCCAGCGATGAGCGTTTGATCCTGGCCGCACACTGCACATGCTGCCCGATGAGTAAATCCGGGTTTCTTCCTGAAATCAGGGAAAGCAGCAGCAGTCCGTCTGCTTTGTCGTTGAGCTGGTACTGGCTACCGGGAAATAGCACCACCGGTTTGTCGGTAAGCGCCTTGAGCAAAGACAAGTAATAATCGACTTGTGGTTGTTGAACCAAGCTGCCGCCCCAGAAGAAATAGTCGATCAGGTCTTGTTGCGCATATTCGGCCATAGCTTGAATGGCTGCCCGGTTTGTGCAGTCCGGGTCAATTAAAACGGCAAGCTGTTTACGACCTTTTGTTCTCGCCTCGCCCAGGTTCTGGTAAATCATATTCGTCTAGCTAGGTGACGACAAGATAGGCTAAATAGCGGGAAAGTGGGTAAACGACAATCGCCGCTGAAAACATTGTTTCAGCGGCGATCAGACAATTGTGCTCAGAACAGGACTCGAACCTGCACGGCCTTGCGGCCACTAGCCCCTCAAGCTAGCGTGTCTACCAATTCCACCACCTGAGCAAGGCGCTTTATTTGTAGCGGCTGCAAAACTAGGGAGAAAAGTTGAATGGTGCTAATAACCTACCTGATCAATTAGCTTCCAGGGTAGCAATCGGTCTAAACTCAGCCTGAAAACAATCCGATCCAAAATTCCGCCACGCTCTGTAACGCGATCCCTGGTTTCCGGACTACCCACTATGGGTAAGTAGATTCCCATAGCGTCTTCGAGCAGGTGCAAGGAAAGTCCACCCACCCATTGGAAACCTTCGACCTGACCCCGCTGTATAGGGCTCAAGCCATACACCCCACCGTCCAGATAAATGGCAAACGGAAACCCGGCAGGTGCGAAGGGCAGATCGCTGTCCAGGTTAAATGCTACGAGGTAGTCATTGCTGCGACCCAGGCTGAAAGCTCCACTTACGGGTGCGCGCATGCCGCCTTGCCTTTGTTCGAGTTGCTGCTCGTAAAATCCGGTCTGCCCGCGACCCAGGTATAGGTCTTCGTAGCGGTAGTCGGCTGCGGCATTGTCGATGAGTGCCAGGCGAAATTCATTGCTGACGTTGCGGTTGCGAAATTCATTGACGAGAAAATAGCCAGCGTACAAGCACCATTTCAATGACTTGCCGCGCTCGTATTCATAGCTGCTGCGCCAGTCGACCTCTAGCAGAAGGGTAGGGGTGTCAAAAGGATTATCTGCCGTTGCAGTACGGTATCCGAGATTGACCGAATAGGAAGATGGATTGATGGCCCTAGCCTGACGGCGGGTGTAATGCAGGTCAATAAAATGGTTCAAATTGTTGTTTTGGCCTACGATCTCCCCATCGCTATCGAAGGTGGGCCTATTTCGGTTCAGTCCGACATAGGTCAAGCTCAGTTCGGATTTGCGTTCGGTAATGGGCGGATGATCGAAAATAAGTTTGGTACCCGCCGACCAGCGATTGTAGCCATAAGCTTCTCCTCTGATCTCCCGGTCGCTGAAACGTTGGATCGCCAAGTGGCTCACAAGCTGCTGGGCACCCTGGAAGGGACGTAAGTATCGAAATCTAGCTCCTGCCATACCCGCGATGTCCTGACTTCCAAAAGCGTAGGCCGGCAGCAAACCCCATTCAAACTCAGACGCAGCCAGCTGTCTATTGTGTATACCGAGACCCAGCATAAAGCCATCGTTGGCGTTGAAACCCGCCCATGGCAACCAGTGCAATTGCCTGATGTCTGGCTGCTTTTGTCCGCTGAGAAAGGTGAGTCGCAGGGGTCTTTTGTCTGCTTGTTCGAATGGGATGACTCCGTTTCCAAAAATAAATTCATCGAAGAAGGGAGCTAGGTCGCGGCCCAGGCTTTCTTCTAAGGACTTCCGCAGGTCGTCTGGCCCCGGATGCCGAAAGCTAAACCGCTCGTAATACAACTGGAATGCTTTGTCTAGTTCTTCATGGCCAACTTGTCTTTCCAGATATTCGAAGGCCAGCTGGGGCTTGGTGTAGGCCGATAGCCAATAATTGTCGTAGCTGAGCTGCTCGCTGGTTGTAGCTGGTGGTTGGTCCAGGGCCTGGCCAGCGGCATACTCGTGGGTATAGCGATCTGCGTCGAGTGGTCTGCCCATAAATTTGAGCCAGGCTTCCTGGTCTGGGTAGCGCTCGGCCATGTACCGACTATCGTAGTAGGAATTGGGGCCTTCATCCATCCAGGCATGGTCGCGTTCATTGCTGGCCAGTATGCCATAAAACCAGTTGTGTCCCACCTCGTGAGCGATGACCTCGTCTAGGTCTTCTTCGCTATATTCGGTACCGATTAGGGTGATCATCGGATACTCCATGCCACCCCCAGCAGATCTGGGCGATTGGGCGGCCGCCACACTGGGGTAGGGGTATGTACCCACATGCGCGGAATAAAAGCGAGTCGATTCTTTTAGATATTCTATGCTCTTGGCCCACCAGTCTGCCTGGTAGTCAGTGAAGTAAGACCAGACCTCTACCGGATCTTCTCGCCCTTCGAGCATGAGCGTATCGTGAAGTACGCGGAAGCGCTTGTCGGCGAACCAGGCAAAATCGTGAACATCTTCGGCTCGATAGTAAAGAACCTTCCTGGCCAGATTCGATTCGGGAAATTTCTGGAAGAAAAGGTTGGCGGAATCTGGAACACCTGCGGCGAGCCAGCTTCTGGTCTCCCGGTCGAGTTGCAATAGGCGCTGACGCTCCGACAGATTCTGCAATAGCCCGGTTGCGCCAACGGTATAATTTTCGGGTAAGTCAATGGTTACTTCAAAATCACCGAATTCGGAGTAAAACTCCCCATTGTCGAGGTATGGCATAGGGTGCCATCCATCTACATCGTAAACGGCGGGTTTGGGGTACCATTGGGTCATCTGATAGCTTTGCCCAATATGTCCCAACCTACTAATGCTAGCGGGTATGTCTAGGCGGAAGGGCGTAGTTATTTCTATAGAATCGCCAGGGTGGAGCGGACTCGGCAGTTGGATCTCTATGACATCTATGTGCCCTTGCCATCTGTTGTAGTCTACGGTTCGATTGTCGACTTCAAAACTCAGGCTATCGATACCGCCTCGATCTTCTCTTGTAGCCTCGGTCAGGTCGGTATTACCTTGGCGAAGTAGCTGACGCCCCAGGGGGGTCCGGTCATTGTTGTGGGCGTTTGGCCAGAGGTGTATGTATATTTTTTGTAAGGTATCGGGGCTGTTATTGCTGTAGGTGAGTGACCAGTTGCCATGCAGCTCGTGGAGCTTGTCGTCTAGGGTACAGCTTATTTGGTAAGAGACGTGCTGCTGCCAGGGTGCTGGGTCTTCTACGCTTTGTGTGAGCAGGTTGGTGCCATGCTCTGCATGGCTTACTATTGGGCTGATAGATCGTGTAGCGTGGGGAGCATTTGCGACTATGCAAAGCGGGCTTAATTCGCTGGTCTGCGGATTTTTTGGATTTTTTGTGGAAAGGGCCTGCTTTTCCTCGCTTAGCGAGAATGTTCTGATGCTATGCTCTTCGTGGCTTTTTGCAGTTGCATTCGACCGCGCGGAGCGCGGTGGCACCGAGACCACGCGGAGCATGGTTATCCCGTGGAGGGTCGGTATCTCCACGCTCTGCGTGGACGTGTTGATGCCATGCTCCGCATGGCTTGCTACCTGGATGTTAGAATTTGCTGAGTGCGGTGCATCCATAGCCATGTGGAGGGTGTTTGCTCTGCTAGGGCTTAAAATACGCATGTGTGAGTAGTCAATTTGAGCTGGACAAACGCTGGCTCCTACAAGTGTCAGGCATAAAATAACCCATCTAAGAACTTTTTCCATAATCCAAAATTACGACCTTTACGACTCAATAGATCATTTCTGAGCGCAGCTCAGAAATAATCAAAACCATGATCATGCCGCCTCGCAACAAGCTTCAAAAATTTGCTGAAGTCGCTCGATTTCCGAATGTGTACGAGAGTTTTAATCCGCTACAGCCACAGTTGGTTCAAGGCGATTCGCCTATCGATCTGCGGGGCCAGTGGGCCAAAGCGCATTTTGGCAACGACAATCCCATTACCTTAGAGTTGGCTTGTGGTCGCGGTGAGTATACTGTAGAATTGGCGAGAAGGTATCCAAGTCGAAATTTTATAGGTGTCGATGTAAAGGGCGCTCGTATCTGGCGTGGAGCCAAACTCGCATTAGAAGAGAAGCTGCCCAATGCCGCTTTTCTACGCTCTCGCATAGAGCCCCTTGCTCACTTTTTTGCTCCGGGCGAAGTGGATGAAATTTGGATCACCTTCCCAGATCCATTTAAGAAGAAAGGGAAAGCCAACCGCAGATTGAGCTCGGCCATCTACCTGCGAGAGTACAGAAAAATAATACGGCCAGGGGGAAGCATTCATCTTAAAACCGACAGCGAGTTGCTCTACAAGTGGACGATGGCCTATTTCGAGAAGCAACCGGCCGTGACGGTCCACTACCAAGACGATGATATATACGCCAAGCCTCTCCCCACGCCAGAGCTCGACATAGAGACCTACTACGAGCGGATGCACCGCGACCTGGGCGCTACGATTACCTACATTAAATTTAGTGTGGACCTAGATGGTGAGCTTGATTTTTCGAGAGAGTTGGTGAAGGAGGATTGAGCGAGCAAGCCGTCTGCCGAGTGAGGCACGAACTCGTCGGCCGACTTGCTCGCTCGTTGCGATAGACCTCCGAGGAGCTCGGCCCGTCTTCGCCAGGTCCTCGACGCCTCGGAGGACATTGCTTCGAAAGGTCGTTTTCCGTATCTTCCCGTTATGAATTATGATTCCCTCCGCGAATATTGCCTTTCCAAGCCCGGCACCACTGAAGGACTTCCCTTCGGTCCTGATACGCTTGTTTTTAAGGTGATGGGTAAAATGTTTGCGGTGGCAGGCCTGGACGAGATCGAGCCCAGGGTTAATCTCAAATGCGATCCAGAGCGAGCTGTAGAGCTGCGGGAAACCTATCCCGAAGGCATCATACCCGGCTGGCACATGAATAAACACCAGTGGAATACTGTATATCTGGAGCGTGGATTAAATGAGACCCTGCTGCTTGAGCTGATCGATCATAGCTATGAGCTGGTAGTGAAGGGACTGCCTAGAAGGTGCGGGAGGGGTTAGTCTTTTAGGATTGATTTGTGGGTTTTTCTTGGGATTTTAGCTGTTTCTGGCATTGGGTTTCAATCATGAGTTTGTTGGGGAGTCTGTTAGTCTTTTAGGAATGACTTTTGGGTTTTTCTTGGGATAGTGGCTGCTCTTAGCGTTAGATTTCAAATTCTAAGCTCGAAGTCTAAAATTCTAACAGACTAAAAGACTCTTCTCGGATCTCAGGCGGGTATAGCGAGTCTATTTTAGATTTCAAATTCCAAGCTCAAAGCCTAAGTTTCCTGGCAGACTAAAAGCCATTTACGATAAATTACGTAGTTAACTTGCTCATCTACGATTCTGCTCGTATATTTGTTACGATTAAAATCGTAGATAATGGCAAATACGCCTCCAACTGCCTCTGAATTGGCTGTTTTGAATTTGCTCTGGGATCGCGGTCCGCTCACGGTCAGGGCTGTCTATGACGAATTGGTCAAGGAAAAAGATGTGGTTTATACTACCATACTCAAGACTATGCAGGTCATGTATGAGCGTGGCTATGTGAGTCGCGAGCGGGTAGGGCGACAGCATGTTTACGCGGCGATCATAGCGCGTGAGCCTACACAAGACAAGCTCCTTGATGGATTTTTGGGAAAGACTTTTGGCGGATCTGCTCAGCGGTTGGTCATGCGCGCGCTGGGTAACTATAAAACGAGCAAAGATGAGCTGCGAGAATTGAAAGCCCTTATCGAAAGATTAGAAAACGAAGAGCAATGATAGTACAGTTCTTATCTCCAAAAATCATCGATGCCCTCGGCTGGACTTTGATCCATGGCCTATGGCAAGGTGCCTTGTTTGCACTCATGCTAGGTGTGCTACTTATCTTACTAAGGCGCTATTCATCTCAGGCGAGATACCTGGTGTCGGTTGGTTTGCTTGCTGGCTTTTTTGTGACGGTGGGTTTGACTTTTGGGCAGTTAGCGAGTTCCTATGAGGCTGCGAGTTTCTCGGAGACGTCAAGCGGTCGAGGCGATCAATACGCCTCCGAGGAATTCGCTTCGCTTGATGCCTCAGAGGAGTTTGACCGATCCGCTGGGGAGGTTTTACTTCGGAATACAGCAGATGAACTAGTTGCGCTGGACGCATCCGATGAGCCACTGGAGCTAGAAGGTGTTTCTGTACCCTGGTTGGATCAGGCTCGTGATTACTTTAATCGGCACATACCTCTACTGGTAACCCTTTGGCTGCTGGGTGTGCTGGTCTTACAGCTCCGATTTTTGGGCCAGCTGGCTTTTGTGCAGCGCATGAAGAACTACGGAGTTCAGCGATTCCCGTCTAGCTGGGCAGGAAAGATCCAGGAGTTGGAGGAAGCCTTAAATATTCGCCGTCCCGTACGCTACTTGGTGTCCAGGCAGGCCTTTAGTCCATTAACTGTAGGATGGTTGCGGCCTGCGGTCATTTTCCCAGAAGGCCTGCTAGACCAATTGAAAGAAAGCCAAGTCGCTACCATTCTAGCTCATGAGTTGGCACACATCAAGCGGCATGATTTTATAGTCAACGTTTTACAGAACTTCCTGACCACTTTCTTCTTTTTTCATCCCGGTATATGGTGGATGTCGACCCGTATCGAAGAAGAGCGTGAGCACGCCTGTGATGATTTGGCCATAGCAGCTACCGGTGGACGAATTGACTACGCCAAGACTTTAATTCAACTCAAGGAAAACCAAATGGCAAGTCCACAATTGAGTATGGCCTTAGGTGGGCGTGGTGGCGGATTTACCCATCGTATTAAGCGATTATTATCGGGTTATTTGGGTTCTGCTACTTATGGGGAGGGAGTCGTTACCTCTCTCATATTTGTGGCTACTTTAGGTTTGGCACTCTCGTTGACCGGGCAGAACCCCGAAGTAAAGGTGAAAGGCGAACAGCTCGCTCAAATTGAAGAATATGAGGAAGGGGAAGATGCATCTCTCCTTGTAGAGGAGAACATACGACCTGCGGAAGTCCAATCTTCAACAACGAACCATATAGAAGTAACAGGAGGCGCTCACGAGATCGAATCTCATGAAACTAATCCCTCAGGACATGAACCGATCGGTTGGACGGGAATCGACCTGAACAACCTTAGTGCCGATGAGGAACTCAGGCTTCTGGTACGTGCAATATGGCAGGGCGATGACGACATGTTTCGCTACTTTCTGGAACGTGTACAAAATCTCAATCAATCGGCGGGTCGGGAAGAAAACTTTTTCACGCCGCTCATGGCGGCAGCTTCAGAAGATCGCGTCGATATGTTGGAGGTACTATTGGCACGTGGAGCAGATGTCAATTACGTGAATACCGAAGGATGGACAGCACTGATCGAAGCTGCCGATGAAGGTTCATATCGGTCTGCTCAACTTCTCTTAGCGGCAGGCGCCGATCCCAATCTGAAAGGGCGAAACACCTACCGGTCTGCTATTAGTATGGCCGCCTCGGAGGGTTTTCCCGAAATCATGGAACTTTTGCTGGGTGCTGGTGCCGATATCGACTATGGCTTTCCCCTACACGAAGCGGCGGAGGAAGGACAGCTGGACATAGTTAGGTTATTGGTGGAGAAAGGCGTTAATGTCAATGAGTTGGATGATCGTCGTCTAACCCCACTGGCCCGGGCTGCCTCGGAAGATAATCCGTCGGTAGTTCGCTACCTTATTGGGCAAGGCGCAGAACCTGAACTGGGTACTCATTTACCCCTTCATCTGGCCGCAGTGGATGGTAAGGTCGCTGCAATAAGGGCTTTATTAGAAGCAGGAGCAGATGTTAATGCCCGAGATGGACATAGGCGAACAGCCTTAATTTACGCAGCTTCTGATGGGCATCATATCGCCGTTAGTTTGCTGCTCGATGCGGGTGCCGAGATCAACGCTCAGGATGGTTGGGGAAATACCGCTCTTATTGCCGCTGTCGACGATAACCACCAGCGAGTAGTTCGTCAATTGCT
>JBCDFE010000041.1:0-24149 GCA_039178745.1 Bacteroidota bacterium | reverse complement strand
GCAAATGCACCGTAAAAGTCGGACGGCAAGTTGGAGTAAATGATTGTATCACTTGTGCTATTGAAGGTGTTTACCTCGCCTACTATATTTACGTCTATGGGGAAGGTGCCATTCTGCACGGAGATGGCAACCTCGCCGTCGGCAGCGCCGCAGCTAGCATTTGTGACTTCATAGAAAATCTGAACGATGGGGTCTTCTACCGTCAAACTCATTACGGTGGAGCCATTGCAGCCTGGTCGCTCTATTTCGAGTACAAATGGCCCGCTGCCGCTGGGTTCGGCAAAGCAGCTGTCGCTTAGCACTTGTCCGTCTAGGGTGTAGGTTTGAGTGGGGTCATAAGGAGAGAGGCAGAAAGTATTGGTGTCGTCACAGCTGCCGTCGAAGGTGACGACCTGCGGAAGTACAAAATCTGAATTGATGATCTCGAAAGTATAAGACCTGCTACATTCAAAACCATCTAAAGAAACAATAATTCGATAGGTACCCGGTGTTGAGCTGCTAAAGCTATTACCCGTTCCGCCCAGTACGATGGAGATGCCATTCAAAGAGGCATTATAGCCATATATTACATCTGAGTCATTCGACCAAACCACGGTAGCTACAGGATTGTCGCAAGTCGTAAAAACGGTATCTGGGATGTCCTCCAGTTCAAAAGCGTTAATTAAGAACTCTGATGCTGTGCTGATCGTAAAACAAGGATCTGCTGGGTTAATAGGTGCCGGGCTGATGGCGGAAAACAGGTAGTAGGTGCCCGCAGGGAGTTGTTCATCTGATATGATTGGGAAGTCGCTCTGGTAGATCACGTCTTCTGGATCAAATATTGGACTAGTGGTCAGATAGAGTTGAAATGCATAGTCTTCCGGTACGTCCAGCCCGCCTATCTCAACTTCACTTTGTGACCCTGTACAAATTGTAGCAGGAAAGATTACGACACCAGCTGATCCCTCACAGCTTTGGGCGCAAACGAGATCGTTAGAAATGGGCAAAAAAGACAGCAATATAAGTAAGCAGAGTAGGCGCATGGAGATAGAAGTTGTGTTCATGATGGTCCAAAGATGTAGGTGTATACTGTAATTGACAAGTCTAAAAAAATAGAATTGTAGATAACATATAGTCGATTAATTGCAGTAAAGTCAATGATTGTTAAATAATAATGATATATTTTTATATTTTGTAGATCTAAAAACTAATATATCAAATCCAAGCCTTCACTTATTAGGTCTCTTATTGGTGGGTTATCGCCTGCGGAAAAGGACGAGCTCAAAAGCTGGCTGGCCTGTTCTGTCCACAATACCCGCATAGACATCAGGCGGCTTTTTGATTGCTATTGTCAGGAAGAGTCGGAAGCAGGTGTCGCTTGGTGGAAAAATATATACGACGACGGTAGAAAGTACGAAGAGCAAAATTTTCGATTGCTTAAATCCTATTTGTTGGAGCGAATAGAAAACTGGCTGGCCTACAAGCGTTGGTCTTCAAATAGACTTCCGCAGGTAGATCCATTTCTGTTAGACGCTTATCGCGAGCGTGGTCTGGAAAGGCACTATAAGAACCGCCTGAAAAGAGCCAGGCGCTGCCTGGAGACTCGACCGGCTACGAGCCTTTGGACGGCCTACCAGATTGAGACACAGGAATTCGATCTGGCCGCGGGCAGTAAAAGGTTGGAGGCGCACAATCTGGAGAAGCGAGATCAACTACTCGATGCCGCAGTTCTGAGCATAAAATTGCGTTCGGCCTGCCAGACGCTTGCTACCTATAAGTTGAAAGGAGAAAATGCAGAGATCGCATTGTTGGAAGAATGCCTTGAACTAGCCAAGCAACCTACTTATAGCGACAGACCGGAAATTAGAGCCTATTACTTAGCCTGCTGTATGGTCTTGCAGCCTGATGAGGCAGAGGTGATCTTCAAAAAATTTTTTCAGCTACTTCTGGAGCAGCTAGATGTCTTTCCGGCAGATGAACAACGCGATCTGCTCCGACTGGGCATCAATTTTTGCGTGGGTCGTGCCAATCAAGAGCAATACGAGTTTTTACCCGCTTCCCTTGAGCTTTACAGGCTAGCTATAGATCGCAAGTTGATCTATCAAGGCGGAGAGATATCTCCCTTTACTTTTAACAACATCATGGGCATTGCACTCCGACTCGGAGAGATCGACTGGGCAGAGCAGTTCTTGCTAGAACAAACAGACTTTCTTCCTTCAGATCAGCTAGGTCCTTTAAAGGCACTCAATGCCGCTAGGCTATCGTTAGCCAAAAAAGACTATGAGGGCGTACTAGTAGCTCTCCGTGAAGACGACTACCGCGACTTCATTCAGCAAATGAATGCCAGAGTCCTAAAGCTGAAAGCCTATTGGGGGTTGGAATTGTACCACTTGTTGGAAAGCCACATCAGAAATACCCGAGCCATGCTGAGGCGGAAACGCAAGACGAGTTACCATGTGCAAAATTTCAAAAACTTGTTTGATTTGAGCGATCAACTTCTCCGATTGTCGCCTGGTCAGAGTAAAGGGCGGGAGAAACTTTTTCATACCATTTCTCGGACTGAACCTCTTTTGGAGCGAACATGGCTCCTCAATCAATTGTAAGATGATTGTTAGATTGCTGTCAAAACAGTAAAATTATAGCTTTGTTGTGTAGATGGAGTCTAAATAACAACCCATTGTGTGCTTTTCATTTGTAAGTGAAATGTCACAAAAGTATCTTTGCAAAAGCGTTGTTAGGAGTATGAATTCCAGAATAGCGTAAATTGCTAAATGCCAGTCTTTAATGACGAACATGCACAAATTTTCACAACGGTTTTTTCTTGTTTTAGGGCTCGTTTTCAGCCTGGGCATTGCTGTGCATGCACAGGATGGTGACCCCGCACTTGGCAAGAGCGTATGGAACGCCAATGTCTGTGGATCTTGCCACAACGCCAATATGGTGGCCAACATGACAGGCCCCGCACTTGGTGGGGTTGAAGAGCGTTGGGCAGACTATCCAAGAGAAGACCTCTACGCCTGGATCCGCAACAGTCAGGGATTGATCGCCGAAGGACATCCACGCGCAGTAGAGCTTTGGAACACTTGGAAGCCGACTGTTATGTCAGCTTATCTATCTCTAACAGACGACGAGATAGAAGGTCTACTCGCTTACATCGATGTGATGTATACCGATGGTTGCTTTCCTTGCGCTACGGACGAAGGTCTTACTAACGTAGAAACCGAAGAAGCAGACAATACCTGGCTTTTCATCGTATTGGCAGTTATTTTGGGTATGCTTTCTCTCTTACTGGCAAGAGTGACGAGCAACCTGACCTACATGAACAAAGCCAAGGATGGTAGTGCACCAGCTCAGCGACGCACCCTTGGTCAGGTACTGACTAGTCGTGGAGTCGTAGCTTTTGCTGCCTTTACATTAATTGTCTTAGGCGGCTACAGTACGGTTAACAATGCCATAGATATGGGGCGACAGCAGAACTATCAGCCATCGCAGCCCATCGCCTTTTCACACGTCACGCATGCTGGACTCAATCAAATCGAGTGTCAGTACTGCCACGATGGCGCTCGTCGCTCTAAGCACTCGGTTATTCCTGCAGCCAATACTTGTATGAACTGCCACGCCGCCATCAAATACGGCAGCAACTACGGTACCGCAGAATTGACCAAGATCTATGCATCTGTTGGTTGGAACCCCAACGACGGTACCTACATAGACGGTTATGAAGATATGACCATGGACGAGGTACGCGACATATATCAAAGCTGGATTGCCAACCAGTATCAAGAGAATGGCGGCAATATGGATCGCGTCACCCGCGTGGTCGACCAGCAATGGGAAGATATTGTAGCCAGTATCGGGCACGGAGATGAGATGCCCGGCTCAGAAGATCCAAATAATCTCTACGGACCCATCGAATGGGTACGCATTCACAACTTGCCCGATCACGTCTACTTCAATCACAAGCAGCATGTAGTTGTCGGCAACCTGGAATGTCAGAACTGTCACGGGCCAGTAGAGCAGATGGAAAAAGTATGGCAGTACTCGCCCCTCTCTATGGGTTGGTGTATCAATTGTCACCGCCAAACGGAAGTCTCGGCTTTTGAGAACAACGAGTACTACCAGGCCTATGAGCAATATCACGAGCAACTGCAAAACGGTACGCGCGATAAGGTAACGGTCGAAGATATCGGCGGTTTGGCTTGTCAGCGATGCCACTATTAATTCGAAGCTTCGGCTTCAGACCTTTTCCAAAAGGAGTATTTGATACCCCTACAGAATGAGCAAGAAAAACGACAAAATCTGGATCGGAACGGACCAAATCAAGGCCGAACCAGACTATGTTGCCCGCGAGAAGGAGGAGTTCAGTGGGCCCAACATCGAGAATCCAAAACTGGAATCCAGTCGGAGAGACTTCCTGAAGTACCTGGGATTCGGTATGAGTGCAGCAACCATCGCGGCATGTGATGTACCTGTGCGCAAAGCGATCCCATACGTATCCAAGCCCGATACGGTTGTACCGGGTGTAGCCTCTTATTATGCCTCTACTTTTGTACAGGGCGGTGATGTTGAGCCTGTACTGGTGAAAACGAGGGAAGGGCGCCCCATCAAGATCGAAGGCAATGGTTTAGCGACATTGACCGGTGGCGGTACTTCAGCAAGAGGCCAAGCCTCTATTCTGGGACTGTACGATACCAGCCGGTTCGATGGCCCTTATCGATTGGAAGATGGCCAGCTCGTCAGGAGTGCCAAAGCCGAGGATAACCCAAGCTGGTCAGATATAGATGCTGAGATAATCTCGGCCTTGCAATCTGCACAGAACATTCGCATTTTGGGGCATACGGAGATGAGTCCGTCTACATTTGCGGCGATCGATGAGTTTAAGGCATCTTACACTAGTGCTGATCATGTCATGTACGATCCTGTTTCGAGCTCAGCCATGATGCGAGCTAATGAGGAAATGTTCGGTAAGTACGCCATACCTCACTATCGCTTTGATCAGGCAGATGTCGTTGTGGGTATAGGCTGTGATTTCCTCGGAGGTTGGATTAACTGCTCTCAGTACGGAACGCACTATGCCAAAGGTCGAAATGCTTTGTCTGGAAAAATGTCCAGGCACATTCAGATCGAAGGACACATGAGCCTCACGGGATCGAATGCCGACAATAGGGTCATGATTAAGCCCTCTCAGTATGGTCAGGTAGTAGCATATTTACACCAGTCTATCGTGGGCGGTGGGCCGTCAGCCTCACTGCCAGCCGAGATCAAGCAGAAACTAGATCTCGTTGTACGCGAGCTCGAGCGTAGTGGTAGCCACGCCTTGGTGGTTTGTGGTAACAACAATCCCGCCGAGCAAATGATGGTCAACCGCATCAATCAAACTCTGGGTGCTTATGGTACAACTATAGAAACGGAGCGGTGGAACCTTCAGCGTAAAGGTGACGATCTCAAGCTACAGCGACTGGTCGAAGACATGGAAAGCGGTAAGGTCGACGCACTAATTGTGATGCCTGGAGCCAATCCGGTTTTTGACACTCCTTATGCTGCGCGTATTAAAGAGGCGCTATCTAAGGTTGGAACTAAGATAAGCCTAGCTCAAAACCCGAATGATACGGTCCCTTACTGTGATTACGTCACACCAAATACACATTGGCTGGAGAGTTGGAGCGATGCCGAGATGATCGAGGGTATGTTAAGCATCATCCAACCGACGATCAATCCTATTTTTGCTGCTCTTGGAAGAGAAGGAACTCGTCAGGTAGGCGAGTCGTTATTGGTTTGGGCAGAGAGTGACAAGCTCGATACGGAATCAGAAATCCCATATTTGGAATTTGTCAAGGGCAACTGGCGAGAGAGAGCGTTTTCCAGCCAATCCGAATTCAGTAATTTCCAGATGTTTTGGGACAACTGCCTACACGATGGTATGCTCACCGTTGCTGTTGGAGAGGCTGAGGCCTCTACAGAGTCAGAACCTGCCTCTTCGACCATAAATCTGAATAACATCTCTCAGCCTTCATCGGAGGGTCAGGAAATAACTTTCTACGAGACGATAAACATCGGGAACGGTTCTTATGCCGACAATCCTTGGCTGCAAGAACTGCCAGATCCGGTATTGCGCACCACTTGGGGCAATTACCTCTCAATTCCAGTCAGCTGGGATGGCAGCAACTCCTTTCAGGCTTACCAAGGCTTGAATGAAGAAGAATATAAAGGCAAGGCCGATATGGTCGATGTCGAAGTCGCAGGCAAAACTGTCCGCTCTACAGCGGTTCGAATGTTCGGTCATTTGCCGGATACTTTTGCTATCGCACTTGGATATGGACGCCAGGTAACCGGTATGAAAGGCCGGGCTATTGCAGATAATCTGGGAACGGATGTATATCCCTTACTCCCAATCAGTGACGATGGCTACATACAGTACCATACGACCGTATCTGTAAGTGGTAAAGTAGCCGAAGAAAGTGAGTTCGCGAGTGTACAGTATCACCATTCTATGGGACTAACCACACGTGACGAAGACGGCAATAAAGTTTACTACAACAATAGAACCGGAGAGACTTATTCTCTGGATCGGGAGCTGACGGAAGAAGAAAAAGAGTACATCGATCCTTTCCACGTCGATGAGAAGACCGTGATGACGCTGGGAGGAGGTATGCAAGGCGGTCTTACGGATCGCTCCATAATTTACCAGGGAAGTTTCAATGACTTAGCTGGTCTCAAGCACACCATTGAGCACAACAGGGCTCATGCGCAACACCTCAATGAGACCACCCTGTATCCTTACGATGAGTACGTCGAAGATATATACTCCCAAGGTCACTGGTGGGCCATGCACATTGACCTCAATGCTTGCTACGGTTGCGGAGCTTGTGAAATTGCCTGTACGGCAGAGAACAACGTACCGGTTGTCGGCAAGTACGAAGTGTGGCGTCATCATGAAATGAAGTGGTTGCGTATTGACCGTTACTTCTACGGTGATTACGAAAATCCCAAGGCTGTCTACCAGCCTATGATGTGCCAGCACTGCGACAATGCGCCTTGTGAGAATGTTTGTCCTGTAGCTGCCACGCCACATAGCGACGAAGGTCTGAACCAAATGACCTACAACCGCTGTATCGGTACGCGCTACTGTGCCAATAACTGCCCTTACAAGGTTCGCCGCTTCAACTGGCTTGACTACACTACGGCAGACCTGTTTGCAGTAAATGAAGCTTATGTCAGTGATGAAGAACTGGCTTATGGTGCAGATAACTTGACCCGCATGGTACTCAATCCAGACGTGACCGTTCGCAGTCGCGGTGTGATCGAGAAATGCTCTTTTTGTGCCCAGCGTCTCCAAGAGGGTAAGCTGAAAGCTAAAGCCGAAAAGCGTCGTTTGCGAGATGACGATGTGAAGACTGCTTGTCAAAGCGCTTGCCCGGCAGGTGCAATCACTTTTGGTGATCGCAACTCCAATGGTCCGGTTGCTGATGCCATCGAAAACAACCCATTGAATTATCTCGTACTAGAAGAAACTAACGTTCAGCCATCTGTTTTTTACGCAGCTCGCGTGCACAACAGTATGGAAGAATTAGAAGCTTAAAAATTCTGAAGACGGCTCGAAATAACCATATTATTTCAGGCCAGACTGAAGAAAAAACAACAACCAAATGAGCGGACACGTATCGCCAATTCGGGAACCACTGATCACGGGTAGTAAAACTTACCACCAGATCACCGAAGATATCTGTAGGCCAACGGAAACGGCTCCAGGTACAGCTTGGGTGATTGCATTTGTCATTAGTGTGATCTGCTTGGGGCTTTTCGTACTTGGTGTGGTGTGGACAGTTTGGGTCGGCATCGGGTCCTGGAACCTGAATCGAACAATAAACTGGTCATGGGATATCACCAACTTCGTTTGGTGGGTAGGTATTGGTCACGCCGGAACGCTGATCTCCGCCATCTTGCTGCTATTCAGGCAGAAATGGCGAACCGGGGTAAACCGGGCAGCGGAAGCCATGACCATATTTGCGGTCGTTTGTGCCGGTCAGTTTCCACTCATTCACATGGGTAGATTGTGGCTAGCCTTCTTCATCTTCCCCTATCCCAATACGAGAGGGCCGCTCTGGGTAAACTTCAACTCGCCCCTGCTCTGGGATGTATTTGCCATTTCGACTTATTTCACCGTATCTCTGGTTTTCTGGTATACTGGGCTGGTACCTGACTTTGCTACAGTTCGAGATCGGGCGAAAGGATTTAGGAAAAAAGTATACTCTTTGCTGGCCTTCGGCTGGACGGGTAGTGCCAAGCACTGGCAAAGATGGGAGAGCCTTTCGCTCATTCTCGCTGGTTTGGCTACGCCTCTGGTACTTTCGGTACACACCATTGTATCATTTGACTTTGCGACCTCGGTCATTCCGGGTTGGCACACGACCATATTTCCGCCCTACTTCGTAGCTGGTGCGGTATTCTCTGGTTTTGCGATGGTACAAACGCTCATGCTCATCACCCGGAAAGTGCTGAACATGAAAGACTACATCACCTTGCAGCACATCGAATCCATGAACAAGGTCATCTTGGTCACGGGTTCTATAGTTGGGGTAGCGTACCTGACGGAGCTATTCATAGCCTGGTATTCCGGATATATTTACGAGCAGTTCGCTTTCATGAATCGCGTCATTGGCCCATATTACTGGAGTTACATCGGTATGATGCTCTGCAATGTGATCTCACCCCAGATCTTCTGGAGTAAGAAAATGCGTAGGTCGATCTTCTGGACCTTCTTCATGTCGATCTTTATCAATATCGGCATGTGGTTCGAACGTTTCGTGATCATTGCTACGACCCTGGCACGCGACTATCTACCTTCCAGCTGGAGCTACTATGTGCCTACCTGGGTAGAGATCATCATTTACATCGGTTCTTTGGGACTCTTCTTTACCTTGTTCCTACTGTTCACCCGGGTAGCTCCGGTTGTGGCCATAGCCGAGGTTAAGTCCATATTGAAGTCGAGTGGTGATCAGTACGTAGGCCATCATCACGACCATCCTGAAAAGGCTGTGGCCAGTACCACCAACGGCCATCAAAATGACGACGCCCAACACTGATTGTACAGACACTGAGCGATAAGCTCATGCTCAACTAAAATAAAATGGCAGAAACGCTAACAACTCCGGCACCAACTGAAAAGACTACCCAAAAGGTAGACGGTACCGAGGTATTATTCGGGCTGTACAACGATGAAGAAATCCTGATGGATGCCGTGAAGAAAGCTCGTGCAGACCATCTCGACATCATGGATGTGTATACGCCCTTTCCATTGCACGGCCTTGACCCCATTCTCGGCCTTTCCGAGAGCCGCCTGCACATAGCGGGTTTCATCTATGGTCTGACTGGTGCAAGCTTGGGATTTGGGTTTATGACCTGGGTCTTTACACGTGACTGGCCCATCATATTCGGAGGTAAGCCATATTGGTCAGTGCCCGCCTTCATCCCCATTACTTTCGAGCTGACGGTACTTTTCGCAGCGGTGGGAATGGTGATCACTTTTTACATCATTTGCGGGCTTGGGCCTGGTGCAGCACCGCCAAGGCTACACGATCGCATAACCGACGACAAATTCTGTATTGCCTTCGATGTAACCGATGCCGATGATGAGACCAAAGAGAAATTGAACGATTTCTTTCACGATACCGATGTGGAAACCGTCCACACCAAAATTATTTGATTGAAGTTTTGGACTTCCGCGGGTAGTAAGCTCACCACCTGCGGAAGTCCAAGAAATGACCTACAAGCCTTATTTCAAGAAAATTAATTGCTGAAAAGCAGAACCAATAAATATGAAGACGCTAAAAATATATCTATGTAGTCTGGTGCTGGCTTACCTTCTGGTGGCCTGTGCAGATGCAGAGGGCGACTTCCCGGGCAGTGAGTACATGCCAGACATGGCACACTCTATTGCCTACGAGACGAACACAGTCAACGACTACTACTACAATACCTGGGATGATGAGTCTGTGGCCACGGCCTACGATCTGGCCAGGTTGAATAGGCCTGTAGAAGGCACCATTCCCCGAGGATATGCGGGCATTGCACTCAGGGCTCAAACCCAATCGGGGGAGACCGACGTGCTTGATGCTGAGCTGGATCGCAACCATGCGGCGCTCAACTTATCGATACCTATGAATGGTCACGCACCATACTACTTCGAAAATTCAGCGGAAGGACGCCTGGATGCTATCGAAAACCTTCGGGTCAATCCTTTCCCGATTACTGAAGAGGGTCTGGAGATAGGCGAAGAGCTGTACAACACCTTTTGTGGCATCTGCCATGGTGAGGCGGGTAATGGCCTTGGTTATATCTATGACACGGACCAAAATCCCAATGCAAAGTATCCGGCGGCACCGGCCAATTTCCTGCGCGATGAGTTTGTGGAGGCAACGAATGGCCGCTACTACCACGCCATCATGTACGGATACAATGTAATGGGGGCGTATGCAGATAAGATCAACTACGAAGAGCGCTGGCATGTGATACACTACATTCGCAAGCTACAGGCTCAGGAACTAGATCTGGACTATACTCCGGAGAGCAACACCCTAAATCCCGAAGTGGGAACCCCGGCTTCTCTCTTCGATCCGACAGCCTTGCGCGATCTGTCCAATTTCGGCAATCAGCTCGGCGAAGCAGCTGGATCTGCCGAAACCGAGAGCAGTGAAACAGAAACCCAGATAAACCGAAAATAAAACCCTCGCAAATACGGCTCAGACGAGTCGCTACGGAAAGACAACAATATGGAGAACTTCGTATTCTCATCGCGGGCAAAAACAGTGACACTCAGCTTTGGAGTGCTCGGTGTATTGTGCCTGATCGCTACCTATCTGCTGTATCCGGAAAGCCACCACATGCGCTTCTGGACCAATTTCTTACATAACTCCGTTTTCTTCCTTGGCATAGCCCTTATTGCCAATTTTGTGCTGGCAGCATTTACTACGGCCTATGCGGGCTGGTATGTCATGTTCAAGCGCGTATGGGAGAGTTTTGCTCTTTGGCTATTGCCAGCTATGTTCTGTATGGGCGTCATCATTGTTGGGCTCGTCACGGAATCTCATCACCTCTATCACTGGAATGATCCGGAGTTGGTGGTGACTGATCCCATACTCAATCATAAATCCTCCTTCTTGAATTGGTGGTGGTACATAGGTGGAACCGTGGTCTTTGGGGGTATTTGGTACTTCTTCATCACCAAAATGAGGCGCATCAGCCTGGCCGAAGACAACAGAGGTGGCGATGCGAACTTTAGCCACCACAGGACTTACAGAAAATATGCAGCTGTTTTCTTGCCCATCGTAGGATTTACGAGTGCGGCTATGATTTGGCAGTGGGTTATGTCTATGGACAGCCACTGGTACTCGACCATGTTTGCCTGGTACGCTACGGCCAGCTGGTTCCTGGGTATGATGGGCCTTACGATCATGATGATGATCTATTTGAAAAGCCGAGGGTATTTCGCCAAGGTGACCATGGAGCATTTCCACGACCTGGGTAAGTATCTGTTTGCCATTTCGATCTTCTGGACTTACCTATGGTTTAGCCAGTATATGCTTATCTGGTACGCTAATGTGGGTGAAGAAACCATCTATTTCCGCGAACGTCTGGACAATTATCGCGTTCTGTTTTATGCAAACCTGCTGATCAATTTCTTGCTACCGTTTGCTGTTCTGCTGCCCAACTATACGAAGCGGCGTTTCGGTACGCTCTTTTTCGTTGCACTAATGGTCTTCCTGGGGCACTGGCTGGATTTCTTCTTAATGATTAAGCCTGCTGCAAGAATAACTATAGATGAGCATGCTGCTCACGCTGACCATGGTGGTCATGGAGATGAGCACGGCAGTGATACTTATGATCTTTCGCACGGAGCAGCTGGTGGAGATCATCACGATGACGGAACCCATGCCAATGAAGACCACCACAGCGGCGATCATCACGGCAGTGAGCATGGCGAAGGAAATCATCACGATACCGATCATCATGGATCTGGTGAACATCATTCTGATCACAGTGACCATCATGGCGAAGCTGATCATTCAGATGGTACTCATAGTAGTGACGGGCATTCGCACGACGATGGCAGTCATCACTCAGAGGCCGATACATATCATAGTGATGATCATGGCCATGATGACGGACACCATTCAGAAGATGGACATCATGGAGATGACCACGCTAGTCACGATGGCGAATCGCATAGCGAAGGCAGTCATGACAATAGCGAGCTGGGTGCTGTTGGGCATAGCGATGGTGCGCACGGTTCTGATGATGAGCATGGCGGCGGCCACGGTCATGGCGGTGTAGATCCGACTAATCGCGGATTCAAAGATGGCTATACCATTCCAGGGTTCTGGGAGCTGGGTACTTTTTTAGGGTTTACCGGTTTCTTCCTCTTTTTCGTTTTGAGCCGTCTGGAAAAAGCCCCACTACTACCTAAAAATGATCCATACTTAGATGAAAGTATGCATCACCACACCTAAACTGTTTAGATGAAATCTAAACAAAGAGACAATATAGAATAAGGGGAAACTTGTCGCGTCTAGCCTAGGTTTCTCTATTGATTAAGCGTGTTTTCATACTCGCTTAACCAACCACCAAAAGAATTTTAAAAGAACATGAAGACCTTAATTATCTTACTCTGTGTCGGTTTGCTGATGATGATCATCGTGCAGATTGCTCGTGTGCGTGAACTGGCGACCAGCTTGCGCGGAGAAGAGGAGGTTGAAGCCAGACGTACCAATATAGTTGGTGGCGGTTTGCTCTTCTTTATGATCGCGTTCTTGTTTCTTACGGCTGCATCGGCCCTGGTTTACAAGAACTACTTTTTGGGTTACGGTCCCCATGAATCTGCGTCTGTGGGTGGTGCAGAGATCGATTCCGCATTTCAAGCAACCTTGGTTGTTACCTACATTGTTTTTGTACTCACGCATATTTTCCTGTTCTACTATGCTTTCAAGTACAGATATAACAAGAACAGAAAAGCACAATTCATCTCACACAACAACACCATAGAAATTGTCTGGACAGTTATTCCGGCAATTACGTTGAGCTTCCTGGTCATCAAGGGGCTGGATTCCTGGAATAGAATCATGGGTGATGTAGATGACGATGAGATATATACGGAGATCGAGGCTACAGGCTTCCAGTTTGCCTGGCAAATGCGATATCCGGGTCCTGACGGACAATTGGGTAGAAAGGATTTCCGCCTTATTCAAGGTGCCAACCAGCTCGGTCAAGATTGGGAAGACCGTAAGAATCTGGATGACATCCTTCTGAATGATGTGTATCTGGCTAAGGGAAGACAAGTTAGGGTTCGTATCACAGCGAAAGATGTACTCCACGACTTTTACCTACCCCAGTTTAGGGTAAAGATGGATGCCGTTCCCGGTCTGCCTACTTATTTTGTCTTTACGCCGACCAAGACCACCGAAGAGTGGCGCGAAGAGCTGAGTGCATATCCAGAGTATCAGGTACCTAGCCCACTCGATCCGGAGAAGCAGCTTTGGGAAACCATCAACATGGAGCTGGCCTGTGCAGAGCTTTGCGGCATAGGTCACTATTCTATGAAGCGAAATGTATTCGTGCTCGAACCAGAAGAGTACGACGCATTTATGGAAGAAAAGGCTAAAGAAGCTTTTTACTTCACTTCTATTCGTGGATCGGATGCCGATCCGTGGCA
The DNA here is from genome assembly GCA_039178745.1 of Bacteroidota bacterium. Taxonomy (GTDB): domain Bacteria; phylum Bacteroidota; class Bacteroidia; order Chitinophagales; family Saprospiraceae; genus Neolewinella. The sequence goes on along the minus strand of JBCDFE010000041.1, from coordinate 10,465 downwards.
GGATGAGTTGTTCCCTCGTGAAATAGAAGCTCGTACGGAAGCATTCAATACTCAACTCGATGAGGCGCTTGCATCCGAAGACCCAAGTGATAATACTTTTGCTCTTGAGCACCTGCAGTTTGCAACGGGTTCGGCTGAGTTGACCGATTTGTCTAAGTACCAGATTGCAGATGTAGTTACTAAGATGGAGGAAGATCCTTATCTTAACATCGATTTGGCTGGTCATACAGATGCTCAAGGCGATCCAGAATCAAATATGCTCCTCAGTGAGCAAAGGGCAGAGACTGTCTACAACGAAATCGTCAATGCAGGGATTGATCCTAGCCGGGTTACTTATACCGGATATGGTCAAACCCGACCCATAGAAACAAACGATACACCTGAGGGCAGACAAGCCAATAGGCGCATCGAAATCACCGTAAACAGCACAGCTCCCGCAGCTGAAGAAGAAACGGTTGAACAAGAACTTTAGAACCATTATTTATTTTAAGCATTAGTAAGCGATCAAAAAAGCTGAGGAACCATGGCTAATATAGCAATTGCCGACCCGATCACTCAAGACGACATCCTGATCAAGGAGTTCGGCTATGAAGATCATTTTCACGAACATCACCATGGGGATAAGTATCAGTCGAACTTTATCTCCCATTATATTTTTAGCATGGATCACAAGATGATCGCCAAGCAATTCCTGATTACGGGGATGATCTGGGCCATCATCGGTGGTGCTATGTCGCTGGTCTTTAGACTGCAGTTGGGCTTTCCAGAGGAGAGCCTCGCTTGGTTAAAGCCTGTTTTAGGCAAGTGGATACAGGTTGCTCCTGAGACCGGAATCGGTACACTGGCACCTGATTTCTATTATGCGCTGGTCACCATGCACGGAACCATATTGGTGTTCTTTGTCCTTACTGCGGGTTTGAGCGGTACTTTCTCCAATCTCCTCATTCCACTAATGGTTGGAGCTCGAGATATGGCTAGTCCGTTGCTCAATATGTTATCCTATTGGTTCTTCTTCCTTTCCGGCATGATCATGTTCTCGTCTCTTTTCCTCAGTACGGGACCATTTGCCGGTGGATGGGTAGCTTATCCTCCGCTCTCCGCTCTACCGCAAGCCATGGATGGTAGTGGGGCAGGTATGACGCTCTGGACCATTTCTCTCACCTTCTTTGTAGTTTCTGTTCTCCTCGGTGGCATCAACTATGTTACTACGGTATTGAATATGCGTACCAAGGGTATGAGTATGTGGAGATTGCCACTACCGATCTGGGCTTTCTTTGTGACGGCTATTATCGGTTTATTGTCTTTCCCGGTCTTGGTATCTGCGTTTTTCCTATTGATCTGCGATCGTTCACTAGGTACTAGCTTTTACTTGAGTGAAATCTACATTGGTGGTGCTGCACTGGATCACGTTGGTGGTAGCCCCATTCTATATCAGCACTTGTTCTGGTTCTTAGGGCACCCGGAAGTATATATCATCATCCTTCCAGCCATGGGTATTGTCTCCGAGGTATTGTCAGTACATGCACGCAAGCCTATTTTCGGATACAAAGCGATGGTCTATTCTATTTTAGCTATTGCCTTCCTATCCTTCATCGTATGGGCGCACCACATGTTCATGTCGGGTGTAAATCCCTTTATCTCCAATTTCTTTGTGATCTTCACTTTGATCATTGCGATTCCTTCTGCGGTCAAGGTGTTTAACTGGATCGCAACGATCTATGGGGGTAATATGAGGTTCAATCCGGCGTCATTGTTTGGAATTGGCTTCGTATCTATGTTTATTTCGGGTGGTCTTACGGGCATCTTCCTCGGTAACTCTACTATCGATATTCAACTTCACGATACCTACTTTGTAGTTGCACACTTCCACATTGTGATGGGGGTTGCCGCCTTCTTTGGCATGTATGCCGGTGTCTATCACTGGTTCCCCAAGATGTATGGTCGATTTATGAATAACACCCTGGGTAAGCTACACTTCTGGGGTACGCTAATAGGTGCGTACTGTGTATTCTGGCCTATGCACTATATCGGTATGGCAGGTGTACCGCGTCGCTACTACAGGTTCGACAACTTTGAAACCTTCAGCCACTTTACCGAACTGAACCAGTTCATTACCATTGCGGCTTTCGTGACTTTTGCTTTCCAGTTGCTCATTGTGATCAATTTCTTCTACAGCATCTGGTACGGTAAGAAAGTCACTGAGAAGAATCCATACAAGGCTAATACGCTGGAATGGACTACACCCATCAATGCTGGTCACGGCAACTGGCCTGGTAAGCTACCCACCGTACAGCGTTGGGCTTACGATTACGGTAAGGATGGAAAAGAGTACATGCCGCAGATTCAGCCCATAAGCGCTGATGAAAGTAAAGCTCACTAGTGCAAGCTGATCAGGCAAAGTATGAAGCAACAGATCACCACATCAAAAGCTTCCGAAAGGCCAGCTTCTGGCTTTTGGAACGATGTGGGCCAGCTCGTCAAGCTGCGCCTATCGGTGACAGTCGTACTGTCTTCTGTACTTGCATATCTGATTGCCTTAGGTCCCAATGCTAGTTTGAGCTGGTGGGCACTATTCGTGCTCACGGCTGGTGGTCTCCTTACTACTGGTGCGGCCAACGCACTCAACGAAGTATTGGAGAAAGATTACGACAAAATGATGGCCCGCACTTCCAGTAGGCCGTTGGCTACTGGTCAGTGGTCTGTTAGTGACGGTGTCATGGCTGCTGGCTTCATGTTTCTGATAGGGGTGACTTTATTGGCCCTTTTCAATCCATGGACTGCATTCTTAGGCACTTTTTCATTGGTGAGTTATGCCTTTGTGTATACGCCTATGAAGCGTGTAGGCCCTGCAGCAGTATTTATAGGTGCTGTACCTGGTGCCTTGCCGGCCCTCATTGGTTGTACGGCTGCTCAAGGTGATATTACCTGGCTTGGCTTTACCCTCTTTGTCATCCAGTTTTTCTGGCAGTTGCCCCACTTCTATGCCATTGGCTTTCTGGGCTATGAAGACTATAAGCGTGCTGGCTTTAAGCTGGTCATGGAAAACAATGGTCAGGTAGACGGGAATCGCCTCGGTCGAGAAGCCTTTTGGGCGGCAACCTCCCTCATACCCCTAGCCTTTGTACCGTACTTACTCCAATACAGCAGTTTGCCTGCAGCTATCGGAGTGGCTGTAATAGGACTACTATTCAGCACCGTTGCGTACGACTTTTGGCGCAAGCCCGAACGGCAAACCGCCCTACGCACTATGTTCGCCTCCTTTCTATACATTCCCCTGGCTTTTTCCACTTTCTGGATAGACCAGCTCATATAAATTTATGGAAGAGATGGACCAAAGTTTAACCCGACCAATCGAAAACGCCACTAAGCGGAACCGTATTCACCCGCACAAGCTTGCCCTTTGGGTAGGACTGGCCAGCATCATGATGATGTTTACAGCCTTAACCTCGGCTTACATTGTGCGTATGGCCGCAGGAAACTGGCTGGAATTTCAGATTCCCGATATCTTTTATTGGAATACTGCTGTAATTGTAGCTAGTAGTATCAGCCTGCACGTATCTTACGAATCATTCAAACGGGGAGCTGCGCGTCCATATCGCATCTTGTTAGGCGTAACCTTGGCACTTGGCTTTCTCTTTCTATACCTACAATATGTGGGCTGGCAGCAACTTGCCGCCTATGTACCGTTAAAAACTAATCCAGCTGGAGATTTTGTCTATGTACTCAGCTGGCTACACGCTGCTCATGTTGTAGGCGGTATTGCTATCTTAATGGTGGCATTGATTATTGCCTTACTTTTGCCAGCCAAGATCACGCCAGCCAGAAAACTGAGATTTCAACTTAGCCTCACCTATTGGCATTTTATCGATTTGCTCTGGATATACCTATTGGTTTTTATGAGCATGCAACGCTAAACTTACCTTACCACCCACACGCCATCTAAACGATCTATATAATGACCGAAGAGAAAACAGCAGAACTAATCGAAGAGCACGGCCAAGACGTGCAGGAAGATGTATGGTCTGGTGCCAAAGAACCTTTTAAGGCTTCTTATGGCAAACTCATGATGTGGTACTTTTTGGTAACGGATGCCTTCACATTTGCTGGCTTCCTGATCGCCTATGGTTCATTGAGGTTCAGTAGCCCATCATGGCCAGTACCTGACTTTGTATTTTCTACAGCGCCTTTTGGTATTCATGGCATGCCACTCATTTTCGTAACGGTCATGTCGTTCCTGCTTATCATCAGTTCGGTAACCATGGTAAGAGCCGTTCAGGAAGGGCATCATGAAAATCAGCGCGGAGTCGTTTTCTGGATGCTGCTGACCATTCTTGGCGGAGCAAGTTTCCTGGGCTGTCAGGCGTGGGAGTGGAATAATCTGATCAATACAGAAAAAATGACCGTTTCCAGAAACCCATTCGGTACCCATACCGAAGATGGTGTTTATCTGGATTTGACGGGTCAGATAAGCGGGGCAGAGGGCGATATGTTCAACGCTGGGGAATCTTATCTCCTACACCAGCATCATATCCCAGGAGAAGGACATAGCGATCACGGTGAAGGTCATGAACCCACAGCAGAAGAAATCTTCTTGGAAGGAGCCAATGAGGAGATTTTCAACAGCGGTCTGGCTATGAATGAGGAAGGGTTCCTCGTCAACCAGGGTGGGGAGACCATAGCTACCGATGATATTGGAGGTGAACAGTATTACGATTTTCCAGGCTTCCTGGTCAATGAGCAAGGGTTCATACAGCGAAAATTCGTATTTGACGAGGAAGGGATAGAAAACGAACGTCAATATCTCGGATTTCAAGAATTCGGCCCCAAAGCCTTTGGCGCCCTATTCTTCTGGATTACCGGTTTCCATGGCTTCCACGTATTTAGCGGGGTTTTGTTTTTAACCATCATCATGATCAATGTGGCAGGAGGCGTTTATGCGGCACGAGAGAACGGCTATGAAATGGTCGAGAAGATCGGTCTCTACTGGCACTTTGTAGATTTGGTTTGGGTCTTTGTATTCTTGGTTTTCTACCTGCTTTGATTCCAAACTGAACGCATTATAACTGAACGTATAACCATCTAATCTTATCACCATGGCCGACAACCAATCCTATCAAGAACAAATCAAAGGTGTATACTTCGGACTTGGCCTACTGGCTGCAGTTACCCTGATCGAGGTGGCTTTCTCCCTCTTTGGCAAAGGCCACATTCTGGGTAGTCTCGGTATACACGAATTTCCCGCCACAGTCTATATCATAGGTCTTATCCTAATCGGACTTTCTTTGTACAAAGCTTATTTTATCATTTACGACTTCATGCACCTGCGGTATGAGGTCAAAGGAATGGCTTTGAGTATCCTATTGCCGGTCATTTTGCTCGTTTGGGCAGTCATTGCTTTCTTTCAAGAAGGAACAGCCTGGAAAGGTCGCCGGGATCGCGTCCAAGAATTTAACGAAAGACCAGCAAATATGGACCAGCCTGAAAGCACTACAGAAGTTTTAGACCTGACGGAAGAGCCAAATTAGAACGGCTCTAAAAGCCACCTATCGACACAATTTCAGCTCGTTTTAATGAGCAAATCGTATTCTGGACTGTTTACATAGTCCACCAAGCGCGTGTCGATGAAGAAAATATTTGGCTACATAATCATTACCATCATGGTAATTGGTTTCCCAGCCGTCTCTTACGTTTATTTAAAAGACGGGTATAACTTTCGGAAAGGTTTGTTGGAATCGGTCTCCGACTATGGCCCGGCTCCTGAAATAAGTGCTCTGGAGTCTGTCCAGGGAGAACTGCCAGATTCTCTCTCAGGCAACCTGGTCCTGGTAGGCTGGCTTATGGACACACAATCCGAAACTGCCCAGAGACTAGGCCGAAACTTCGATAGTCTGGCTGTACAATTCGAAAACTCTCCCCATCTCTTTCTCACTACCATATCGCCTCCGAGCTTAAGCGAGACGGAAATACATGCGTGGCGCGATGAATATGGACTTCCGCAGGTCGGTAACTTAGTTCATCTGCTGAGGGCTGACTCTGCTCAAATCCATTCTGCTATTGACGACTACGCTTTAAGCGAGGTGGAAGTTTCTGAACTTGGCCAAGAGCCTATAGTCACCCTAATCAATGCTCGTGGCAGAATAATAAAACACTACAACCTGCATAGAAAGGAAGAGACAGCCAGCTTGGTGCAGTTTGTAGCTGCCTTTATTCCCTTGCCCGAAGAGGAAGACATCATACTCGAACGCGATAACGAACTCTAGAACATGTCGAACAGCAGATCTTTTGCACAAATACCCAACTACCCACAACAGGAAAAGAGGCTAAAAATAGCAGCCATAGTAGTCTCGATAGTGGTCATAGGTTTGGTGGTGCTCATGCGCAGAGTCAAGCTGCCGGTAGAGGCAGACCTGAGTTTTCTGCCTGCGGTCAATGCCATTGTCAATTCATTGACCGCTGTAGCCTTATTATTCTCTCTCTTTTTTGTCAAAACCAAGAACTATTTGGCGCATAGAAATGCCAACTTTGCAGCCCTTGGACTGTCAGTTGTATTTCTGGCTTGCTATGTCGCCTACCACTTTACCACCAATGAAGTCATCTACGGAGATGCCAACCACGATGGTGTTTTAAGTGAAGTAGAGCGAGTAGCAGTAGCAGGTATCAGGCCGTATTATCTGGCCATTCTATTGAGCCATATCGCATTGGCAGGTGTTATATTACCGTTCATTCTGTATACGGCCATCCATGCATTGACCGGCAAATACAAACTACACAAAAAGATGGCTCGCTACGTCTGGCCACTTTGGTTTTACGTTGCTGTGACGGGTCCTGTCGTATATTTGATGTTAAGAAAGTACTATGCGTAACTCAGTTCGAATACTATCCATCATTGTGCTGATTTTGATCATCAGCTCCCCAGACTTATTGGCGCAGTGTCCTATGTGTCGAGCTACTGCCGAAAGCAATCTCCAAAACGGAGGTACAGAGGGTAGGGGACTCAATAATGGTATACTCTATCTGCTGTGTACGCCCTACGTAATTATTGGCACGATCTACTTCTTCTGGAGGCGAAACCGAAAAAATATAGACGGATAAAAAAAGCGCGAAATCAATTTGATTTCGCGCTTTTTTTAATTCAATGTGGATACCTTTAGAAAAAGTAGCCCAGTCCAAAGTTGAAAGCAGAATGTGTAAAGTTGCCGTCGTCGAAATCTTGACCTAAGTCTATAAAGCCATTTGAATAGCGAACTTCTACAGCGATATTCCTTTGTGGACCAAAGAGCAAGCCTGCACCCAGTTCGATGCCTAGGTCCAGACGATTGAAACCGCTGTCTTCGAAATTTATATCTTCTTTTATTCCATTTGCTTCGGCGTTGCCACTAAGGCCAAGGGAGATTAGCGGTCCGCCTAAAACAAAGAATGAGACACTGCCTGATCCGAATTGTTGCCTGTAAAAAGCACCGAAATCTAAATAGCTCAAGTTTAGAGCGGCCTCATCGCCACCTAAAAAACTATTATCATTTAGATCTATACCACGGCCACTATAGCCTGCTTCGAGTTGTATAGCACCGCCAAAGGCAACAGGTAGCACGTATGCTGCGCGCACATAAATATTTGCATCTGTTCCAAAATTAACTGATGTGCCATCAACGCTAATGGTATACTTACTCAATCCAAGTCCGGCTCTAAGGCCAAAACCACTTTCCACCTGGGCTGAGGTGACACTGAAGGTAATTAGAAGTGTGTATATGGAAAGAAGGATTCTTCTCATGATATAGGGGATTTTTGGGTAAAGTATATAGGGGCTATTCGATATCTCTTCACCCAGAGTTTAAATTAATTTTCTAGAGTATCAATAGGGGTAGGTGAAAGCTTTGTTAGCTGGTCTTAAATGTAGTGCTGATGTAAACCCCTAAAAAGAGATTTGCGAGATTTGACAAAACTTTAATAATATAAGATTTATGACCAATCAAATCTTAAACCATATCAAGGTAGTTGAACTCGCTTCGGTCCTGGCCGGGCCCGCAGTGGGGCAGTTCTTCTCGGAGTTGGGTGCAGATGTTATTAAGATAGAGAATGCTCGAACGGGGGGAGATGTAACTCGCTCCTGGAAATTGCCAACCGAGAACCCAAACAAAAAAGAGTCTGCATATTACCGGGCAGTCAATTGGCGCAAGCAGGTGGTCATGCTCGACCTGCGGAAGTCTGAAGATAAAAATACGGCCTACCAATTGATTGAAGATGCTGATGTGGTAATCTCCAATTTTTCGAAATCCAGAGGAGAGAAATTGGGAATGGATGCTAAGAGTCTGCGAGCGCTAAACCCCAGACTGATCTTTGCCCGCCTCGATGCTTTTGGTGAAAATTCTGAAAGACCGGCATACGACATTGCCCTTCAGGCGGAAACGGGCTTTCTCTCTATGTCGGGAGTCGATAAGGAAAACCTGTGCCGCATGCCGGTTGCGCTGATCGATATATTGGCAGCCCACCAGTTGAAAGAGGGTATTTTGCTGGGGTTATTGCGGCGGGCCAATACCGGGCAAGGAGCCACAATAACGACCAATTTATACCATAGTGGGTTGGCATCACTGGCCAATCAGGCGACCAATTATCTCATTGCGGGAAAGGTGCCAGAACCAATGGGCGCCAGGCATCCCAATATTGCGCCTTACGGTGATTTATTCCTTCTTTCAGATGATACGCGCATAGTACTGGCGGTGGGCAGCGATCGTCAGTTTGGTGCCCTATGCCAGGTGCTCGATATCAATCTACCCAAAAAATGGCAAACGAATGCCGAGCGTGTCAAGGATAGATCGAATTTGATCGAGAAGCTTTCTGCTGTGCTGAGGCAATGGAATTGGCCAGAGTTCGAGCAGGCAGCAAACAGTGCCCGCATTCCCTTCGGCCGGGTACGCAATATGCAGGAGGTGTTTGCGACTGCCCAAGCCCAGGCCAGGCTACTGGAATACGAGAACGGAGATCGTTCAGTCAAGACAGTAGCTTTCGAATTGAGTGCTTAAGCAAGGGACAGCCTAAAAATAGTAGCCTCCATGTAGCCAGTAAATAAGAGCACCATTGTCGGGTCGGTATTGCACACCCGCTTGCATGGGCCCCGCTATGGTTAGCAAGCCGAGTTCTAGTCCAAATCCTTGCACTACACCATTCTCCCGCTCTGGTACGAGGCCGAAAAATCGATCTGCGCGAAGGATTCTATCATCGTGCCTGGCAAACCGGCCAGCCTGATAGCCGAGTGTAGCAAAGACGTCTTCGCTAATCTCTATGCGCAAGTCCAGCCCGGCGGTGGCGTAGGCATCGGCGGGTAGCTCCATGTATCGGTATCCGTATAGCTCGCTGAAGGCTACGTCATCGCTGATTTGCCGCCCCAGGTATAGGCTATTGACCAGGGTGTTTCCTGGCCCATTGAGTAGTGCGCCTTTTATGCGGCCGATCAGGCTTACGTCGGTCCCTAGTGGAAAAACTTTATCTAGGCGTAGTATGGCTCGCCAATTGGTACCGAGTCTCCGGCTAGCTTCTTCTTGATCTGGCAGTCTGGTGGTGAGGCGTCCTTCGGCTGTTCGCTGCAAATCGAGGGTGAAGATGGAACCTTCCCTGGGGTAGTAGGTTCGGTCGTAGGTGTCGCGTATGAGGCGTAGTCCCAAAGCGAGATCTGAACGGATTTCTGTGGCTTCGCCCGGTCTGAAAAATCTTGGATTTCGACTCAAACGATTCATACGAAGTCCAGCTTCCAGGGAATAGTTGTTGCCCAGGGTGAAAATACCAGACGACTGGAGCTTGTAATCCTGAAAGGTGAACTCTCCGGTCACCTCGCCAGCCTCGTAAGTGCGACCCGGATATATGCTTCCATTGGCCAGCAAACGCAAGCCCAATTTCGGATTGGACCTGGTATAGATTAAATACTCCAGCTGAGCGGAAGGATTCGGAGAGATTTTTAGATCCAGGGCCAGTAAACTGCCTCTGATCAATAGGTTTCTGGCGCTTAGATTGGCCAGAAATGCGATGTCGTAATCGCTGTCGTAGTTGATGCTGAAACGCGTTCGCCAGGAAGGATTACTCCAGGCATAAATGTTCAGGTTCTTCCCTCCTGTTGCAGGCAGCAACTCAAAATCTATCAGGTCGAAAAAACCAGTTCCATACAGCAGTTCGATCTGCTTGGCGATATCGGTGGCCGTAATCTGCTCGTCAGTAGGTATATCTATGAGCCGCCTCAAAATGGTTGCTGTGGAGGGTTCATTAGCGCTGACTTCTATACTGGTGATCCTAAAGCTATCGGTGCGTTCTCGTACGCAATATCTGGGCTTCATGGGCAGCTCAATACCCAGACTATCTAGCTTTTTAACTAAGTCGGGAATGATTTTCCTGGCCGCTTCGGCCCCTCTGGCTATCAAACTGTCGGCGGCCTCGTAGCTCAGCGTATTGTAGGGAGCCAGTTGTGGCTCGATCAGGCAGT